>JAMOZS010000009.1 GCA_023667765.1 Roseburia sp. | reverse complement strand
ATGAACAGAAAAGAAGAAATTCTGCTTGTAACCTTAGAGCTTGCAGCCGAGAACGGACTAAGCAACGTATCTATGGCACAGATAGCAGAAAAAATCGGAATACGGAAGCCATCGTTATACAATCATTTCAAATCGAAAGAAGAAATCATAGAAGCTATGTATCAGTATTTCAGAGATAAGTCAAAGGAAGTCTTATCTTTAACGGATATTGACTATGGGGAATTCGTCAAAGATAAAAGCATGGAAGAAGCGTTGCAACAAAGCGTATCAAATTATGTGAATATGAATAGCAGCGGGAAAATGTTTTTGTTTTACAAGGTGATTTATTCAGAAAGAGCAATTAACCCTAACGCTGCTAAGATTATGGCAGAGGAAACAAGGCGAATGATAATTGCGACAAAAAACCTTTTCTATGCGTTACAGGCGCATGGAAAAATCAGCATTGACAGCGTTGATATGGCAGCGACTTCTTTTGCTATGACAATTCATGCCATGATGGATTATCAATTTGACTGTTCCTGTTCCGGTGAGCCTGTTTCGCAAAGTATGATACAAGAATTTATAAAATGGTTTTGCAATCAATATGGAGGGAATGAATGATGAAAAAAACTTTGATTAACAGATTAGGACTTTTAGGTTTATTGTCGTTGCTATCCTATACGGCGGCGGTTATATTTGCCCCGCTTGCCTATCCTGGCTATAACTGGATGGCACAGGCTGTAAGTGATTTGAGCGCGAGTAATGCACCCTCACAAATGCTATGGCAGCAGCTTTCATCTTTATATGGTGTATGCGGTGTCGTTTCCGTTACATTGGTCTGCGTCTTCATTCAAGGGAAGCTGACAAAAACGCTTCGCATAGGTATTTATCTTTTTGCGGTTATGAACTGGGTATCGAATGTCGGGTATGCAATGTTCCCATTATCAGACAGCGGAAACGCAGGAGCTTTTCAAGATGTTATGCACATTTATGTTGTGACGGTGCTTGTGGTGCTGCTTTCTATCGTTTCTCTCATTGTTATCATGGTTGGCGGGTATCGGAACAGACAATATCGCTCTTTGGCAGTTTGGGCGACCATAGCGTTACTTCTCATGTTTGCGGGAGCTATTGGCACAAATATTGTTCCGAGGAAATTTTTTGGTATTCCAGAACGTTTCAGTGTATTTGCTGCCACAGGCTTTAATGCTGTATTAGGATTTTACCTATATCGTGGCTTTGAAAGGGGTGAGAAAAGATGATAGAAACAGAATGGGTACGCTGTCCTGTTTGCGGAAATACGGTCATTGCAATCCGAATATGACAATATCGGCAGAGAGAGCCTCTTACGTTTCCTAATATCATATTTCCAGTATTGATTTAAATCCACTCACTCTATGCAGAGTGAGACAAGAATAGAGCGCCATTTAAAAAGTGGTGGACAAATTTCAATCCACTCACTCTATGCGGAGTGAGACAAGAATAGAGCGCCATTTAAAAAGTGGTGGACAAATTTCAATCCACTCACTCCATGCGGAGTGAGACAGGAAAATGTGTCCGGGCGGTTCTATGACTATCTATTTCAATCCACTCACTCCATGCGGAGTGAGACTATCCGTATATGATATAAGGGAAGATTTGAAGGGGATTTCAATCCACTCACTCCATGCGGAGTGAGACTTTGTTTACATGCCAGGCCAATAAGCATAGTGCGATTTCAATCCACTCACTCCATGCGGAGTGAGACAGGAAAATGTGTCCGGGCGGTTCTATGACTATCTATTTCAATCCACTCACTCCATGCGGAGTGAGACGCGGCAGCAGAAACACGCTTGAAGCCGCAAATTTATTTCAATCCACTCACTCCATGCGGAGTGAGACCTGGCGTTGCTAAACCTTATTTTGCGGATACGGATTTCAATCCACTCACTCCATGCGGAGTGAGACTGAGATGGAGAGCCGCAGAATACAGCTGGAGGAACATTTCAATCCACTCACTCCATGCGGAGTGAGACCAAGGTCTGAATCTGCTGCGTTGATATAATAGAATTTCAATCCACTCACTCCATGCGGAGTGAGACCTGGAAGTTCGCCCCATTCTTCAAATGTCTCCCATTTCAATCCACTCACTCCATGCGGAGTGAGACTCTATCCACTGGCCTGCTGTAGGCTGTAATATCTATTTCAATCCACTCACTCCATGCGGAGTGAGACTCCAGGCATATCATGTTTATGCGTCAAATACACCATTTCAATCCACTCACTCCATGCGGAGTGAGACCATTCCAGCCGGTTTTATACTGGCAAATATTAAAATTTCAATCCACTCACTCCATGCGGAGTGAGACATGTATCCTCCTTTTTAAAACCGGAAATAATTTATTTCAATCCACTCACTCCATGCGGAGTGAGACATATATTTCCTCTTGCGGCTATCACACCCTTTGCATTTCAATCCACTCACTCCATGCGGAGTGAGACTCCATTTCATCAGCGTCATAGTAGGATTGCACCATATTTCAATCCACTCACTCCATGCGGAGTGAGACGGATATAGATGTATTAAACCCCAGCCGCAAACTATTTCAATCCACTCACTCCATGCGGAGTGAGACGTATAGAGCAGTAAGCGCAATGTTGGCCGGTGCTCCATTTCAATCCACTCACTCCATGCGGAGTGAGACTCTGCATGATTACTGGCAATAACAAAAATGTCCATTTCAATCCACTCACTCCATGCGGAGTGAGACATTTAAAAACAATGCGTGAGATTAACATTTCAGCATTTCAATCCACTCACTCCATGCGGAGTGAGACCTCTACAACAGGTGTTTCCTCCGTCACATCCTATATTTCAATCCACTCACTCCATGCGGAGTGAGACTCTTTTTTTCTCCTTTTCTGTTATACTAGATTTTATTTCAATCCACTCACTCCATGCGGAGTGAGACGGTATGGTATACGCAGCCTCTTCCATTTAGGTGGTATTTCAATCCACTCACTCCATGCGGAGTGAGACTGCTCTTCTTCACGGTATTCGCTTGGATAGAAGGATTTCAATCCACTCACTCCATGCGGAGTGAGACGTTTCCTCCATTTGATTTTTCTGTTATACTAGATTTTATTTCAATCCACTCACTCCATGCGGAGTGAGACGCGTGTCACTCATCAGCAAAAGCCTACTGTATAGATTTCAATCCACTCACTCCATGCGGAGTGAGACCCTTTTACAATATCATAACACATGTCTTTTTACTATTTCAATCCACTCACTCCATGCGGAGTGAGACTTATTATAATGTTGTCTTTAAAAGCGATACATTTATTTCAATCCACTCACTCCATGCGGAGTGAGACTTCCTCGGGCACTCGTAAGCCCTCTAGTACCCGTATTTCAATCCACTCACTCCATGCGGAGTGAGACGAGAAGAATATGAAAAAAATATCTAGTTATAGCATTTCAATCCACTCACTCCATGCGGAGTGAGACGCATAGCCACAGCAAAAGCCAAGTGTATAGAAAGCATTTCAATCCACTCACTCCATGCGGAGTGAGACTTACTATAATGTTGTCTTTAAAAGCGATACATTTATTTCAATCCACTCACTCCATGCGGAGTGAGACATGATGAAGATTGAAGATAACAGACGTATTCGGAATTTCAATCCACTCACTCCATGCGGAGTGAGACCCATACCCGGCATACATAGTCAACCGCATTTTGTATTTCAATCCACTCACTCCATGCGGAGTGAGACATAAGCTGAGCTATCGGCTGGACGGGCAGGAAGGTATTTCAATCCACTCACTCCATGCGGAGTGAGACGGGCATTGATACTTGCGAGTGCTGGAAGGTTTGCATTTCAATCCACTCACTCCATGCGGAGTGAGACTTCCTCCATTTGATTTTTCTGTTATACTAGATTTTATTTCAATCCACTCACTCCATGCGGAGTGAGACGTATGGTATACGCAGCCTCTTCCGTTTAGGTGGTATTTCAATCCACTCACTCCATGCGGAGTGAGACCAGGTCTGGTTTCCGGCTACACACTGGTATCTGATATTTCAATCCACTCACTCCATGCGGAGTGAGACGGTGGAGAGTGCGGACTATGACGGGGGATTTTTTATTTCAATCCACTCACTCCATGCGGAGTGAGACAGTTTATCGGCTTCAATTACGCCAAAAGCGAAAAATTTCAATCCACTCACTCCATGCGGAGTGAGACGGATGGTTGGGATCCTGATGCAATAGAGTTTGTATTTCAATCCACTCACTCCATGCGGAGTGAGACAACGGACGGCGGAACTGACAACCGAGCAGACATTATTTCAATCCACTCACTCCATGCGGAGTGAGACTATGGATGTTTTGGAAGGAAGGTCTCAATCCAACATTTCAATCCACTCACTCCATGCGGAGTGAGACCGCTACCTCTTCCCAGTCTGTTGTTTCCATAATTATTTCAATCCACTCACTCCATGCGGAGTGAGACAGATATCTATAGACATCTACTGATATCTATGATAATTTCAATCCACTCACTCCATGCGGAGTGAGACGCGTTAGCGTACATGGTTGCGCTCTGGTACGGTATTTCAATCCACTCACTCCATGCGGAGTGAGACCGTTTTTTCCGTGATATATTGTAACTAACGCATATTTCAATCCACTCACTCCATGCGGAGTGAGACGCAGATTGGTTACCAAATGCAAGGAAAATATTTTTATTTCAATCCACTCACTCCATGCGGAGTGAGACATATCTCCATTCACATACTCAATAAATTTAATCATTTCAATCCACTCACTCCATGCGGAGTGAGACGCTTGGAAACTATCCCTAATCTGCTTGATGTGCTATTTCAATCCACTCACTCCATGCGGAGTGAGACCAATTACTTGAAATGAAGAAACTGAAAACAGATATTTCAATCCACTCACTCCATGCGGAGTGAGACAAAATTGTATGGTGTTATGACTAAGGTAGTACATATTTCAATCCACTCACTCCATGCGGAGTGAGACATACATACCATTCTAAGGATAATATCTACAGTATATTTCAATCCACTCACTCCATGCGGAGTGAGACAAGGAAAGTATTGTTTAAGGCTTTTCGTGCTATTATTTCAATCCACTCACTCCATGCGGAGTGAGACAGCAAATATTACCGAAAAAAAATAACACAGTATTTCCTTTTCTCGCAATATTCACAAATCTATCATAACTACCTTTACTTCTTTAAGTATATCATTAAAAATATCCTCCTTTTCCTTCACAATCATTGCGCGAACCTGCCCAGAAATATATGGGCGCTTAGGCTTCGCAGTCAAACCATCAGAACCCCTTCAGGCGCATACCCCTCATCCTTGCCATAATGTTCAATTTTTGTTTCATATTTATTGCCCAGATAATAAAATCTGAGGCTGTCCTTCTCCTTATCCATAATCGACAGCAGCTTATCCTGCAACACCCGGCATTGAGCTGCATCCAGCAAGCACTCAAACACGGAATTCTGAACCCTTTGACCATAATTAACGCATTGCTTTGCAATCTGTCGCAAACGCTTACTGCCACATGCATCTTTCGTATTTACATCATATGTAATCAGCACTAACATGTTTTCCCTCCTTCTGCGCTATTTCCCACACATCATACAATGCTTGCGCAAATCTACCGGGTAAAAATTTACTTTTACCTCCAAAAAAACGGAGGATACGCATCCAAGTCATCCCGCAGATATCGGGCCAATAACAATGCCTGCATATAAGGTACCAAGCCCCAGGGAAGCTTTTCGTCCAGATAGGGATGTGTAATAACATCCTGTTTTTTCTGCTGCCATTGCCGCAAAAAACTGCGCCGTGCCTGTTCCTTTAACAATACCGCTCCATTTTCCCTTACTTCAAAATCCTCAGGTGAAATCGCACGATTGTTAATCATTGTCAGCACGAATCTGTCTGCAAAACAGGGACGTAATTCCTCCATCAAATCCAATGCCAAAGATGTCCTACCCGGTCTGTCCCTGTGCATAAAACCAACATAAGAATCCAAACCCACCGCTTCTAGCGCTGACGCACATTCGTTTCCCAACAGGCTATAAGCAAAGGATAAAAGCGCATTAAATCTGTCCGCAGGAGGCCTACGACTTCTTCCGTGGAAGAAAAAATCTTCTTTATGGTTCAAAATCATTTCGTCTAAGCAATCAAAATAAACCATGGCGGCAGCGCCCTCCAATCCTCGTAAGGATTCCAGCGATGTTTCCTCTGCAATAACCGGAAGCGAGGTTTTTAACTGCCCCACAGAATTCTCCAGTTTCTCCTGATTCACCCGAAACTTATGGTCACGCAAAGTTCGTTCCACACTTTTTCGGCTATTATAAACCTTACCGAAAATAAAATTTCTGGCAATACGGCAACTTGCCAGTGGATTATCCGCTATACGATACTGCGTCCTCCGAAGCAATACATTCCCATTACTCTCCCCACAAACTCTGGCCAAAAATTTCCCGTAAGGCGTACAAAAACTCAAAGTAATGTTTCTCTCCGCGCATGCTCCCATCAAAGCCGGCGAGGCACCTGCATAAGAAAAAGAAATAATACCTTGCAAAATATGCAGCGGATATCTCGCCTTTATTTCCTTATCCTGATTTACCGCCACATTTTCTCCGTCCAAGGACAAATAAGCATTTTCTGTCGTTACAAACAGCGTATTAAGCAAATGTTTCATCCGCTTCCTCCATATGCTCTTTTATGTAGCCGGATGCCGATTTTTTCCGCATAAGCTTCGGCAGACATAGCTCCTTCAGGGAACAGGCATTACAAGCTTTTGTAGGCTTAACCTTTGGCGTAATACCTCTGGAATACAATCCGTGCATTTCCTGAAACAGAGTTCTGACCTGTTTCCGCAAAGCGTCTTCAAAATATACATCCTGCCGTCTATGCGTCTCCCCATAGTACAGCGCTCCATTAGGGATGTCACAGCAAAGCATTTCTTCCAGACACATGGCCTGTCCGCACAACTGAAGCATGTCCCAATTATCGCTTTTGGGCGCTCCCCTCTTGTACTCCACGGGAAATGGCTGCCAGAGCCCTGCTCTGTTTGGCAACTCAATACCGTTATTTCCCAAATGAAATTCCAAAACATCACACTCTCCAGACACCCCCAGAGCTGCCGAATGAATACGCATAGCCCGTGTAATAATACAATCTCGTCGTGTTTCCTTAAAATCTCCGTCATGAACATTTTTGTGCATGATTCTGCCATCCGCCGTATGATAATTTTCCGCCCATTGCTGTTCCATATGGATTAATGCCCATTGACGCCTGCAAAAGGCAAAATGCTGCAGACCCGAAAGCTGTAAAAAATCCTCTTCCTTATATTCCATCTATAATTTCCGGCTCCAATCCGTCCATGGGCTCAAGCACAATCGCATAGTTCTCCAGGCAGTCAGCTATCACAATATTGTTTTGATACGCTTCATTCAAAGATCCATCCGGCTGTACCACTTTCTCTCTCTGTTCCACCTTGAGAGAGCGATGTACTTTTGCAGAAGAATACTGCCCCTCTTTACAATGATGCTTCCACCAGAATAATTTTACCACCTCCATGGAACCTTCCGGTCTGGCTGAAGAAGCGTCATTTACAAATAATGTCCGTAAGCATTCCTTCATCACATCTGCATCCTCCTGAGAAAAACCGGTCTTTTCAGCAAGCTGTACATTAATAGTACCCTTTATCAGATAGACCCCATAGCGCACAAAATGCTTCATACCCATAGTATCAGATGTCTTTTTCTCTCCCGGCTCACTGTTCACACTTTTGGTAATCTGCATGGTTTCCACTTCTACCGGGAAAACACTGTCCGCCAGATGAATCGAAACCGGCCCACGCACTCCCACAGACACGCCGTCTTTATCAGTTGCCTTAAATGCAAACACCTGTCCAAAGGTACGAACATCCAACCATTCTTCACACGCCCTCTTCGCATACTCCTCCTTATCCTTAATCTTACCCAGCACACCGGACGCCCGCTTACTCAGACAGTCATATGTATCATTTTTACGACTGTCACTCTGTACAAAAATACTCTGTCCCATATCCTGCATGCGATTCCGGATTTTTCGCTTAATACATACATCCGAAATTTCGCCAAAGTCATCATAATTTGTCCGAGGACGATTTCCATTCAAAGGGTCTCCGTTAGGATTAGCGTTCCTCACCGAAACTACCGCCACAAAATCAATTTTATTTTCAAGTACACTCATTGCAGAATCCTCCTTTTTTTCGTTTAACTTGCATCATTATTACATAAAACGCTGATTAAAGCGTTTCCTTAGTTCGTATCATCTTTTCCTTCCGTCTCATCTGAATCTGCCAGCTCTTTGGCTCCATACAAAGCCTGCCTCTGGTGGTAATAACCCAAAAGGTAAATGTCCTCCAGCGGATGATTCAACTCCGAGGTTTTCTCATCCAAATGATTCGCTATACCCGCTATTAATCTTTTATAATACTGTATGCTTCCCGGCTTTAACCGACGATAGTAAGGTTCCAGCTTTTCATGCAGGATTCTCCAGGCATACATAGGCCTCTTGGAAAAAACTGCCTGCATTCTGGACGCATTTGTGGATTTCGTTCCCTTACTTTCATTCTTATCCTCCGAGGCAGCGCCGCTCCTCCTGTTAGCGTCCTCTTCCACTTTCTCGGCGATTGCAAGCAATCTGCCAAACAGATAACTACGATTCTTATTGTTTTCATCTAATGCCACTGTCCATTCCTCCTTATATCTGTCACTTCGATTCTTTCGTATCACAGCACACGCTATATACAAAATCTGATACCAGCAATTACGCTCATAGGCCTGAGGATTTGAAGCTTTTCTTGCTAAAGCCTGTACTATATCCACAGGAATTCTCCCTCCCCTAAGCCGGCAATCCAGCAGCTTCTGCATCTGCTGACACATAACCCGCTCGTCCGCAACCATACGAGTGCTTCCCTTCTCTTCTCGCTGGGTGCCATATGCACAGTTTATTATTTTGCACAACGGCGGCGACTGTATTCCAAATTTACCGTTTATCCAATAACAGGTTGCATCCCAGTCACATAATCTTTTCAAAAAATCGGATACCTTCAGTTCATTATAATATGTCATCGCCAGCCTTCCTGTAGTGGCAGCATCAAGAGCCGCAATAACAGCCGTCTCTGTGCCTGTTAGCTGATGCTTTGTCTGAAAGCTTACTAAGGTATTGTATAGCTGCTGCTTATAATCAGACGGTTCCGTAATAGGCTCATCCTGCTCATCCTGCTGCAGAAACACATCCGCCGGATTCTTCAGCTTTTTCCCCTGAGGATTCCAGCATATGAAGGTACGTCCGCCAAACATCACCCTCTGTTCCGACGCTATCCATTGAAGAGCATTATGCGCCTTTTGAGAGACCTCATAGCCCACTGTCGCAGCCTGCCAATCCTCGGTTATCCTTCCCCGGTAAGTAAAACCCTTCTGGTCATTTGCCGAAACAAGTTTTGCGTTCCCGTACTTGGAAACTATCCCTTTGGGATGCTGTTTTGCCAAGACAGACAGTTCTCCCGTAACCATACAAAGTCCTTTTTCGGCCTTATTACAAGCTTCCCGGTAATAAGATATATAGTTCTGAATCAGCTTCTTATCCAGCCAACAGGCACTGGACTCCCCCTCTCCCGCTTCCTCGCCCATCACACGCCAGCAAACCATTTGCTTTTCTTTTTCAGGAATGCCTTTATCCGTCAGCTTGATGACTCCATCCTCCGCCAAATCCTGCAAAATGGTTCCGCTCTTTACATATAGATAGATTGGCTCCAGTTTCGGATGGGTATATTCCGATTCCATCCATTGCTTCAACTGTTCCAGATACATTTCGTGACGTTTTTCCTCATAAGGCGCAAGATAGCATAGCTGCTCACATAATGGATGGGGACAGGGCTTACTCGTCCTTCCGGCAGATTCCTCTGTCACAGGAATAATTATCTTCCGTTTATCCACACTCTTGGCATCTATAAATTTCCCATTTCCACTGACTGTAATCTCAATCTGTACACCGGCAATCATATGCGCCACCGGCGCCAGCGTCTCATGTTCTTCTCTGGCCTGCCCGGCATATTCGGAATGACACTCATATGCCTCTAAAGCTTTCTGCATAATTCCCATTTACATCACCTCTCCCCATTCCTGCAAACCCGAAAAATTCTTCTGCATTACTCCAAAAGACTTCTTATTCATTTCTCTAAGGGTCTTATGAAGCGGACAAGCTTCCGGTCTCAAAAAGGAGATACTGCCTTTCCTCATTACCGGATACCAGAAATTAGCGGTCATCTTTCCCCTTGTATCCTCGGAATAAGCTTCATCCGCATAAGTCATTCCATGATACATCAGGCCGAAACTCAACTCCGGAATATCCTCATAAGCGCTTTTTCCCTCTCCGAATATACAAGGCTCCACATAACCCTGACATTCTCTGGTGCCCAGAAATACATCCCTTCTCCCACCTCTCCGAATCATTCTCTTCGCTATCTCATGATGCTTGTTTTCGTTTCTGTCCTGCTTTAGCTCCAATCTGTTTTCATTCCACTCAAAATGCGCCCGCACCTGATAACAGCAATCCTTCAGATAGGTATAATAGGCTAAATCATTTTTTTCATCATAATACTTAATGGGCCGAATGCCCTTCACCTCCGTCTGAATCGGATTCATAACCCGGACTGCATCAATGTACCAGATAATTGTAGGTTTCCAGTATACGGATGCAAGAATACCTTTTATACTTTCATAAGTAGGTATCTGATAAGTACATTTCTCGCCCCCTACACGCATAATCGGGTCAGAGAACAGGCCATATGCTCCCGACACTTGAAACTCCACAATATTAGGATGCTGCATATTAGAATGTTCCATACTATTCCTCCTTTACACGCTGTCCTTTCATTTTCAACCGACTCCGCGCCGACAGCCCCTGCACAATCTGCCGATTAAAGAACACTGAATATGCCGGTTTCTATTCCTCCAAAAACGTACTGCCACCTGCAGATAAGGTCAATCCTGTATTCTCATCATAATAATTATCCTGCAATACCATGACCCTGCCGCCGCAAACAGAATACAATGCATTCTGACGCTCCAGAATTTCCACCTGATACCGATAGAGCGAAATGGTATACGCCTTTCCCTTATCCAGCAATTCTCTCATACGGACTGGCTGATAGACGGCACGCTCCGAACATAATTCTTGAATAATCTCCCCTCCTTCCCCATACGAAACCAGCACATCCGTTGTCTCCCTGTCAAACACCTGAAACAGTTTCCCTGCCAGTCGGAATGCCTGCTGCAGCATATAACTCCCGACTGCCGAATCACTGTCCGACCGTAAATCCCTGTTATCCGAAAGCAAGGAAAATATCGTCAGTATCTGCCCATTTTCCTTAACCACGAAATCCTCATATTTTACCTTCTGTCTCATCTCGCGATACAATATATGATAGTATTCTTCAATTGCTCTGTCTCCGGTCAAATCGTTACCATACTTTTCGGGAGCGCCTTCATAGTTTTCCAGCAATTCCAGCGTTGCGTCCTTCCCTCTTTCTATATCCTCCAAAAATCCCAGCTGCTCATCCCGACACCGCACCACATACACCGGCATGGGCTCTGCGCTTTCCCCATTCCGATTACATCGCCCGGCCGCCTGTACTACACTGTCCATCCCGGCCGCCAGTCGTATCACGCTCGAAAAGGAAATGTCTACTCCTGCCTCTATTACCTGAGTTGACACGCATACCAGTTTTTGTATATTCCTGCATCCTTTCTTTTTGGCTTCTTCTATCCGTTTCAAAGCCTCTTTCACTTCCTCCAGCACAGCTTTGCGATGCGCCTGACACATGGACGCCGAAAGATGGACGCATTTCACATTTTCCTTAGATATAAAATGAAACAGCCGTTCCGCTTCCTCCTTTTTATTGCAGACAATCAACAGGCTATCTGTCTGTTCCAGTATCTCCCACGCAAGCTCCGGGATTTCCTCCAGGCTGCGGCTTCCGACATACGCTATCTTCGTTCTTCTGAACTTGTCCCATAGCTGCTCCTGATAAGGAACCATATCACTGATAGGTACATTTATGGGATGGGACGCTTTTTCAAAGCAGGGCTGAGTAGCAGAACAAAGAACGACTGTCACCCCGGCTATTTCTACGAGAAAGTTTACTGCCAGGTTAAACAGGCTGAGCATATGAGCAGGAACCGTCTGAACCTCATCTATTATAATAATACTGTTGCACAAGCTCTGAAAACGTCGAATGCAAGTCGTTTTGCCAGAAAACAGGGTGTTAAGCAATTGTACCAGTGTTGTAATAATCACTGGCACATTCCAGTTTTCCGCAAACAGTTCATGCATATCCAGTTCATCTTCATCCATATGCTCCCGAACAACATTTGAATGATGCTCCAGGATAATTTTATCCTCCCCGATAAACTCATGCAGAACCTTTGCATTTTGCTCTAATATACTCAAAAGCGGAGAGACGTAAAGTATTCGTGATTTTCCCCATTTGGCAGCATGTGCCAAGCTGAAGCGAAGGGAACTTAAGGTTTTCCCTGCTCCGGTTGGAACATTCAGCCGAATAACGCCCCGACCATTCTCCGCAAAGGCTCTGCACTGATTAGATATTTTTCTTCTGGCCGCCTGTATCGGAGTCCTGTCCTCCAGGTCATTCAGCTTCGCCTCTACCCCAAAAAGCACCCGGCTCCAAAATTCCTCTTTATTATCCGGAAACTGCGGATACACAAATTCATTCATAAACTCCGCCGTGTCTCTGCGGTCACCCTCTATTACTGCCGAAAGGAGCAGTCTTGCAAAAAAGCCAAAATAAAAGGACAATTCCTCAGACGGTGCATTTCTGTCTGTGGCGCCGCTATTTTGTGCCATAACTGCCATCTTTGAAATACATGGCTTCATTTCCTCTAAAGCTCTTTCAAATTTTATAGATAATTCCTGCTCCGACAATCCGTTTTCCCATAAGCCCTGCACAGCTTCCTCATAACCAATATCTGCTTTCTTTATTCTGTGCTGAAACCCTGATTGATGTTGAATATCCACACAATCAAAGAGGCCATGATGCGCTCCTGCCGCAAAAGCCAACCACTCACAGACCAGACTGCGCTCATTTTCTTCCCGTCCTCCGGCTCTTTCATCTAAATGGAATTTCTCCAGCAACAGCCGAACGCCTGCGAAGGTATGATTTACGCTTCCTCTGGGCGGATTTTTTCCCTCTGCACATGCGATAATATAATTCTGATAAGCACCGGTTCTCTTTCCCATATCGTGAATCAGTCCCGCCAAATATGCCGATTCCCCAAGGGAAACCGGTGCCAGACACTCCCTTGCATATTTTGCAGTAGCTTCACAATGCCGTTTTACAGATTGAAACTCTTTCTCTCCATTCTCCCTGTTTCGAATATGGGCAAAATACCTTTCCCCCATTCCTCTCTCATCCCCCTCTTTATTTTGTTCATAAAATGTGATAAGCAATATTATTTTTGTTTATCGACATAATATCATTTTATATGACCCCTGTCAATAACCTCTGTCAAAATTTTCCTTTTTATGTTTTGCCCTTTTTCTTGTTTTTTCATCTCGAATATAATATAGTATTTATGTCATGCCCGAGCATGCAGACGCACAGGTGCAGATTATCCGGCTGAAATTCATTCGGTAACGACTGCCTCATGCGATTCACTGTTCCGGCATGTGGATTGAAATATAAACTGTGATAAGCATCGATTGTATTCCGTTATGCAATCGATGTTTTCATTTATGATGGTCCTTCCGGCAGACAATTATCGATATAAATACCATCCACTATCAGAAGCATCCTTGCAAGAATAAAATAGACTTTTTAACGATTTTCTGTTGTCAAAGTACAGGTTTGGCTTTTCAATCTGGTATCTTCAGAAAGTCATACTACCCTTTTTTGTGTCCCTTTGTACGGACTCAATACAAAGCTTCAACAAAATTTTCTCAGAAACCTGCAACCCTTTTTCTTATTTCTTTCTCTAATAGGTATAAAACGAAAGACGAGGAGGAGGTGAACACAATGGACAAGGAAGCTTTTGCCAATATGGTAATTGCCGGCACGAACAGCCTCTACCGCATATCAAAGGCCATGCTGAAAAATGATACAGATTGTGAGGATGCCGTACAGGAAGCTATCGCCACAGGCTTCGCCAAATTGAACACTCTGCGTCAGGAAGCCTATGCTAAAACCTGGTTGACCAGAATACTGATAAACGAGTGTTACGGCATCCTGAAAAGGCGAGAAAAAACAATGACTCTGCTGACGGAACCAGAAGAAGGGGCTGGCGCTCCGGACTATTCAGATTTGTATAACGCCTTGAATATGCTGAAAAAAGAGACCCGTCTGACACTGGTACTGTACTATCTGGAGGGATATTCCATAGAAGAGATTGCGAAAATCATGTGTATTCCCGCAGGAACCGTAAAAAGTCGACTGTGTCGGGGGCGAAGAGATTTACGCCGTATCATGGAGGAGGAACATTATGAAAACATATCATGAAGATTTTGCAGCGGAACTAAACAAAAGCTTTCCCAAGACGCCCGAGCGTTTTCGTCGAATGGTAGAGCAGGAGGCATATGCGCATTCCGCTGCTGCCCGCAAAAATAGAGAAAAGAAAGCTTTCAAACCCTTTAAAGCGTTGATACCTGCCGCCGCCTGTCTGCTATTGGCAGGAGGGACTGCCGCTGCCGCCAATCTGCCGGTATTCCAGAAGTGGATTGCCGGAATGCAGCACAATGCTCAGACCGTCGAAGAATCCATTGTTCACAAAGGGGAAATCGGATATCCCATTCCATCGGGATTGACTGCGAAAAAGAGCGCAACAGACTACGCCAAACAAGCGGAGCCTCCGTTTACCGTAACGGACGCCTACTATGACGGCTCCACCCTGATGTTCTGGGCCGACCCGGCGGGCGATTATTTCGACCTGGGAGACCATGTCTACATCAACGGCGTTGACAGCCGCCTGGAATATGTGGCAGAAACCGTAGAGGACAGCGGAATTTATGAGTGCAAGGTCACCATCGTAGACGAGACGCTGCAAAAAACCGACACAGATACCATAAATGTGAAAGTAAGCCTTTACACCGACAGCCATAACAAAACCGACTACTCCTTTACTGTGGAATCTCCCAAGCTTGGCACTTCCACACAGGTTTCAGGCAATGAGATGGAACTGGATTTCGGAAAACTCGTTTCTTATGATGTAAGCATAGCGCCCTCCGTCATCAACCTGCACCTGGACTGGGAGGTAAAAGACGATTCCATAGCGGAGCTTCTGCAATGGGGCTATTATATTCTGGCAGATGCCTCGGGAAACAGGCTCACCCCCAATGAATGGATGCGTTCCGTATCCTGCACGCCGGCGGAACACAAAGCCTCCAGCACAAGCGTAAGCTTCTCCCAGGATTTAGAGATTATCGGCTTCGACGCCACTTCTCCCACAATAACGCTGATTCCCATACGCGAAGCCCGGGATGAGAACGGATATGAACTTCCGGAGTCCGAAGAAATCCTGGAGGATTATGCCGTGACAATAAGCCTTACCTCATAATATAACAAGTATACCAAAGCGCCTGTCAATTCCGCAGGCGCTTCCCATACCGGACTATTTCATCTTAAAATAATAATCTATCAGTTCCGTCCCTTCCACAGACAAATAGGGCCCGTACATGGCAATATTACAGCAAAGCGCCTTGTGACCGGGCGGCAGCAAAAGCTCGTATCCCCTGCCGGAAGCAAGCGCCGGCATCCTGCCGCTTTCTTCTCCAAAGGAAATATATCTGGCAGACATGCCAATCTGAAGCAACTCCTCATCCTGCCTTCCTCTGGCAATCAGATTTTCACCCTTATCCCAGTCAAAATAGAGCCACACCTGATGCTCCCCTACCTGCCGGGGCTCCTTACTCCGTTCGCTCAAAAGCTGCTTACCCTGAGGCGTCAAAAATGCCACCGCCCCGGTTTTTTTATCCACTCTGACTAAGACCCGCTCTGTGAGCAGCTCAATGGCGTCTCTGGAATCCCGATATTTATGACGCACGTTCTGTCTTTTAAATACCTCAAGGACTTCCGGAAAGGCGCCCCCCTGCCCCCTGAGAAAACATATCCGGATGATTTCCGGAGAAATGGGAGTGATTCGCAGGGTTCCGTAACCGCTGATTAAATCATAATAAGCGGGCCCTTTCATACAAAGTCGCACCGAACAGTCTATCCGGGCATGACCTGCGGGGCGAAGCGCCTTACTGTCAGGCATCCCGCCAAATTCACCTGACAGCTTCGCCGACTCCGGCGCTGCCAGCTCCTTTTTCCGCCTCTCCAGATAAGCAGGAACCGTGGCAGCGTCTCCGGTTATCTTCACTCTCATTCCCGTTTTCTTCCCCTCAGAAACAGGGGACGTCTGCTTCTGCTTTACCACAATCCGCTTTGGCCCAATCTGATTACGCTCATCCATCTCCTTTGCACCCTCTCTGGCCTGCTGAATATACAGCTCCGCTCGGGTCTTTTCCGGTTCCTCCTGCAGGGGCTTCCTCCCAGTCTTACTCGGCTCTATAACCGCCTCTTTCAACTTATCCCGGGACACAGGATTCGCAATCAGCCCGGTAAGCTTCCCTTGATACAGCACCGCCAGCTCATGGAGCGCTCTTGTGGCCGCCACATATAAACGCTTCACATAGCCGTCCTCGCTCGGATAATTCTCAACAGATGCATCAAATATCAGGACTGCGTCAAATTCCAGGCCCTTGGTATATTCCAAAGGCAACACCATCACCCCTGTATGAAATTCCAGGGAAGCCGGGTCATTAGGCAGCAGCTCTATCCTGCCGGCTAAGCTCTTTGTCACCCTCTTGGCCTCCTCCCCTTGCCCGCAGACTATGGCTATGGTATCCTTTCCCTCCCGCTGCCATCCTTTCACCGTGGAAACAGTCTCCTCTATCAAAGCTTCATAAGAGCCACAGCTCGTCACCCGCACTTCCTTTCCATGACGGATAATAGGCTGCACCGGATATACCTGGAAGCTGCCGTGATGGAGAATATCCGTCGCAAAACGGGAAATCTCCACGGTATTTCGATAGCTCTTCTGTAAAAGTCCGAAATAATCAAACTCGTCGGGCAGCATAAGCTCCCTGAGCTCCTCCCAGTCATTTAAGCCATAGTCCAGAGAGATATTCTGGGCCACATCCCCCATAATCGTATAGGTGCATTTACTCAGGCAATACTTCAGGGCACAGTATGCCATCATACCAAAATCCTGCGCTTCATCAATCACCACATGACCGGCCTCCCTGATAATTTCCGTCTCTTTGATTCGCTTATACAGATAGGCCAGCGCCGCCAAGTCATATACATCGAAAGCCGTACCCGGCAGCTCCACCTCTATACCCTTATCCGCCTGCTCCAGCAGAAAGCTGTCATACATTTCAAAAATTGAGCCCTTCCACTCCCGCTTTCCAAAATAATTTTCATAAAAACGCTTCAGCCGCTTCTTCTCCTCTGCCTGATAAGAATAATATTTGCCGCTGATTTCATTCTCCAGCTTCGCAATTAGATGCTCCGTCAGCCTGCTGATTTTGTCCGCCCGGGATAAATGCCTGCTTCTTTTTAAGATTTTCTCTATGGCAGCCCCGGACAACAGAAGCGTACCGTTCTTCTCTATCACCACATCGCGTCTGGGAATCACTTCCCTCTCATACCTTTCACAGAAGCCTTCCAGCGCCTGAAACCATTTCGCCGTTCCTTTAACAGGCGACGTAACGCCCTTCACCACCGGCTTTACCGTATATTTTTTGTCCCAATCCTCATAGAGCAGACGGATAAAGAGCTGCTCCATTGTCATCTGGGACACCCCATAGACATTCAGCTCCGGCAGTACACCGGTAATATAATTTAACAGCACCTGATTACTTCCGATAATATAGAAATCCTGAGGCGCAAATTCCAGCTCATAATTATAGAGGATATAGGATATCCGATGCATGGCCACCGTCGTTTTCCCCGAGCCGGCTGCGCCCTGTATTATCATATTGTGCTGGGGCTTTTTTCGAATAGCCTCATTCTGCTCCTTCTGAATCGTGGCTATGATTTCACCCAGCACCGCTTTTTTATTTTTTGCCAGATACTTGGTAAGCAGCTCATCATTGGCCACCACATCAGAATCGTAAAAATCCTTTAGTACATCCTGCTCGATTTCATAAGTACGCTTTCGGAACAGCTTTACCTCGAACCGCCCCTCTCCCTTCACGGAGTATACCGCATCTCCCAGGGAACTGTCATAATAGACACCGGCCACAGGCGCCCTCCAGTCAATCACCTCCGGGTGAGCAGGGTCTTTGGCAATCACGGAACGGCCGATATAATAGGCCTCCTCCTTTCCAATCTGCTTATCCATAAAATCAATGCGCCCGAAATAGGGTTTCTTTCTGGCCTGCTCCGCCCGTCTCAATTCCTGATTAACCTCCTTAAATCGGGCATCCGTGTTATTCCACAGAGTCATGGCCTCCTTGTCGTTCTCGTCATAAACCTCCAGCATCTCATGAAGCTCCTCCGCCAGATTCTTCACATCCTGCCTGGTTCGCTCCAGCTTTCCCTCCGCAATCCCAATTGTATCCTTCAGCCTCTGCTCCTCGGCCTGCCTTGTAATCCCCGGTAATTTACTCATTTGCTCCTCCCTTCCCGCTGCTTTGCAGCTCAAATTATCTGAAAGAATCGTAACCGTTCCGCCCTATTACCAGAATATCAGAATTTCAAAAAAAGGGATAGACTTGTATTTATATTTATAGTGGAAACGCTTATGAAAGCGTTTCCCGCACCGGATTTGCGCCGCAAAGCGGCAAATTCCTCTGTAAATCCGTGTGCATCCGCCGGAGGCTCTAAGGAAGAGCTGATTGAATCAGCGCTTCCTTAGTGTAATGCAAAATGAAGTGTGTCCGAAAATCCCGGACACACTTCATTTTTATGAACTAAAGGCCGTCTGCAGAGCTTTATAGGACACCCCAAGGGCCACAATCAGGGTCTTAATCCCATACCACCCTCCAGGGTGATTGTCTCGCCGCTCATATATTTAAAGTCAGGAGAAGCCAGCTGCACACAGACACGGCCGATTTCCAGCTCCGCATCGGCGTAGTGACCCATCGGGGGCATTTTCACATTCTGCTTGAATGCCTCGGGATATGCCTTCTCAAACTGCTCCAGCTGGGAAGTCCATGCCAGAGGACATACAATATTTACATTGATGCCGTCTTTACCCCACTCGGTAGCTGCCACGCGGGTCAGACCACGGATTCCTTCCTTGGCCGCAGCATAAGCGCACTGTCCGAAATTGCCGAAAAGCCCTGCGCCGGAGGCAAAGTTAATCACACTCCCCTTGGTCTTTGCCAGATAGGGATAGCAGGCTTTCATATAATAGAAGGTAGCGTAAAGACCGGAATACAGCGCCAGATTAAACTGCTCTGTGGTATGGTCTGCCAGCGTCACGCCGGAGGCAGAAGCCTGGGCATTGTTAATCAGCACATGAATATCCCCGAAAGCCTCCACTGTCTGCTTCACCACATTGGCTACAATCGCCTCATTGTCAACTCCCGCATTTACATCCGCCCGAAATGTCAACACCTGAATACCGTACTGGCTCTCCAGCTCTTCCTTGGCGTCCTGCAGCTTCTGCACATTTCTGCCGGTAATGACCAGGTTCGCTCCTTCCTTCGCATAAGCGGTTGCAATGCCATAACCAATGGAACCACATCTGCCATCCTCCAAGCTTGCCTTTCCCGCCCCGGTAATAATTGCCGTCTTTCCTGTTAAAAATCCCATCATTCTGCCTCCTTGAAATTATATTTTTATAATAATGATAGTTAATAACCCAACTACCTTCTAAAACAAAGGGGACAAGTGCGCATCCTATTTTTTATCTCATAGGAAATTCATCCCCTTTCGTCCTCCGCAGTAACACAATATTTCCTATGATTGATAGGAAGAAAATCCCGGCAGCACCCGGCCTTTTCTCGATACTACCGCCTCCATAAAATCCCGCACACTGTTCAGCTTTGCGGGAAACGCCATCCCTCCGCCAATCAGCTCTACACTGTGAACATCCGAGCCGCCCGTCTGGGGAAAGTCATGCTCCAGAGCATAAGCCAGTGCCCTGGAATCAAAAACAGAACCACCCCCCGGCTCAGGAAATTTGATTGCATGGGAAGCGTTCACGACCTCCACTCCGTCCACGTACTGGGGAAACAACCGAATCCGGGGGATATAAGGCTCCTCCCTGAAAGGATGCGCATGAATGACAAGTCCTCCGTCCCGATGTACCAGCTCATACTGCTCCGCAACAGAAGCATCTCGTATCTCATAATGCTCCAGCAGCCATTCCTTATCCAGACCGTATATCAAAAAATCATTGCCCTGATAACTGGACTCCCAGCCAAAAAATACCTGCAATCCAATCTCATCCCCTGTTTTCTTTGCAAGCTCATAGCCGCTGCAATAACGCTCCACCCATTCCGTCCAGGGCAGGGTCCGGTCAATGGCCGTATTGCCATAAAAGAAATGGTCCGTCACAATAATGCCTGTATAACCGGCCTCCTTACAGGCTCTTGCCATAGCGTCTGCAGAAGACCGCCCGCAGGCGCTTCCCTGACTGGTATGAAGATGTGTCTCATAAGCATAAGGATATTCTCTGCTCAGGTTCAGTTTTCTCACTCTCTTGTATCCTCCGTGACTATTTTTTATCATACCTCATAGAGGATGCTATTGTCTACTATAAAAATATTTGAATTTTCCACAAACCCGTATACATCCTTAATTTTCTTACAGCCTCTCCAGCGCCCCCAAAAGCTCCCGGCAGGAACGATAACGCCTCCGGGGGGATTTGCGGGTGCATTTTATCAGGATTCTTTCCAGTTCAGACGAGAATGATGGATTCCATCGACGCAGGGGCAAAAGCCCATCCCTTCCCCGGGCAGGCTGACAGCCTGTGAGCAGCCGATGCAGGGTCACCCCCAGGCAATAAATATCCGTGCGCTGGTCAAGTCGCCCTCTTCTTACATACTGCTCCGGAGCCGCATAGCCTCTGGTACCCAGACAATCATTCCTCTGTCTCCCCCCGCCCTGCATAATTGTCCCGAAATCAATGAGCTTCAGCATGCCATCCGCCTGCAGCATAATATTATCCGGCTTTAAATCCCGATAAAGTAACGGCGGCTTTCTACTGTGGAGATAAATCAAAATTCGACAGAGCTGCTTTCCCCATTCTATTACCTGCGGGGCGGACTGAGGCCCTGCCTCCTGCAGCAGCCTGCCCAGCGACACTCCCTCCACATAGTCCATAACCACATAAACTGTCTCCCCCTGACCCGCTATCGTCTCCCACACGCGAGGCAGGCCGGGATGATACAGGTCTTGCAGCATGGCTGCCGTCTCCGCCCAGGTACGCCTCCCCTTACGCAGCTCTTTAACCGCCCGATACTTACCGCTGCGTCTGTCCCGGGCCAGATACACGGCAGCGGCTCCTCCTTTTCCCAAAAGCCGGATAAGCCTGTATCGGCCCTCCAGCATCCTACCGATTTCCTCCAAATTACCCCTCCTTTATTGATTCTTACATCCGCCGGAAACTCTAAGGAAAGGCTGATTGAATCAGTGCCTCCTTAGTAATCCTCTACGAAAAGCTATTAGGAAACATATCCCGAAAATTGAAAGATACACAGAAAATACCATTCTATAAGGAACACCCGAATCGAGTGTCTGTATTATAGCACAGGGGCCTTTTGTTGGGAAGCCCCAAATGATAAAGGACAGCTCTTGCATTCTGAGGCGTTAAAATATATAATATGAACCAGCTGATTAAGAAAGTCGAGAGAAACTGTCTGCGGGTAAAGCAGGCGGCAGAAACCGCAGGGTAGTATCGTTCCCCTGAAAGCGAGTCAATAACCCCGCAGGAATAAATCATGCGCAGTTTATTGCGCAGAAATGAGGAAAATATGGACCGACAAAATTTAACACTTATGACCGACCTGTATGAACTGACGATGATGCAGGGCTATTTCAAAAATAAGGACCGTAACGAAACCGTGATTTTTGACGCCTTTTACCGCAACAATCCCTGTGAGGGCGGCTATTCCATCTGTGCCGGCTTAGACCAAGTCATCCAGTACATCAAGGAGCTGCGTTTTGAAAAGGAAGATATTGAATATCTGGCTTCCCTGGGAATTTTCGAAGCGGATTTTCTGGACTATCTGAAGGATTTCCACTTCTCCGGCGATATTTATGCTATCCCGGAGGGCACCGTGATGTTTCCCAGAGAACCTATGATAAAGGTCATTGCACCCATTATGGAGGCACAGCTGGTGGAAACTGCCATTCTGAATATTCTCAATCACCAGAGTCTGATTGCCACCAAAGCCGCCAGAGTCTGCTATGCCGCCCGCGGAGACGGAATCATGGAATTCGGTTTAAGACGGGCGCAGGGCCCCGACGCAGGCACCTACGGCGCAAGAGCCGCTATGATTGGCGGCTGTATCGGCACCAGCAATGTATTGGCTGGACAGCTCTTTGACGTTCCTGTTAAGGGAACCCATGCCCACAGCTGGATTATGAGCTTTCCCGATGAATATACCGCCTTTAAGACCTATGCCGATATGTATCCTGGTGCGTGCATTCTGTTAGTGGACACCTATAACACATTAAAATCCGGCGTTCCCAACGCCATTCGTGTATTTAAGGAGATGCGGGAGGCCGGCATTCCCTTAACCTTCTACGGTATTCGTCTGGATAGCGGCGATTTGGCCTATCTGTCCAAAAAAGCCCGCAAGATGCTGGATGCGGCAGGCTTCCCGGATGCGGTAATCTCCGCCTCCAATGATTTGGACGAATTTTTGATTGACAGTCTGAAGGTACAGGGCGCCGCTATTACCTCCTGGGGCGTCGGCACGAATCTGATTACCTCCAAGGACAACCCTTCCTTCGGCGGCGTCTACAAGCTGGCCGCCATCCGTGGGGCAGACGGAAACTTCATTCCGAAAATTAAGCTTTCCGAGAACTCCGAGAAGGTGACGAATCCCGGCAACAAAATGATTTACCGCATCTACGAGAAAGATACCGGGAAAATCAAGGCTGACTTAATCTGTCTGGTAGGAGAGAATTATAAGGAGGAGGACGACCTTTTGCTCTTCGACCCTCTGGAGCCCTGGAAAAAGACCCATCTGCAGGGCGGCACCTATACGCTGCGTCCGATAATGGAACATATTTTCCAGGCCGGGGAATGTATTTATACCTCCCCTAAGGTAATGGACATCCGCAGCTATTGTCTGCAGGAGCTGGATACCCTCTGGGATGAGACCAAGCGTCTGGTAAATCCTCATGAGGTCTATGTGGATTTATCGAAACCCTTATATGATATGAAAATGTCCCTGCTGGATAAGATGGATGAAAAATAGCAGACCTTTGAAAAAAACGTCAAAAACGAGCAAAAATCTCGGCTTGAGGGGTAAAGTTTTCCCATGAAACAGCCGAAATAAAAAATACAATCATGGAGGATTGTCAAATACAAAGGAAGAGCTGATGAAAACAGCGTTTCCTTAGATTCAGCTTCCATAGAAGAGAAGCAGAAAGGCGTGATTAATATGATGAATGTAAACGGACTTACATCAGGACAGGCAGCAAGTGCCTATAGCTACTCTGCCACAAATACCACGAAGGCAGATACCACATCCGAAGCCACATCTGCAGCAGAGGAGACCGGCGTTATCTATGAGCCTTCCACGGAAGCTCAGACCGCCTCAACCAAAAAGACCTACAAAGCCGACCCGGCTGTAGTTGCAAAGCTGAAGGCAGACGCTGAAAACAGAACTTCTCAGATGCGCAGTCTCGTAGAGAAGCTCATGACTAAGCAGTCCAACGCTTACGGTAATGCCAATGACATCTGGCGCTTTTTGAAGAGCGGAAACTATTCGGTAGACCCCGCTACAAAGGCTCAGGCTCAGGCAGATATTGCTGAGGACGGTTATTGGGGCGTTAATCAGACTTCCGACCGTATTATCCAGTTCGCTACCGCTCTGACAGGCGGTGACCCGGATAAAATCGAGGAAATGCGGGAGGCCTTTAAAAAGGGCTATAAGATGGCAGAAAAGACCTGGGGCGGCGCTTTACCGGAACTCTCCCAGAATACTTATGACGCCGTGATGAAGAAATTTGATGATTTGGCTGCAGAGGCCGGAATCAGTAACAAAAACTAAGGCAGCTGCACACGGATTGGCAGAGGAATTTGCTCCTTTGCGGCGCATTCCGGTGCAGGAAACATTTTGACAGGATAATCCCCCGGCTTTTCAGGGAATACTTTCTTCCCGAAAAGCCGGGGGATTTTTATACGCCTTTTGTGATAAGCAGCTTCTGACCCGGTCGTATTTCATCGCCGGTCAGACCGTTCAGTTCCTTTAGAGCATCCACTGTCACATAGTATTTTTTCCCGATATTCCAGAGATTATCTCCCTCCCGTACCACATAAATGACCATGCCCGGCAGGCTGCTCAGCTTTCCGCGCTCCAGCTCCTCTACCTGAATTTCACCAATTAATTCCATGGGCGCATTCTGGAATACCGTGGTACTGAAGGACAATATCGCCTTCACATCCATTTCCTCACCGTCCAGCATCGTCACCTGCAGCTGCTCCAGACGAACCTGCACCTGCCCCATATCCTCAGAAGTAATCCCCGGTATTTCCATCGTATACTGATAAGGAATCACAGATTGCGCGGACGCATAGGGCGTCTCATCATCTCCGGTAATATACATCACCTTAATCTGAAGGCTGCCCTGCATCAAAATACCGTTCTCCACTACAGACTGCGTGCCGGGAAGCACCTTCCCCTCGCTGTGCAACAGCTGTAATATAGCAGCGCTGCCGCTTTCTATTCTCATTCTCTCACCAAGCTTGGTCTTTCCGGTCATGCGAGTCAAAAGCTTTCGCAGATTTGCTTCGCGGGTAATGGCATTTACCTCTCTGTTCACGCCATAAATATCCGTGAGAATCTCTTCCCGCCGCTCCTCATAGATACGAATGTTCATATCAAGGGCTATCTCAATACCGATGCTTCGTTCTTCCCCGTCCAAGTCCGGCCGAACCGTCAGCTCCTGCTGACCTATGCCAAAACCGATATCCAGAAAACTGCCTTCCCCACAGCCATGGCAGTCCAGCATACCGCTTATGGGAATCACCGTTTCAAAGGAGCGTATGGGATGGTTTTCCCCCTCCCCTTCATACAGAATGAATATCTGAAGCTCTCCCTGAATACTCAGCTTCCCCTCCATGGCCTTAAACTGCATATCCCCCAGATTCACGGAATCCCACAAGATTTGATAAATGTTGGGGAAGCCTGCAGGAAGAGGCGCCTCCTCCTTTATCCTGAATATATCGTTTTTGCTGACGGCAATCTGGGCCAGGTCCATGGGCATTTTACGATATTCCACCGTCTCGCTTCCATGGAGTCCGATAGGTACTTCCTCATCATAAAGCTCCTCCACCTTCGCCGTCAGCGTCACCACAGCCTGAACGCTCAGCTTACGCGAGTTGATAATCCCAATGCTGATATCCTCTGCCTCCCCGTTTACCGTCACCGTATCCGCAGGAGTCGCTCCCTGTAAGTGCAGCTTTTCTTCAAAGGGCAGCTTTCCCTCCAGAGAGACAAGTCTACTCCCCTCCTCCATCGTGTGATAGAGAATATGGAATACCAGCCGTCCTCTGACATGAATCAAATCAATGCCCGGCTTGACTTCCTCAATGATTATGTTTCCCTTCTCCAGATTCAGAGAGCTTACATCCGGCTTACTCTCAGGGATATTCAAATCATCCTCCAGCGTAATCTGGCTCTCGGTCTCCGCACGCGTGCGGTCCATATGTATATTCTTCTTTAATAGCTCCACAAGCATACCTCCATACAAATACTGATATCGTATGTATATGAAAGGATAGCTCAAAATATGTATCGACACCCGGCCTATTCTATTCAGGAATGAACTGCTCCTATCAATTCCGAAAGTCTTTCCACATGGTATTGCTTCATATAATCTTCCATGCCTTTTATAATCTCCATGGTAATATAGGGATTTACGAAATTCATGGCTCCCACACTGACGGCGCTGGCCCCCGCCAGAATAAATTCAATGGCGTCCTCCGCACAGGCAATTCCCCCCATACCCACAATCGGAATCTTCACAGCCTGGGCCACCTGATAGACCATGCGTACCGCAACCGGCTTGATGGCGGGGCCGCTCATCCCCCCTGTCTTATTGGCAATGGCGAACTGACGCCTGTGAATATCAATTTTCATACCGGTAATGGTATTAATCAGGGACAATGCATCCGCCCCCGCCGCTTCCGCAGCTCTGGCCATTTCCGTAATATCCGTCACATTAGGGCTCAGCTTCATCATAATAGGCTGCTTCGCATGTCTTTTCAGTTCCTCCGTGATATGATACAGGGCATCCGCCTTCTGCCCGAAAGCAATAGCGCCCTCCTTTACATTGGGGCAGGACACATTAATCTCCAGCATGGCTACGGCCCCTTCATCTCCCAGACGCTCCACTACCTCCACATAATCCTCCACGCTCTTTCCGCAGACATTTACAATAATCTTTGTATCATACTGTTTCAGGAAGGGGATATCCCGCTCCATAAACACATCAATGCCGGGATTTTGCAGGCCAATGGCATTCAGCATACCGCCGTAAACCTCGGCCACTCTGGGTACGGGATTCCCCGGCCAGGGTACATTTGCCACACCCTTTGTTACCACGGCGCCCAGCTGATTGATATCCACAAACTCCGAATATTCCATACCGGAACCGAAGGTACCGGAAGCCGTCATCACAGGATTCTTAAAAATAACACCAGCTATCTCAGTTTGCATATTCATTAGATTTCTACCTCCCCTGCTTCAAATACGGGACCATCCGTACAGATACGGGCATTCTGCACATGAGAGTGAGGATGCACTTCCTTCGTCTTTGCCACACAACCCAGGCAGGCGCCCACACCGCAGGCCATATGCTCCTCTAAGGATAAATAAGCAGGAATCTGCTTTTCTGAGGCATAAGCCTTCACCGCCCTCAACATAGGCATCGGGCCGCAGGCATAAATAACACCCGCATCTAAATTATTCTCCGCTATGGCGTCCATCACATTTCCCTTTGTACCCACGCTTCCGTCCTCTGTTGCCATATAGACCGTTCCATATCTTTCCAAATCCTCCCTTAAAAAGGTATGGCTGTCCCGATAACCTACCATTATCTGCAAATCACACTTGTTAATTTCCGATTTAATTTTTTGCCCCTTTTCTTCTCTGTCTCCTGCTTCCGTTTCCTGCGCCGTCTTTTCTTCTACCGTCATTTCTTCTGCCGCCAGGTTCCGAATTGTATTTGTCCGAGTTCCTCCCTCCCCGGCCGCCAACTCTTTTGCCAGCTCCAGCATAGGAGGAATACCGATACCTCCGCCCATGAGAAAGACCTTCTTGCCCTTTGCCTCCTCCAGCGGAAAGCCATTGCCCAATATGCCAAGAATGTCAATCGAAGCTCCCGCCTGATGGGAAGAAAACTCCTTTGTGCCCTGACCTGCGATTCGATAGACAATACGCAGCGCCTGCCTGTCCTCACTTACCTCGCAGATACTGATAGGTCTGGGGAGCAGCGTACTTTTATCCTTGGGATACACACAGATAAATTGTCCGGGCTTTGCCTGCTCCGCCAGCTTTGTTCCAATCCACATGTCATAAATCTGTGGCGCAATTTCTTTTTGGGAAATTACAACGGCCGTTATTTTTTGTTTCATTTTTTCTTTCCTTTCTACCGGTGTACTGACACCTTTCTCTTTTATCTCATCCTGCCCCGTTCTCCTGACAGAATACCCTGTCCGGGCCTGCATAGACGGTCTATCCTTTTGCCAATCCGTTTTTTTGCAATAATTAAATCACATTTTAACTTTATCCCTTCTGTGTCTAACGGTTCCATCCTGCCCTTCGTATATGACTTTTCCGGCACATATAACCGTTCTCACTTTTCCCTTCAGCTTCCAACCGGTAAAAGGAGTATTGTCAGACTTTGACGCATATTCACCGGGGACTACCGTAGCTGCGGTATCAATCAGCACAATATCCGCCGGCCCGCCCTCCGCCAGATATCCGGCGTCCAGATGGTACATAGCGGCCGGATTCGTGCTCATTCTGGTCAAAAGTTGTCTCATGGTAAGATATCCGGCGTCCACCAGCATGGTAATGCCCAGAGGAAGCGCTGTTTCCAGACCAATCATGCCGCTGGGCGCCTGGGTGATGGGCCTGCTCTTTTCCTCCTTTGCATGAGGGGCGTGATCCGTGGCAATCAAGTCAATTGTTCCATCCACCAATCCCCGGATAATCTCCTGCCTGTCCTCCTCCTCTCTCAGGGGAGGATTCATTTTAGCCAGTGTCCCATATTGAAGGACTGCCTCCTCTGTCAGAGAAAAATGATGGGGAGTCGCCTCCGCATGGATATGATTTCCCTTCTTTTTCGCCTGACGCACCAGCTCCACTGACTCTTTGCTGCTGATATGCTGTATATTGACACAGGCCCCCGTCTCCAGCGCAAGCTGCAAATCCCGCTCTACCATGACAATTTCGGCCTCTCTGGGAGAACCTCCGATTCCGTAATACTCACTTGCCTTTCCTTTATTAATGCCGTTATTTTCGATGAGCTCCGGGTGCTCCTCATGTAAGCTGACAGGCTTATCCAGTCTTGCCGCCCGCTCCATGGCCTCTCTTGCCAACCGGGCATCCAAAAGAGGGATACCGTCGTCTGTAAAGCCTGCCGCCCCCGCCTGTGCCAGTTCCTCCATACAGACCAGCTCCCTGCCCTGCATGCCCCGGCTTACATTAGCGCAGGAATACACTCTGATATCCGTTTCAGCCCCTTTTGCCAGCGCCTCCTGCAGCGTCTGCTCATTGTCTACGGGAGGATTCGTATTCGCCATCATCACTACACTGGTAAAACCTCCTCTTGCGGCCGCCTTTGCCCCGCTCTGAATATCCTCCTTATAGGTGAAGCCCGGGTCCCTGAAATGCACATGTACATCCACCAGCCCCGGCGCTACCAACAGCCCTTCCGCATCTATGACCTGCACTTCTCCGGCAGGCTTTTCCATATTTTTCTGAATACGCGCAATCCTTCCGTCCTGTACCAGAATATCCAGCTTTCCTTCTCTTCCCGATTTGGGGTCTATCATATATCCGTTTTGAATCAGCAGCATACCAACCTCCCTGTTGCCGCCTTGCGGCAGCTCGAATCTTACATTATGATACCATTCGGACATTTCCTGCCTCAAATATGGACTTATTGTACCATGCTTCCTCCAAAAAGAAAAGAGGCGGCATGACTATGTACATTACAGGAAAAATATGCTATACTGTGCGAAAAGGTCGGACGTACAGCGCCGTCAAACATGTGAGGTAACTATGATACGCTTTATTGTTATTTGTGTTTTTGTCGTTTCTTTTCTGATTTTATCGATACCTTTGCTGCTGGCAGAGTGGATTATCGGAAAATTTAACCCTGCGTTAAAGGACAGAAGCTCTCTTGCCATTGTAAACTGGGCCTTTCGCATTGTCATTCGACTGGCGGGCACGAAGGTCATTGCCCTGGGGGAAGAAAACATTCCCAGGGACAGTGCGGTTTTATATGTGGGTAATCACCGCAGCTTTTTTGATATCATACTGACTTATGTGCGGGTTCCCAGACCCACAGGCTATGTCGCCAAAAAGGAAATGCTGCGCTTCCCTCTGCTGCTGCACTGGATGAAAAATCTTCACTGTCTCTTTCTGGACCGTGAGAATATCAAAGAGGGCCTGAAGGTTATTCTTGCAGGGGTGGAAAAAGTAAAAAGCGGTATTTCCATATGTATTTTCCCCGAAGGCACCCGCAATAAGGTAAAGGATACCTTCCTTCCCTTTCATGAAGGCAGCTTTAAAATTGCCCAAAAGGGAAATGTTCCTATTATTCCCATGACGATTGTCAACTCCGGGGCAGTCTTTGAGGACCAGTTTCCCAAAATAAAAAAGGCTACCGTAATCATTGAATACGGTAAGCCTGTTTCTATCAAAGAGCTGGATAGAGAAACCCAAAAAAGCCTGGGCTCTTATGTAAGAGGAATCATTTCCGATACCTATCAGAAGAATAAAGAGCTGTATGCCGACGCACTGACTACTCAAAAATAACCGGCTGTTCTAAAAGCTCCGTCTTTATAACGATAAACGGATAAGAAGCCACCGGATTATCTCTGTTTGCAGTATCCGGCCCCAACAGTGATGTGTTGACGTAAATGGAGCTGTCTGTCAGATACAACTCATTCACTACCACACTGTAACCGCCTGTACTCTGTTCCCCGTAGCCGATACAAATATACAGGTTTCCATTGTCCTTATAAGTCAGCTGGAAGGGCTGGCTTTTTTTCTCGTCTATAATTGTCTTTAATTCCTCCGGAATTTTATCTTCGCTTAATACGGTCATCTCCAGGTCTCTTAACTTAATCTTCTCCTCGCTGAGCAGATTACAGCCTGCTAATGCTGCCACAGCCAATAGCAGAACCAGTACGGTACAAAGAATCCTTCTTTTCTTTCTCACACTAACCATTCCGATTCCTTATTTGTTTCATTTTATGTGAGCAGTCGGAAAATTATGTCTTTATCCGTCTGATTGCAGAAAATCCTGCAGCCAGCTCAACACCCCGGTAAAGTTCATTCCATGGGAGGCCTTCAAAAGCACCGTGCAGCCTGTGGGTAAATAGGTCTCCCTGTGACTCTCCAACGCCGTCATAAGCTCCTGCCTGTCAGAGAAATAAAAGATCTCCTGCCCGGGTGCCGCCTCTTCCCTGGCTGCCCGATACATATGCCTTGCATTTTCTCCCACACACAGCATTTTGTCCACGCCGCTTTGTACGCCATAGCCTCCCACCCGGGCATGCAGCGTATCGGAATCTTCTCCCAGCTCAAACATATCTCCCAGAATCGCCACCTTACAGCCGTCCGCCATAGCAAGCAGCTCCAGCGCCGCCCTCATGGATACCGGATTCGCATTATAACACTCGTCAATCAGCGTATATCTCGGCAGACGCAGCAGCCTTCCCCGGCCTCCCGCCGCCTGTATCTTACCAATTCCCTCAACGATTTCCTTCCGGTTCAAAGAAAGCAGCCGCGCGACACAGGCGGCCGCTACCGCATTCATCACCATATGCCGGCCCGGCAGGGGTATCTTTATCCGAAAGCTCTGCCGGCCTCTTTCTGAGCGCAGATGCAGGATAGCCTCGCTGCCCCACAGGCCTCTCCCTGTAATATCCGTGGCATAAACCTCTTCTCTGTCATTACCGCCCAATCCGAAAAAAAGCGGCTCTCCCGGCTTGCCGCCGCCCTTCAGACAGCTTCCCCTTTGAACGACGCCCACAGCTGACAGCTTATCGTCCTCACCGTTTAATACCACAGCGCCGCTCTCCGACATATAATCAAAAATTTCTGATTTTGCCTGTAAAATACCGTCTCTGGTCTTTAAATTTTCCAGATGGCATTGCCCGATATTCGTTATCACACAGATATCAGGCCGCACCATCTTACTAAGCCGGTGCATTTCCCCGAAATCGCTAATCCCCATCTCCACTACGGCGGCGGTATGTTCCTTCCGAATCCGCAAAAGCGTAAGAGGCACGCCCACTTCATTATTATAATTACCCTCTGTCTTTAAAACCCGGTATTTCTGCGAGAGTACGCCGGCAATAAATTCCTTCGTGCTGGTCTTTCCCACGCTTCCGGTGATTCCCACCACGGGAAGCGTCAATTTAGCGCGGTAATACTCCGCCAAATCCTTGAGCGCCTGAAAGGAATCCTCCACCTGGAGATAACTCCCCCAGTCCTGGCGGGAAATGCCGCACTCCCGCTCCACCTGTTCCGGCGCCTTCTCACAAATCACGAGACTGGCGCCCTTTTGAAACGCCTGGGGAATAAAACTGTGACCGTCCACCCTCTCACCCTTTGTAGCAATAAAAACACCCTCCTTGGCCACCAGCCTGGAATCAATGGCCACAGAACTCACATAATCCGTCTCCTCCAGCCCTTGCAGAACCAGTCTGCCTCCACAGGCCCCGGCAATTTCCAAAATTGTTAAATCCATAAGCCTAAACCTCCTGCCCGGAAAGAGCCTGCTGCAATATCTGCTCACAGAGCTCCTCAAAGCTAATTCCCACAGCAGCAGCCTCCTGGGGAATCAAGGATGTAGGAGTCATGCCCGGCAGGGTGTTAGCCTCCAGACAAAACAACCGCTCCTTACTGTCCATCATAAAATCCATACGGGCATAGCCCTTTAAGCGCAAAGCCATAAACACTTTCTCTGCGATTGCCTGCATTTCTCTCGTCTTTTCTTCACTAATCAGAGCCGGACAGGTCTCAACGGTACTGCCCTCCTGATATTTGTTTTTATAATCATAAAAACCCGCCTTGGGAGCTATCTCAATGACCGGCAGCGCTTTACCGTTAATCACGGCCACAGAAAATTCTCTGCCCTCTATGTATTGCTCAACCACCACTTCCTTATCATAGGTAAAGGCCTCCTTCTTCGCCGCCTCATACTCCCGGGCATTTCTGGCGATATAAGCGCCCACGCTGGAACCTCCGCAGCATACCTTCACCATACAGGGATAGGGCACTCTCTCCTGCTCTGTCTCCCCGGATTTAAGGCGTATCCCCGCCGGCGTGGGAATACCGTAGGCCCTGAAAATATCCTTTGAAATCCCCTTATCCATGGCTATCGCCGAGCTGACAAAATCCGTGCCCGTATAAGGGATTCCCATCAACTCAAAGCATGCCTGTATCTTACCGTCCTCACCATTCGCCCCATGCAGCGCCATGAATACGGCATCTGCCTTTTGACAAAGCGCCAACACTTGAGGACCGAAGAAGCTTTTTGCACCGTCCTGACGCAATGCCTTTATCTCCTCCAAATCCGGCTTCCTCTCCTGTATGGCTCCAATCTGTGCCGCCCAGTCCGTCTCCTGCTCAAACACACCTTCCACATCTCCCTGATACCCCAGATATACATCCAAAAGGATCGCCTGATGCCCTTTCCTTTTCAGAGCTTTATAAATCATACTGCCTGAAACCAGCGATACGTCTCTCTCGGTGCTGGTTCCGCCTGCTAATACTACAACCTTCATATTCCCTCGTTTCCGCCACCCTTTCGGTGCCTCTTTCTCTAATAATATATGTATGCCGGTTTCCGGCTGTTAAGTCTCCGGCTCCGTCCTGTGCGTGGCTGCCAGCTGAGCCAATAGGAGGATATAACCGCTATGGCTGCCCTGCTCGGGATAAAAGCAGATGGATTCCTTATTTCTTCCCATCAGATAATGCCAGAATTCCTCCATAATATCATTATACTGATAATTGTTCATAATATAATTGGCACAGGCCAGCTCCGAAGTGCATTTCAGCAAATCATCACATCCGTTATTTTTTTCTGCCACAGGATGTATCATATCCATATAGCGCTTGGATATCTCCTCTCCCCTGCTCATAATCTCATCCATAAAGCTACTGCAAAGGTCCACATCCACCTTCTGACGAGTTACCATATAAGTCATAGCCCCATACAAATATTCTTTATTCTCCATATAACTACTGTTATTTTCAAAAAAATCCTTATAATCATAAATTTGCTTGCGGTACGTATAGAGTCCGGTGGCGCGATATAACTCGGCCAACGCAAAAAAACTCTCCGCATCGGTCTGCAGGACGCTGCGATTCTTTTCGTACAGACTGGATGCAAGCTGCAGACAGTCCGTGGCATACTTCCGGTCAAACTTCTGATACAGATAACAGAATTTCGCCAGAAAAGCCGCATACAGCGTACTGTCCTCCTCCTGTACGCCAATCCAATCCACCATCAGTTCCAGAACTCCGGGCGTGAGGCCTTCCTCCTGTGCAAAAAGCTCAGGATACCATTCATAGACCGTAAGTAAGGCAATCATATCAGAAAGAGAAACCGTCCTTTCCTCACATTCTCTGTAAACCTGCTCTAAAAGCTCCGTAAATATTGTTTCATAGAGCCCCTTCTCAATAGAAAAGCGCAGAGACTGTCCCACGATATCGCACTCTATATAATAACTTCCTTCCTCCCTATAATCGCCAAAATCCAGCCTTCCCACATACAGAGCCAGCTCGTCATTATAATCAATTTCCTCAATACTGCCGGTATATACCGCTGTGCCGCCCTCAGCCTCCATCAGTCTGAAGTCCTCCGGCAGTCGACTTCCCTTCACTATTGCATACTTGTCCTCCCCGACCGGATAACCTCTCTGATTCACCAGAATATTTGGCGCATACTGAGGCACCCCGTAATCCACAACCGGCGTCTCCTCCATACCTGTCACAGCGCCTGTATCGAAGGAGGGCGCCGCCTCGCCGGGAAGCTGGCCTGCACAGCCCGAAAAACACAGCATCAGCAGACATAAAAACAGGGCATTGCCCCTATAAAAAGTTCTGTATAAATGTACAAACTTCACAATCAGCCTCCATGAGCAAATCCTGCCCTTTGCGTACATTATACCTTTGAAACTTCTATAAAGCAATGCCCTTTTGATAATCATATACAATTTTACCGTCTATTATGGTATATAGGGTCTGCGTAAACACCTCCATTGGATTGCCGTCGAAAATGGCGATATTTCCATCCTTCCCTACCTCCAGACTGCCCATTCTGTCTCCTACGCCGCAAATGACAGCCGGATACAGCGTCATGGCTTTATAACCTTCCTCAAGAGGAAGCCCAGCCTTTACTGCCAGCCCTGCACACAGAGGCAGCGACTGAATCAGGGATACCGGGTGATCCGTGGTAATAGCGGTCATCACGCCTGCCCGGTTCAGAACTCCGGCGGTCTTAAACGCCATATTCTGCACCTCAATCTTGCTTCTGCTGGCCAAATCCGGCCCCACAATGGCGGGAAAGCCTTCCTTCGCCAGCTCTTCGGCTATCAGATGTCCTTCGGAACAATGATCCAGCGTCATACGCAGATGAAACTCCTTGGCAATACGAATCGCCGTGAAAATATCATCTACTCTGTGAACATGAGCCTTTAACGGTATCTCTCCCCGAAACACAGGAACCCAGCATTCCTTTGTATAATCCTTCTCCGGCTCCTGCCCCTTCCGAAGGGCCTCCTCCCTCTTTTTACAATATTCCGCAGCCTCCCACAGCTCCTGGCGCAGCATGGAGGCAATGGCCATACGGGTACTGGGACTTTTGCCCTGCCCCGAGTAATTCACCTTCGGATTCTCTCCGAAGGCTACCTTCATAGCCGCAGGCGCTTTTATAATCAAATCATCCACCCTGCGCCCCCTGGTTTTCAACAGGGCAAACTGACCTCCCACTACATTGGAGCTGCCCGGCCCAATCATAGCAGCTGTTATTCCGGCTCGAACCGCATCGTCAAAGGCCGCATCCATGGTATTGATAGCATCAATAGCCCTCAGCCAGGGCGTGATGGGATTGACTGTCTCGTTACAATCATCCCCCTCCATCCCCTTTTTCTCCTCTGTTATGCCCATATGACAGTGCGCCTCGATAATACCCGGCATTATCACACCCTTTTGCACGGAGATGATTTGCTCTCCCTCCTGCGCACGGATGGGCACCTCCTCACAGGTGCCCACCTCTGTAATTTTTCCGTTTTGTATGCGTATAACACCCTCCGGTATTTCCGCACCCGTCATTGTCAATATCTTACCGCCTGTAATATACATCCTTCAACCCCTCCCAGCTTCACAGATAGATTGCCGTCCGGCAATATCCTAAAAAAAGCTTTCGGGGTTCAGCGGCGTACCATCCTTCGTCAGCTGGAAGTAGAGATTGCTTCCCTCCATGCTGTAGTACTTTGTAGGAGCTGCCACCACACCGATAACCGAGCCGGCTTCCACGAAGCTGCCCACAGTCACCTCAATATCCTTCATTTGGCCATAAATGACCTGATAGCCGTCGCCTAAATCAAGCGTTACCGTATGACCCAGCTGGGCGCTGTCAGCAACACTGACCACCTGTCCTGCCGCACAGGCGCTTACCGCCACTCCCTCCGTGGCCGCAAAGACCATGGCAGGGTTATACTTGTACTGATCCAGTGTCGCAAAATATACGCTGCCGTCCATGCTGTAGGGCAGAATAATCTCTCCGCTCACAGGACGGATTAACGCACTATCTTCGGAAAAGTGCAGCGCCGCTGCCACTACCGGCTCTCCTGCTCCGGTCTCCTGAGATTCTTCCTCCGGATTCTGTTGCTCCGGATTCTCAGTGTCCTGTGTTACTCCTTCAGCAGCCTCCTCATTTGCGCCGGCGGCTTCCTCCAGCAAAGATTTGCTTTCGTCCGTCAATCCGGGAATCTCCACTCGACTCGAACCTGCCTCGCTAATCAATTCCTCTTCCATGGGCATATAGTCCAAATCATCCTGTAGGACAGAAGGGGCGTCCTCTATGGGATGATTACCTGCATCCGCCACCTGATTCGCCCCCTGCTGCAGTCCTTCATTCTGTGCTATCTCCTCAAGCTTGTTGTCCGCACTGTCTTCCATCGCCGTAAAATCAATGGTATAACCATCATCCTGAGGCTTCATACTTTGATTTCTCATGTACACCCCGGTCATCGTCAGCGCCGCCAGCACAAATGCTGAAGAAGCAATCATTATGGTTCTTTCCTTTTTTATACTGTTTTTTCTATTTCTTTTCATGGCATCTTTTCCTTCCTTTAAACTGGATATCCTCAACACGGAACAAGCCGTCTGTGGCCTCACTCCTAGTTTTGCCGTAAGGAAAAGAATTATTCATTTTTATTTACGCACTAAGCTTCTTTTTGATAAGTCGATTTCGCCAAATCCACATGCTGCATCGTACCGGCAGCGCCGTTTTCATAAAGGAAAATTCCCGTGCTTCGGATAGCGCCCTTTGCGGCTCCTGACGTGTCCTTCATCATAAAGTCAGTAGAAACATTTTGCAGACAAATAGCACCTACGCCCTTATCCGCCAGACGATACAGCACATCTTTCCCGTTTTCATCCTTGCACCAAATCTTCAGCTTTGACCAAATCGCATCATTTTCATCAATCCAGCCATTACCGTCCTCATCATACTTTGCCAAATCGGCAAAGCCATCGCCGCTCTTCGTGCCGAACAGCTCGCTGCCGTCATTTATAACGCCGTCTCCATTCTTGTCAAGCGCCAGATAACCGCTGCCTCTGCCCAGTGTGGAAATCTCGTCCTTCACACCGTCGGCGTCAATGTCAAAGTAGAATTTCTGGTCCGTAAGCTCTGCCACATCCGTATCCAGATTGATTACCAAGGGATCGCACATCTGCGTTTTGGCAATCTGCAAATCCTGCTTATAGTATTGCTGAAATTCCCGGCTCATACCCACCTGTACATTGAAGCGAATCTCCCTTCCGTCTGAGGTACGCACCGTCCCCACTGTGGAAAAGTTGGTTTCCTCCTGCTCATACTGCCAGGATTCCTGGGTGAAATTCAGCGTATTCATGCCTGAACCGGCAATGAATCCGTTGCTTTGCAGGCTCTGCATGCCCATAAAGCCCTGATTTCCATAAAAATCGTTTAAACGACTTCTTCTGGAGGAAAACAAGAGCTCAAAAATATAACGCAACGACGCCTGACGAATATTCTCCATCGTGCTGCTGCTGATACTCCGTACACTAACGCGACCGGCAGACACTCCCAATCTGTTCTGCCATTCCTTCAGAGAAGTTACCTTATCGGATGTTTCCTTCGGCTCGCTATCTGCCTGCTGCTGTTCATCGCTTACCATCGTTCCCAGCAATGCGCTGTTTTGTGTAAAGGTCTGCTGATACTGCGCTATCATAAAGCGCTTTGTACTTGCATTGGAAGCCCTGTAGCTTCTGGTGGATTCCATTCCTATTGTGCTAGAATCAATCTTCAATCCTCTCTTTCTCTCCTTTTTTCGGCACCCATTCCCTCAGGCAGTATTCTCCCGTCCTCCGTTCCGCAGATAAATCCCCCTCAAGTGGAACTTTTTTATGTGTCCCATCCTGTATCCATAAAAAAAATGGCATTCTGACAGAAATCCTTTTCCTGCGTAAATACCATCCGTGGTGTCGTCTACTGGGAGGCTGACCGGCCTTGCCAACCTCCTGTATAGAATATATCGGCAAAATATGCCACATCTTTAGGGAAACATTGATGAAAACAGCCCTTTCTTATTTTTGGGGCGGATTTTTCCTGACAAACAAATTGATAATCATATTCCTGTCCACCACCATGTTACAGCCAAAGGGATTGATGACAAAGCCCCAGGCCGGCCCGTAATTCCCTTCCTTGTCCCGGCGCATAAGCATTGCAAAGTAATCCTCATAGGTACAGGAAAAGGTATGCTTTTGCTCTCCCGGCCTCCACTTCTCCAGCTCGGACTTATCCGTAAAAGCCATAAAAAACTGCTTCCCGTCAGGGGCAGAAAGTGTGGGAAACTGCACCTTGTTCTCATTGGTAAGCTTCCAGTTTCCCTCCTCGTCCTGCTCAGGCTCCGGCGTCAGAATAACCGGCGTTAAGAACTCGGCCTTCAGCATCTCCCCGATAAAAAGCGCTCTATGTTCAGTTGTAGGCTCCGCCTTTAATAATTCTACCGCTCCTATCAAAAGGGGATTTGATACCGGCTTATTAAATTTCATATAAATCCTCATTTCTGCGCTGCTTTTTGTGCATAAGCACTTTGAAGCGCTACGCTTACACTCGATTGTAATTAATCAGACATCCCTTCAAAATAATCTGGCGCTCCTCATCTGTCAGTTCTCCCAGACAAAGCTCAAATTCATCCAGCTTACCCTTCTCCACATCTACTTTATAGGCCTTGATAACCTCTGCCTTTTCCTCTACCGCTTTTTTGATTCCGGGAATAAATAAATAGTCCAGATTCCGGAAGGGCAGCTCTCCCTCTTTCACCAAAAACGGAAGCATACCCCAGTTAATCAAATTAGAGCGATAACGCTTCGTGGCATACTCATGAGCAATATTTGCCCAACCGCCAAGCACCTTTTGACAACTGGCCGCCTGCTCACGGGCGGAACCATCTCCGGGCTTCACTGCAAAAATGGTAGAGCCAAATCCTGTGTTCTCATGGTTTGCATCAGCAAAGCTCTGCTTCACCACACCCATTACAGGCTTCACGTCAGGATGCGCCTGACAGGGATGCTCTCCTGCCATTCTGGCCTTCTCCGCCTTCTGGATATCCTTTGCCCGCCCTACATACTCAGGGTCCTTACGACTTAAAGTAAACTCTGCCAGGCCCAAAGGATTGGAGCGATAAGAAGACGTCTCCCCGGAAGGAATCAGCTCGTCCGTGGTGGTAACCGGGTCATGGATCTCACTGACCACTCTCAGGACAAGATTCTCAGGAAGCTCACCCATAGCCGGCCAGTCCTTAATATTGGGGCCAAACTGAATTTCCGTCTCCGGCTCGGCCACACCCTTGGAATCAAATACTCTGTTCTTATAAATATTAGCGTCAAAATGATATTGATACTTACCGATTGTTCCGTCAAATTCCGTAGCCGGAGTAAGGATTCCCTGATTGGCCGCAGTAGCGGCAATCGAACGGGCGTCCATCAATGCAACGGAAGAAATCTGACCGTTCTGCAGCTTACTGCCCTCACGGTTCGGGAAATTCCTGGTGGAATGGCGAATACTGAAAGCATTATTGGCAGGTGTGTCTCCGGCGCCGAAACAGGGACCGCAGAACGCCGTTTTCATAATCGCACCGGTCTCCATAATCGTAGCGGCACAGCCATTCTGAATCAGCTCCATATAAACGGGCATAGATGCCGGATATACGCTCAGGGTAAAGCCGTCAGATCCGATATACCGCCCCTTTAAAATATCCGCAGCGGCGCAGATATTCTCAAAACCGCCTCCGGCACAACCGGCAATGATTCCCTGGTCTACCATCAACCTGCCATTCTTTACTTTGTTTTTCAGATTCAACTCTACGGCACCGTCCAGACTTACCCGGGCGCGCTTCTCCGTCTCCTCCAGGATATCCGTCAGGTTCTCGTTCAGTTCCTCAATGGTATAGGTATTGCTGGGATGGAAAGGCATGGCAATCATGGGACGTATCTTGTCCAAATCAACCACAATCATACCGTCATAGTATGCCGTCTGACCGGGATTTAATTCCTGATACTCCTCGCTGCGGCCATGAATATCATAGAACTCCCTAATCTGTTCATCCGTTTTCCAAATAGAAGAAAGACAGGTGGTCTCTGTGGTCATAACATCGATTCCGATACGGAAATCCGCGCTCAGATTCGCCACTCCCGGCCCCACAAACTCCATCACTTTATTTTTGACAAAGCCGTTTTTGAATACGGCACCGATAATCGCCAGCGCCACATCCTGAGGACCTACCCCTTTTATGGGCGCTCCCTTTAAGTACACGCCCACTACGCCGGGCATATTGATGTCATATGTCTGATTAAGCAGCTGCTTAACAAGCTCAGGCCCGCCCTCTCCCATGGCCATTGTGCCAAGGGCTCCATAACGGGTATGGGAATCCGAGCCCAGAATCATCTTACCGCCGCCTGCCAGCATCTCTCTGGCAAACTGATGAATAACTGCCTGATGAGGCGGCACATAGACGCCGCCGTATTTCTTTGCGCAGGTCAGGCCAAACATATGGTCATCCTCATTAATCGTACCGCCTACTGCACAAAGAGAATTGTGACAGTTGGTCAGCACATAGGGCATGGGAAATTTCGTAAGCCCTGAAGCTCTTGCCGTCTGAATAATTCCCACAAAAGTAATATCGTGGCTGGTCAGCTTGTCAAAGCGAATCTTCAGCTTGTCCATATTGCCGGAGGTGTTGTGGCTCTTTAAAATACCATAGGCAATCGTATTTTGGGCCGCCTCCTCTCTGGTTATATTTTTGCCGGTCTTTGCCTGAATGGCGGCGGACGCCTCGGCATTATCCGCAACAAGCTCCGTGCCGTTTACCAGATAAGTACCGCCCTGTAACAATTCTATCATAACGCTCCTCCTTTGATTCATCCTTCACTCTCAGTTCCAAACAAACATCAAAGCTAATTATATCGGAAAGCAAAGGGGATTGCAAGACAGAGGCGCACAAAATCTTGTTCTGTTATCTCTGTTATCTTTCTTTTTCGCTAACATAAAGATTCACCCGCCTCTGTATAACCTCTATGACCTCCTCCATATCTTTATCCGAATAGAAATAGCTGTCTGCCTCCTCCATAACAATATCAAATAATTCATCCGAATGAGCCGACCTCGATGTCACTCCCTTTAAGAAGGCAACATACTCCTCCAGATAACTACTCCCGTCCTCCTTCCGGGGAAGAAGCGTTCTGTATCCATTGGCTCTGTTCCAATAATAGGCATTCTCCTCCTCGTCATACTCCACCAGTCTCTCCGGAATATCCAGCCTGACGCTTATTTTCCGCTCAAGCAGAGCCTGGCTCTCCACCCCATACAGATACTGGAGCAACTCATAAAGCCCTTCCTTTTCCGCTGCAGACTGATTCACTACTATCATTCCGCTTCTTTCAATAAAGTTTCCTCTGCCTGTGTCCACGGGATACCCTGCCATGAATCCATCCTGCCCAATTCTTTTATACATTGTTCCGAAACTTGCCATATCAAAAACCGGATACTGTTGCCCCAAATATGCACCCTGGCCCACCGCCTCCAGGATTTCCCCCGCATACCCGCTTTCGCTTGTCCTGTCCTTAACGGTGCGCAAAACAGAACGGAACAGTTCACAGTCAAATCCCTGCGCTCCTTTTATAAAAACAGAATTCTCCAGGTTCGCCCCTATCAGAAAATACATATTATAAAAGTAAGAATCCTGTCCAAAGTAATCCAGATAAATTCCCTGCAACGCCGTCTGTTCTTCCAGAAGTTCTATTATCTCCGCAGTTGTCCAGCTGTCCTTTGGCCAGTATTTCCTGCTGCTTGCCACGGTTTCCACCGAAATATACAGTGGCAGACCGTAAATGCCTCCTTCAAAGCTTCCCATTTCTACAACTCCCGGCAATAAAACCTCCTTCGTCCTATCCTCCAGAAGCTGTCCCAAATCCGCCAGTGCATGAACATCCTGCAGCTTTTCCATATCCTCCTGCGAAACAAAGAGCATATCCGGCCCCGCCCCATTTGCCATCTCCATCAATACCTTACCGGCGCTATCCTCATCAGCGGCATCTCGATAAGAAATGGTATACATCTGGTTTTTCCTGGAAAATTCGGCAAGACGCCCCTCCAAAAAAGAATCCTTCCCGTAAATATTGCAGAAAACGAACTGCTCTTTTGTCTGCGGCTCTTCCTCGGAAAAAGTAAGCGCATAACATTCCTTTCGCTCCGAAAAAAGCATTCTGATTCCATCGCTTGTTTCTGCCAAAAAAGACCCATAAACATTTGTCACTCCGTTTTCCTGTAGATTCACTATTATCTTCCGCTCGCCTGTAGCCACATTCCATCTGATAAGCTCCTTATCTGTGGCATAATACAACATATGCCCCTTCAGACCATACCACTGACACACCTCCGAGAACTTTTCCACGGCAAGCAGCTTCTTACCGTCCTTCTCTGTGTTCAGGCAAAACAATTCCGTCTGATTCCCTGCCTGATATGCAAATACCACCTCTCCCTCGGAGGCCCTAAACGCCTGTAGGGAATCCCCCTCCTCACCGGCTGGGTAAGAGCTTTTCAGGACTAATCTTCCCTCTCGATTCACCACATAAATTTCCTTATTTTTATCGTCGCATAGATACAGATTACCTTCCCCATCACAGCAGGATACCCCTCCCGCATAACCGGAATCCTCCCAAATTCTATACTCTTTCAGAGTTTCAATTATATCCACCTTCTCAAGAAGTCTTCCTGTATCATCCGTATACACGGCATAATAATGCTGATATGCCCCATCCAATCCACTTTTCTGATAATCGCTGCCCACCCAGAATACCAGCTTCTTTTCATCTTGAACCGCCATTCCCTGAATCGAACCATTCCCAATCCCCCAATCGACGGGAGAAAGCAGAAGGCTCTCAGAAGGCTTATCGCTGTTTCTCAAATAATAAAGGGCCTCTTCTTTGGAATAATAGATATCCAGCAGGAAAAAAACATTCTCACCGACCGCCTGATAATGTAACTCTGCCTCAGTCTCCTCCGGCGGCTCAAAATCCAGCCTTTCATAATCCGACAAAAACAACAGCGCTTCCTCTGGTACGTCATCTGCCTGCGCAAAACCGGTCTCCGCCCATTCATAATGCTCCTCCCTATACCCGGTGTCTGTTGAACTTTTTCCTGCCGCACCAAGACTCTCCCGCCCGCATCCGCAGAGTATTCCCACTCCCATAATACAGCATATCCGTATCAAAAAAGAAGTTTTTTTATCCCTGTTCATACATCTGTCATCCTCTCTCTTCTATAGAAAAAATCGGGAACTGCCTATCACAGTATTAATGCTTTATGGAATGCGTCTCATCATAATATGTATCTATATAAAAATCGGCCTGACAATTCGTACAATGGTCATACACCTTGGTCACTACATGTAAAACATGGCAAGTCTGTGGCCCTGCACTCGCCTGCACAGTTACAGTATGAGTTGTTGTATAATGGTCCACTGTCGACCGCTGCTCTCTATTAGTATGACGACATGCATCATTCGCACTTGCATATGCAACCCCAAGCGGCCCCATCCACAACCCGCAAATAATCGAAAATAATATCATCTTTGTTCTCATAATCCTATACTCCTTTCATAAAAGCAGCCCCCGATTCCTTCTGCCAAAGTTTATCTATCTTATATACACCCAAAGCCCCCATCACCTCACACGTTTTAATCATTTTTAACAGGAAGAAACAAAGGCTGTGCATCAGCCTCCCCGCCGATGACACAGCCCTCGCCTAACCTATTTGTACTATTGCCTCAAACCATAGCCGTTCTACTCATATAAACAAAAATGCATTGCGTACCGTTCATATATAAACACTCCCCTTTTCGTAAAATGCATTTGACTTAAGAAACATAGTACTAATAGTTCACTAACATTTTATACAACACAATAATAATTGCAATAGCTTTGGAATAAATCGACAAAATTCGCTCATTTTTGTCGTATTTTACCCTTATCCTACCCCTTTTTATTGCCTTTATTGTTTGTCCCTTTTACACTGATTATAGCACTAATGGTTATTTTAATATTTGTATGTTGTTAAGTTTTATAATTTTATAATGATATCAATCTACATTATTCGACTGTCTTTGATTTATATTCTCTGATTAGTCTGGGAATACAAATGAATTGTAAAAAACCTGCCAGCAGAATCCCTAATGCAATACATACCGCAAGCACAGACAAATGGAAAAATGAAAATACGATATACAGTCCAAAAAGAAACAATGCCACAGTTCTGGCGTGACGCCTGCAATGTACCTGTTCCTCATTATCCAGCCTCCTGTTTTCAGAGTCCACCGGACTTAGAATCCACAGGCCTGCCGTTGCTATAAATGCTGCCATTCCCACCATCATTCCGTTTTCCACAACGCATGACCCAAACAAACATATTGCAAGCAGCCCACAGGAACACAGAACACACACTTGTGGCGTCCGGGCATGATATCCGCCCGCATATCTTCGGATGGCAAGAGCGGATATCAAAATCACCGCCCCATTCATCCCTCTCCCTATTATGCCGCATAATATAAGAAAGCAAAGCAGAGGAATCGTGGTAAAACAAAGATTATATGCTGCATATACATACAAATCCCTATCCTCCGCCCGGATTGCCTCATGACGAATAAGCCAGCCGGCAATAAACTCTGAACTCCTCTGAAGCATTACTTCTTAAACCGCTTCAGGCCTTCCGGAGCCTTAGGCTGGAAGCCAAGAAGGCTTCCAGCCGTCTTAGCGGAGTTCTCCAGCTCCTTTGTCAAAACAGCTGAGACCATCGCCACAGCCTTACTCTTCGCATCATTCTTTGTATTGAATTTCTTCATGTTTTTTCCTCCTTTGGGATGACCCATTAGTGCTATGTACCTAATATACAAAAAATAAGTCAGGGTTTCTATACTCTATCCTCGAAAAGACATCCGCAACACTGAATCGTCTTTTTTTGCCAATACAGATAAATTATTTGATGCTTCTCCAGAAAAAATCTATATTATCATTATTTTTTGTTATATAATATATTACAGATTAATTCTATAATAATTTGTTCCCATTATTATGGGTTATTGCTATGATACAGTAAAAGAAAGGGGATTCTCATGAGTCAGTCGCAGGATATGCATAACTTCGGGAAACGTATTCAGAGCAGACGTAAAAGTCTGAATATTCGGCAATTGGAATTAGCTGAGAAGCTTGATATATCACCGAATCATCTATCTACTCTTGAAACAGGAAAATCCAAACCAAGCTATGAGTTGCTTTGCAGATTGTGCGATGAACTTGAGGTGACCCCGGATTACCTGATGATGGGAAATATGCACTCCGATAATCTATCAAAGAACATAACGGATAAACTGAGACAATGCTCAGAAGAAGATATGATACTGCTCGACCAAATAATTGACTTATTGATAAACAGGCATACTGTTCTTTAAAGGAACCGGAATCAAACATCTCTGATATATTCTCGTATTATCTTTTATGGTATAGGATTACATCATATTTATTTCCCCCAGATTACTGCTATCAATAAAGAGGATTCCACATGGAACGCATATTATTATACATAATCATTTATATTATCGAAGGATTTATTGCTTTTCACTATCTAAGTCATCTTTTTACACCTCCTTCCGGCAAATATACCCTGTTCCTTCATTACAGCTTCGCATACCTTGTGCAATGCCTCCTGTTTTTCCTGAATATTGTTCCTCTCAACGGCCTGTCGTTTCTTGTCATGAACTTCATCCTGATTCGCCGGGCTTATAAAACCAGTTTATCAAAAGCATTCTTCCACTCTGCCGTCATGACCTCCCTGATGGGATTAACCGAGCTAATCTCCACCAGTATTCTCGGAGGCCTTTTAGCCCAGTACTCGGACATTGCGGATATGTCGAATACCATGATTTTCCTGTTTCTTTTAATCAGTAAATCCTTGTATTTTCTGTTCGTACATATCATCATACAGTTTATAAAAATACGTTCAAATGAGTCAGTTTACTTAGACCACTGCACCGTCATACTTACAGTGATACCGCTCCTATCCTTTATAATCCTGCTGTTTTTAGTGTATGTCTGTACCTACAATAACCTCACCAGGAATTCCGAATACATCATATGCTGTATTTCCATACTGCTTTCAGCTATCAGCATCTTCATTATCTGGCTCTACGACTATAATCAGGTACAGCAGCGCAGACTGATGCAGCTGCAGCTAATGAATCAGCGGGCATCCGACGTGGCACAGTATAACAAACTGGTTGAACAGCAGGACGAGGAGCAGAAAATATTAATCCACGATATTAAAAACCATTTGCAGGCCATCTATGCCCTGAATGAAAACGGCAAATACGAAGAGGCCAATGCCTATCTGAAACGACTTAACAGTATGACAGCCCTCACCCGCTCCTATCGTCCCACAAATTCCCAAAGCCTGAACCTGCTGCTGGCAAGATACCTCTCCATCTGCGAGGAGAAAGGCATTTCCTTCCGGGTAGACTGCCGTTCTGCCGATATTGGCTATCTGAAGCTGGAAGATATCACTTCCCTTTTCTGTAATCTGATGGACAATGCCATTGAGGCCGGAGAGGGAGTGCCCAATTCTCATATCGAATTGCGTATCACAGAAAACCGAGATAATACAAGCACAATCATTACTGTTATCAATTCCTGTCGGAGCGCTCCTGTCATACTTCCGGGAAACCGCCTTATCACAACGAAAAAGAACGCCCGCATACACGGATTCGGCACACGCAGTATAAAACTCATTACAGAACGGTACCGCGGCAATATGGAAACCTTCTATCTGGAGGAAGAAAAGGAATTTCATACCATTATCCTGCTGCAGCCTGACCGCAATGCGCAAAAAAGAGCGTAGAAATGAGGTGAAATATGAGATTCGCCATATGTGATGACAATGAAGCCTTTTGTGAGGAACTGGAAAAATACCTGCGCGAATACTTTTCCACAAATAAGTCTGCCTGCCCGGAAATACTGGTTTTTCATTCCGGGGAAGAAATTCTTGCCTGTCCCAAAACGCTGGACATCGTCTTTTTAGATGTGGAAATGTCCGGTTTAAGCGGCATTCATACGGGGAAGGAACTTCGGAAGCGCAACAGCCGTATCCTGTACTTTATCATAACCTCCCATGCGGATTATCTGGATGAAGCGCTGCATTTTCAGGCTTTCCGCTATCTTTCCAAGCCTCTGGACAAACAGCGGCTTTTCCGTAATCTAAGGGATGCCCTGCACGCTTATCTCTCTACCGCCGAAAAGCTGGGGATTGAGACCCGGGAGGGTATACACACCGTATATTCCTCAGATATTATTATGATAGAATCCCGTGGAAAGCAGGTCTTTGTCCACACCCTGCAAAAGGACTATCTCTCCGTACAAAAGATGAAATATTGGGAGGCGCATGTGAATCCAAACTGTTTTTTCCACACGCACAGAAGCTATCTTGTCAACCTCGAGCACGTAAGCAGCTTCACCAAAAGCTTAGTCTACCTCTGTCAGGGACAATTTAGCGCTTATTTAACCGTCCGCAAGTATACAGAATTCAAGCGCGCCTATCTGCTCTATCTGGAAAGCATGAAATAACGCCCGGGAAAAAGCCGTGCAGAGAGCTGCGCTTGGGGGAATTCCCCATCACAGCCCTTGCACGGCCATACTCATAATAGGCTTCTTTTATTTATTTCAATACCACCTTATCCAAATGCCAGATTTCATTCACATACTCCTGAATGGTTCTGTCGGAGGTAAACTTACCGGAACATGCCACATTCAAAATAGCGCTCTTTGCCCAGCCTGCCTCGTCCAGATACTTCTGCTCGATTCTCTTCTGCGCCTCCGCATAGGACTTGAAATCCTTCAGGATGAAATAGGTATCAGCCTTTGAGGTACTCTGGGTATTCAAAAGCGAGTTGTACAGCGGGCGGAACAGCTCAGGATCCTGAGGGGCATAGGTTCCGTTGATAAGCTGCATCAGCACTTTACGGATATCCTGGTCATTGTTGAAAATCTCCATGGGATTATAGCCGCCGTAGTTTTCATACTGGATGACCTCGTCGGAGGACAGTCCGAAAATAACCGCATTTTCTTCTCCCACTTCTTCCACAATTTCCACATTTGCGCCGTCCATCGTACCCAGCGTAATGGCTCCGTTTAACATAAATTTCATATTACCGGTACCGGAGGCCTCCTTGCTGGCCGTAGATATCTGCTCTGACACATCTGCCGCTGCAAAGATAATCTCCGCATTGGATACATTGTAATTCTCTATAAACACCACCTTCAGCTTACCGCCGATGGAGACGTCATTATTGATGACATCTGCTACCGAATTAATCAGCTTGATGGTCAGCTTCGCATTGCGGTATCCTGCTGCCGCCTTTGCCCCAAAGATAAAGGTTCTGGGATAAAACTGCATCTCCGGATGCTCCTTCAGCTCATTGTACAGATACATAATATGCAGAATATTCAAAAGCTGTCTCTTATACTCATGAAGGCGCTTCACCTGTACGTCAAAAATCGAACGGGGGTCAATCACTACGCCGTTATGCTCCAGCACATACTTGGCCAGACGCACCTTGTTCTGATACTTGATATTCATGAACTCCTGCTGCGCCTTATTGTCCTCCGCATATACCTTCAAACGGTTAATCTGAGGCAAATCCGTAATCCACTCGCTGCCCACATGGTTCGTTACCCAATCGGCCAGCAAAGGATTGCCATGTAAAAGGAATCTTCTCTGGGTAATGCCGTTTGTCTTATTGTTAAAGCGCTCAGGATACATTTCATAGAAATCCTTAAGCTCCTGCTTCTTTAAAATTTCCGTATGTAATCTTGCCACGCCGTTCACCGAATAGCCGGAGACAATCGCCATATGCGCCATCTTTACCTGTCCGTCATAAATAATCGCCATTTTGCGAATCTTATCCTGTACATTTACGCCCGGCTCATTCGCATATTTATTCTCAATCTCAATGATAAAGCGACGGTTAATCTCCTCCACAATCTGATAAATTCTGGGAAGCAGACGGGAAAACAACTCAATAGGCCACTTCTCCAGCGCCTCAGACATAATCGTATGGTTCGTATAGGCGCAGGTCTTTCTGGTCACCTCCCATGCCTCATCCCAGGTCAGATAATAATCATCCATCAACACACGCATCAGCTCGGCAACCGCCACAGTGGGATGGGTATCATTCAGCTGGAAGGTTACCTTCTCATGGAATTTGCGGATATCGTCATGCTTACGCATATATTTTTCCACGGCCTCCTGCACGGAAGCGGAAATAAAGAAATACTGCTGCTTTAACCTGAGCTCCTTTCCCGCATAATGATTGTCGTTGGGATAGAGCACCTCCACAATATTCTTTGCCAGATTAGCCTGCTCAACGGCCTTCTGGTAATCACCCTTATCAAAGCTGTCCAGCTGGAAGCATTCCACCGGCTCCGCATCCCAGATGCGCAGCGTATTCACAATACCGTTTCCATAGCCTATCACCGGCATATCAAAGGGAATGGCCTTAACAGACTGATAGCCCTCCTGGCTGAACACATTCCGGCCGTTCTCATCCGTCTTAACGGACACATAGCCGCCAAATTTTACAATCTTTGCATACTCGGGCCGACGCAGCTCAAAGGGATTGCCGTCCACCAGCCAGTTATCCGGCACCTCCACCTGATAACCTTCCCTGATTTCCTGCTTGAACATACCATAGCGGTAACGGATGCCGCAACCGTAAGCCGGATAGCCCAGTGTGGCCAGAGAATCGAGAAAACAAGCCGCCAAACGTCCCAGACCGCCGTTTCCCAGAGCCGCATCCGGCTCCTGGTCCTCCACCACATTCAGGTCAAGCCCCAATTCCTCCAGGGCGTCCTTTACATCCTGATAGCCCTGCAAATTAATCATATTATTGCCCAGCGCCCGGCCCATCAAAAATTCCATGGACATGTAGTAAACCATCTTGGGGTCTTCCTTTTCATAGGCTTTCTGGGTCTCCATCCAATGTTCTACAATCTGGTCCTTAATCGCATAGGATACCGCCTGGAAAATCTGCTGGGGCGTTGCCTCCTCCAAAGTCTTGCGATACAATGTCTTTACATTATAAAGAACGCTTCTCTTGAAAAGCTCCTTATCAAATTTCCTCTTAGGCGGCGCCGCTTCGTTCGCCTGCTTGTTTATCGGTTTAATGATTGGTTTCATAGGGTTCCTCCTTCTGATATTTCACAGCCCAGAAACTGAACTGCCCTTTATGCTTTCGCAGAGGGACGAACCAAGAATCCGCCCCTCCTGCCAGTATAACATGTCTCTTAGATTTTTTCCAGTGTAATGGTTACATTTTCACCGTTTACATTCCACTGCTTCGATACGGCAAATTCCTTATTGGCAGTAAGCTCCCGGGCCAATACCTTTCCGGCTATCGCAGCCTGATTCTTAGCGGCGATTTCCGAAAGCTTCTCATTGTCATTGATGGATACCCTGATATGGTCCATCACCTCAAAACCGGCCTCCTTGCGCATGGTCTGAATCTTGCTGATGATTTCGCTGGCAAAGCCTTCCTCAATCAATTCCTCTGTCAGATTCGTATCCAGCACGACGGTCATATGATTATCCTCCGAAGAAACATAGCCTTCCTTCTGGGTCATGGTAATCAACAAATCCTCCTGGGTGAGCTCTACCGTCACATCCCCTGCCGGGAAGCTAAGCTTTCCCTTCTCCTTGAGCTCCTCCATCGCCGCATTGCCATCCAGCCCTGCCAGCGTTTTCTGAATGCTGCCCAGCTGCTTGCCGTATTTGGGCCCCACCGTGCGAAGCTGCGGCTTAAAGGTATAAGAAGTGAAATCTCTCACATCATCGGTAAAGACCACCTCCTTTACGTTTAACTCCTCCTTGATGATATCCGTATAGAAGCTGTCCAGCCGCATATCCGCCTTGATATACATTCTGCTGATAGGCTGACGGTTCTTGATAGCTGCCTCATTACGGCAGGCTCTACCCATTACTACTGCCGCCAGCACATCCTCCATGGATGCCTCCAGCTGTTTATCAATATAAGAAGTCTCCACCACGGGAAAATCACAGAGATGAATACTCTCAGGGGCATTCTTATCAATGCTGCGCACTAGATTCTGATAAATATCCTCCGTCATAAAGGGAATCATGGGCGCTGCCGCCTTGGAAATCATCACCAGCGCTGTGTACAGGGTCATATAGGCATTTACCTTATCCTGTTCCATACCCTTCGCCCAGAAACGCTCACGGCTGCGGCGCACATACCAGTTACTCATTTCATCCACGAATCCCTCCAGCGCTCTGGCCGCCTCAGGAATCCGATAATGCTCCAGATGGTCGTCCACCTGACCCACCACGGTATTTAACCTGGACAAAAGCCATTTATCCATAACGGGAAGCTTTTCATAATCCAGCCTATATGCGGTAGCATCAAAACTATCTATATTCGCATACAGCACAAAGAATGCATAGGTATTCCACAACGTACCCATGAACTTGCGCTGTCCCTCCTGTACCGCCCTTCCATGGAAGCGATTGGGCAGCCAGGGAGCGGAATTCACATAGAAATACCAGCGAATCGCATCTGCGCCATAGGAAGCCAGCGCATCAAAGGGGTCCACCGCATTTCCCTTGGATTTACTCATCTTCTGACCGTTCTCATCCTGCACATGCCCCAATACAATGACATTCTCATAAGGAGCCTTGTTAAAGAGCAGCGTGGACTCTGCCAGCAGGGAATGGAACCATCCTCTGGTCTGGTCCACAGCCTCGGAAATAAACTGCGCCGGAAACTGCTTGTCAAATAATTCCTTATTCTCAAAGGGATAATGGTGCTGTGCAAAAGGCATGGCGCCGGAGTCAAACCAGCAATCCAGCACCTCAGGCACGCGCCTCATAACGCCTCCGCAATCCGGGCATTTTAAAGTAATCTCATCTATATAGGGACGATGAAGTTCCACCGTCTTAGCCGCCTCATTACCGCTCATCCGGTACAGCTCCTCCCGGCTGCCCACGCAATGGCGCTTGCCACACTCGCATTCCCAGATATTTAAAGGAGTGCCCCAGTAACGATTTCGGGAAATAGCCCAGTCCTGAATATTCTCCAGCCAGTTTCCGAAACGTCCTTTTCCAATAGACTCGGGAATCCAGTTAATGGTATTGTTATTGCGAATCAAATCCTCCTTTACAGCGGTCTCCTTGATATACCAGGATTCTCTCGCATAATAAATCAGCGGCGTGTCACATCTCCAGCAGAAGGGATAATCATGCTCAAATTTCGGAGCGTCAAAAAGCTTGCCCTCCGCATCCAGATCCTTCAATATCTCCGGGTCTGCTTTCTTTACAAATAATCCCTCATAAGGCGTCTCCTCCGTCATCTCACCCTTGCCGTCCACAAACTGTACGAAGGGTAAGTCATAAACTCTTCCCACGCGGGAGTCATCCTCACCGAAGGCCGGCGCAATGTGTACGATGCCTGTACCGTCCGACATGGTAACATAGCTGTCACAGGTCACGAAATGGGCTTTCTTATTCTGCTTTTCGGCCGCTTCTCCGGCGCAGGCAAAGAGAGGTTCATATTCCTTGTATTCCAAATCAATACCCTTGAAGGTCTCCAGTACCTCATAAGCCTTTTCCCCTTCCTTTGCAAGCTTTCCGAGAACTCTGTCCAACAGAGCTTCCGCCATATAATACACGCTGCCGTCGGCAGCCTTCACCTTGCAATAGGTATCCTCCGGGTTGACGCACAGCGCCACATTGGAAGGCAGCGTCCAGGGCGTAGTCGTCCATGCCAGGAAATAGGCATCCTCGCCGATTACCTTAAAGCGCACAATGGCAGAACGCTCCTTTACAGCCTTATAACCCTGGGCTACCTCCTGGGCCGACAGGGGAGTTCCGCAGCGGGGACAGTAAGGCACAATCTTAAAGCCCTTATATAAGAGCCCCTTATCCCAGATAGTCCTTAGAGCCCACCACTCGGACTCAATGAAATCATCATCATAGGTGACATAGGGATGTTCCATATCGGCCCAGAAGCCTACCGTACCGGAGAAATCCTCCCACATTCCCTTATATTTCCACACACTTTCCTTACACTTTTTGATGAAGGGCTCCAGACCATAGGCCTCAATCTGTTCCTTACCATCCAGTCCGAGAAGCTTCTCCACCTCAATTTCCACCGGGAGTCCGTGCGTATCCCAACCGGCCTTTCTGGGCACCATATAGCCTTTCATGGTACGATATCTGGGAATCATGTCCTTGATGACACGGGTCAGCACATGACCGATATGGGGCTTTCCGTTTGCAGTAGGCGGACCGTCATAAAAGGTATAGGTTTCACCCTCTTTTCGACTTTCCATACTCTTCTCAAAAATGTGTTCGTCCTTCCAGAACTGTTCTACCGCTTTCTCCCTGTCCACGAAGTTTAAATTACTGTCTACCTGTTTATACATCCTTGTCTCCTTTCATCAGCCCACCGCTTTCATTGAGCGGTGCGGCAATGCTATTTCTTTCATTCAGCGCATCGGCATACCCCTGCAAATCCGTGTGCATCTGCCGGAGGCTCTAAGGAAGGGCTGATTTAATCAGCGCTCCCTTAGATTTATCATATAGACACAATCGCACCCGGTTTACACCCGGCGGCCTGCCCCAAAGCATACATGCTGTCTGCTTCATCAAATGGATTTTCTAAATGTTCCGATAATACTTTGACCGTCCACGCAACCGCCCGACATTCGCCATCCTGGCTCAGGTCGGACTTTTCGGGACATCCATGTCCCGAAATTGCTGATAAATGCCGGAACATTAAGAAAATCTCATTTGCCTGCGCAGGTGACAGCTTTGTACGCTTTGGGGCAGGCTGCCGGCGCAAACCGTCAAAAAGGCCCCGTCCTGTAATAGGACGAGGCCTTTATACTCGCAAACCACCCGTTACAACATACGTTCCGCCATACCCACGGCTCCTTCGGCAAAAATCTCTCCGAATGCCACAGCTATAAGACTGCGGAATTATATGCTTCCCTCTAACGGCGGGATACCGTTCAGGACTACTGGTTACCGTTTGCCCTGACAGCTCGGAAGTGATTTTCCCTGTTTCTCTACTCGCGCCAGGCTCTCACCCTCCCCGGCTCGCTGGGTCTTTGAAAAAACAGCTACTCTCTTCGTTATCGCCTTTTTCTCTGTTTACGCAAAATTATATCGCTAAACTCCGGAAATTGTCAAGTTATTTCTTTGTGGTAGTATTCTTAACCTTACTCCACTCAGAATAATATTTCTTACCTGATACCGACTTGTAAGTGCGAATGCGTACATAATATTTCTTTTTCGCTTTCAGCTTGGAAATCACTTGGCTGGCAGGCGTATTCTTCTTTATTGTTATGGTTTTTGTACTGGTTTCCGTAAAGTCCTTACTTGTAGAATAGGCAATTTCATAGCCCGTCACCTGCTTTGTATTTCTTGCCCACTTTACAGTCAGTTTTTTGCTGCCGGCCGTTAAGGACTTTATTTTAACCGGCGCCGGATTTATGGTAAAATACAGGTTTTTTGTACCCTTATAATTCCCCTTAAAAGTAACCTTCACCTTGTATTTTCCTACGTTCTTCCTGCCGCTTTCATAGGAAACCGTATAATTGCTTTTGGATATGGTTTTACCATTGGCATCCTTTACGGTAACAGAGGGTTTTTTTGCCTTTCCGTTATAGGTATAGCTGACATTGGACAGTGTAACACTCTTCGGCCGGCTGATACTCCCTGTCTTTTTTGAATCGCCGCAGACCTTACAGACAGATACTGTCTTACCATCTTTTGTAAGCGTAGCAGGCGTTACCTTATTCTGATAGATATGCCCGGTCGCTTTCTTTATCACCTTCCCGCATGTCGTACAGGTCTGCGCTTCCGTACAGGTCGCTGCTTTCCCAGGCTTATGTCCGGTCGCTTTCTCTATCACCTTCCCGCAGGTCGTACAGGTCTGCGCTTCCGTGCAGGTCGCTGCTTTCCCAGGCTTATGTCCGGTCGCTTTCTCTATCACCTTCCCGCAGGTCGTACAGGTCTGCGCTTCCGTGCAGGTCGCTGCTTTCCCAGGCTTATGTCCGGTCGCCGGTATAACGGTAATAGCCTCCTCTCCACAGCCCTCACACCTGCGAGTCTCCGTTCCGTTCTCTGTACAGGTGGCCGTTTTCGTAATGGCCGAACTATAATTGTGTCTATGTAAAACATAGGTCTTTTCTGTAATCTTACCATTTGGCGTCGAAGCCAAACCATATGTTAAAATCCCATCCTGAATAACCATTCCATAAATATTTCCTGCGGACACTTCCTCATCAGTGAGTGAATAAACAGAACTTTGTACTCCCGTGCTTAAATGATAGGCATATATTTCTCTGGGGGTAGAATAGTAAATCTTGTCCTTCAAAAAACCAAGATGACTAAAGCACCCCACATAAAAACTATTTCCCTCTGCAGGCCATTTATCAGAGATGGTGCATATTTCTTTTTTAAGCGTAAAACCGGATGCATTTACGCTATATTGATTCAGTTTACCGGTACTCTTAATAAGTCCATACCAATTTCCGTCAGCATATACAAAGGAAGTATCAATATCATTCCAAAAATAATCATCATATGTCGTGCTTGCCGCGCTTGACACTGTTCCGCTGCCGGAGAAAACATAATCCGAAGCATTATGCTTTCCTTTGTTTGTATCCTGAAACCAGTCTGCACTCTTCAATAAATAATAATGCCTTGCCCTTCCGATTAAGTCAGATATCGGGTCATTCCATGTCACATCTACATGATACCAGTCTTTTCCAATCAGCACCATATTCCATGCATGATTTAAAGACCTGCTGGTAACCAGTTCACAGGGCACATCTAAACGGTTCATCAAATCCTGAAAAGCCTCCGCATAACCCTGACAAACCGCCAAACCATTTACCAATACGCCATAGGCATCATAGGTGTGTGGTGCGGGCGAATCCACTAATGCCCCTTCATCATACACGCAATGCGTGGCAATGTAATCATTGATAAATACTATCTTTTCCATATCTGTCCAAGAATCGTTTACCTGGGCAAGCAGCGAGGAAACATTTGCCTCATAAACCGCTTTTAGCTCGCTTGCCGAATCATAATAGGTAAATTTTATGGAAATAACATTACCACTATTCGTGTTATAAGTCCACATATAACTTTGCATATAAAAAAACTGCGGATTATTATTTAATATTCTTCTTACAATATCCGCCATATCACTACTTTGAATCTCATACTCGCTGATATCAACAGAATCCTCTATCAAACTTATGGCGTTTATTATCGCCTGCTCCGCCTGACTTGTATCAGAATACAGACTGTACGCCATAATCCCTTCTGTCGGCTCCAGCAAATTACCTGCCTGCAGGACGCCTTCCATACTGCCTGTTTTCGTCTGAAGTTCCTCTGCCTGCACCGGCAGAGCATATAACAGCACAATGACGATACCCACAAAAATTCTCAGCAAGACTTTCATCCCAAAAGCCTCACTTTTTTTCATGATTTCCATCTTCTTTCCTCCCATCCCGTCTTATTTTGCTTTGAATCTTCCTATATCATACCATATTTCCCTTTCTATTCCAACCACCTCTATCAGATTTTCACTATCTCACTATTTTAAGTCTAACACTTTTTCTATTTTTATTTGCATTACATTAAAAATGCCAATGGCGGTATTTTGAAAAATCAAAATCAGGACTTGACAGGACAGAAGAAAAAGCTTATTGTTGACAATAAGAAATGGGTTTTCACCGTACATCTTGCTACGGCTTGCTCGTTTCTTTTTTTTTACTGCCAAAATGTCATACAGATATTTCCTGCCGTTTTCGGCGTGGTTGACCAGAAGCCGGGCATGCCTTTCCGCATATTCCTTCTGAAATTCCATTGCCGCAGCCTGCGGCACATTCCAAAGGAACAGCAGACCTTCCTATCTCATGCTCCCTTTCTTTCCGTTCTCTGTTAGCATCCAACTTGTCCCACCATTTAATTGACTTCAAATGGATTATACCGATATCGGCATAATCCATTAAAATCATTCCTCTGTTCATGCACTTTCTTCAATCCGCCGGAGTGCAAGCACGCGGACTTCATAGTAGAACATATCCCCGTCAGCTTCTGTTATTAAATTTAGCCCCTGAACACTTGAAACTCAGCCTATTTTGGCATTTGCGGTCAGTCCTTTTTAAAAAAATAAAAAAGTGTAGCAGTTTTTCTCCTATTAGCGAAAGAAGTAATTCTTTTTCATTGCAAATCAGTTACAAGAAGAGGAGAGCGGGCTTATAGAATACATATAAAATACAAAACTAATTACGGCAGGTGGAAGCGCAAGAAACATTATAATGGCAATGAGCTGGATGCATACGGGTTCGGAATATGCCGATACGCTGGCAGAAAAATCCCCGTTTAATTTTGAATGAAATGGTGACTGGCAGAAAAAGTTATGTTAAGATGGACTTACCACAGATGAGCCAACCGTCGGAAAGGGGTTCGAAATGAACAACAGAACGGCTAGTGACAACAGAATAACAGCTCTTTATGAGCAACTCTCAAGGGATGATGAGTGTTCATTTTGGTAATAAATGACAGTTTCACGTTCCGAGAAAAAAGATTCAAGATATATCTTATCAAGCACTGAATTTGGCTAACCAAATTCGCTTGTTAGGAAAATTCTTTTCAAAAGTTATGCTTGTTAATAACATTTATTTATAATACAATTAACAAAACAATTAATTCTATCATGAAAAAGGGGAGAAAAAATGAAGAAAAGTATCAGACATTTTTTATTTATAACATCATTTATTTTAATTACCGGATTAGGATTCTGGTTCTATGGTACTACTGTATCAGCTGCAGCGCCTATAGGTAGGCTACATATAGTGTCAGATGGCTCTACAAAAGATGCATGGTATGGTGTTCATGCATTCTTACTTTATCAAAACACTTCTCCTTCCGCCCAAATGCTGGCCGGAGTCACTGTCCAACCCGGACAATCAATAACGATAGGAACATATGGTAACAAAAATGACGGTAAAGGTGTTTATGTAAATTTGGAGGCATACTATGCCAAGAATTATAAAGCATACAATAACAGAGTCTCTATTTCAAAGTCCCTCTCTTCGAGCCAATTTTCAACCATAAATAAAACAATTAATAAAAACAACAAATGGACATCCACAAACAATTGTGCATGATTTGCATGTAAAGTATGGAATAGCGTTGCAACCAACAAAGAAAAATTGTCCGCAGGAGTTATCGCTACTCCTAAAACATTAAGCGCAAATATTAAGAAAAAAAAGGGATATGTAAAAAAGGAGACCTGCCCAATGTGAATAACCCTAAAAGGTACAAGAATGGCATGATTTCAAGTTGCTCTAGCAAAACCAAAAAAAGTGGGGCTTCGAATTCCAGTGGAGGTAGTATCAGTTGACTATAAATGTTGTTTCTCCCAGTATAGTTGTTTCTTGGGTAGACTATAAAGATAAAACCTTACTTTTGAAGATTGAATGTGTTGATTCAATTCATTTTGTAAAAAAAATATATCATTATGAGAAGAAAAATACCATTGAAATTTTGGTATCATTAACCGTATTCAGATTTTTATCTACATCTGGTAAAATAAAGATTCATACTGACACTCCCGCAATAATTAATGTCAGAGTAGAGGACTAACATGAAAAAATTTTTTCTTATAACCTGTAATCTGGTTTACCTTACATTTATAATATCCTTTCCGCTTATGCTTCTGCGGGCTGCCGGATATATTGTAGGAAACCGCGAAAACCCTCTGTCCGGCATGCCCATTGCCTTTGATAACATTGCTTATATTTGTATCTGTAGTATACCCGTTTTCATATTAGCAATCATCTGGTACCCTATTAATAGGATATGTAAAAAAAGAGGGGTGCTTACATGGAGCTCCCGGATATGCAAGCTTATCAGAAAACATCCTTTCATGACATTACCTGTCGCTTTATCTTTTACATTTATATTTTTATTTACCTTGTTTTTTCAGATTCAGAATCATTTGTTATATTATCCATCTTTTGATATGTACTCCCACAGTGAACTAGCCGAAAGGGAAAAAGAAGGTTTTGAAGAAATATGTATAAAATACGGTGACACCCAGTACCGGGGATGGGGCTTCCGTTGTCCAAAGGAGCAGTCTCCTACGATACTGTATTTTGGTGGCAACGCTCAATCATCTGCTTCCTTTTTTTGTAATCTGGACGCCGGATATCTGGAGTCCTATAATTGGATTATGATAGATTATCCCGGTTATGGGCTCAGCGATGGCTCGGTCAAATATGACGAAATACTTCAAATGGCTGATATCATATATGATTCTATCAGTAATGATGAGTATTATGGTAAAAATGGCATAATAGTAGAAGGTTTCAGTCTTGGAACAGGCGTAGCCGCTTATCTATGCTCCGGACATGATGTTGAAAAACTGGTATTAGTTGCGCCCTTCGATAATGGAATCAGTTTATATAACAGTGTTTTAAACATTTTTTATGGCCCTCTGAAATATTTTGTGAAAAATCCATTCCCATCCGATAAATATGCAAAAGAGGTGACCTGTCCGGTTTTGATAGTAGCTTCCTTAAATG
>JAMOZS010000099.1 GCA_023667765.1 Roseburia sp. | reverse complement strand
GTGGGTTTCATGTGTATCGCAGTATCTCCGCTGACAGCAGTAGCTTTGTTTGGCGGCGGTCTTGTCTGCGGCGGAATTGGGCTTTTGTTTTTGATGCTGACGGTGGCAATGGCAGGTATCGTAACGCCGGCTGTTGTGAAAGGGATTATCCGCCTGTTTCAGAAAAAGGAAAAGGCGCCGGGGAAAAATTGAAGAGAGCTTTGGGTCGGTGCGCTGTCCGGCTCAGGGTTGGAGGATAGGAAACAGGCGGCGCAGAAATGAGGATAGGACGAGATGAAAAAGTTTATGAAGGGCTGTGCGATAACAGCGTTGATATTTGTGGTTGTGGGTGTGGCATTGGCTATGATTGCAGGGCCGGTGAGCGGAGGACAGAGGATACGGGAGATTGTGAACCGTGTTACCGGCGGATGGCTGAGAGTAGATATTGGAGACGATATAGAGGATTGGGGGATTGGGGTAGGAGACCGGATATGGGAAAATATCGTGGGAGCGGATGTATTTTATGATGTGGATGAGAAATCCAATCTCTTTGACAAGAGCCTGGAAATCCTGACAGGAACCATAGATAAGCGTTCTCTGGGAAACGACATCCGGGATTTGGATATTGATGTGGGGGGCTGTTCCTTTGAGGCAAAGAAGTCCGAGGACGATTCCTTCTGGCTGGAGGCAAGCAGCATTGGCCGGCTACAGTGCTATGTGAAGGATGGGACGCTGCATATTAAGTCTACGCGCACAGGCAAAGGAAAAGTCAGTCTGGGGATGATTCGGGCAAGCAAAATTACTTTGTATGTGCCGGCTGATTTTACCTTTGATGAGGTGTCCATAGAGCTTGGAGCGGGAGAATTGAGCTTTGATGATTTGAGCAGCTATGAGGTAGACCTGGAGGTAGGTGCGGGACAGATTCAGATGAAGAATCTTAAGGCTGACGAAATGGATGTTCAGGTGGGTATGGGTGAAATCGTGATGCAGAATATGCAGGCGGGCACACTGCAGGCCGAGGTTGGCATGGGTAATCTGGAAATGGAGGGCGCGATATCGAAAGGTGCGGATTTGGAATGCGCCATGGGAAATATTGATTTAAAGATAGACGGCGCCAAGGAAGACTTTGACTATACGCTGGAATGCTCTATGGGAAATATCTATATGGACGGAGATGAGTTCTCAGGGCTTTCGCAGAAACGCCAAATCAGTAACGGCGCGAATAAAAACATGGATATAGAATGTTCTATGGGTAATATAGATATTTCCTTCCGCTGAATCAGGAGAAAGACCATCCGTGCAGCGGCGGCAAGAATGGACGCAAACAGGCCGCCGCAGTCCGGATGGTCTTGTTCATTTCTTTTTGCTCTCTCTCGCAGAGCCGTCTGTCTCAGGCGTTATTTGTATAAACAAATTAGATTTTTTCAATGCGGGTCGCAGAGCCAGATAGAACACGGAGGCGGCAATGACTGCCACAACAGCGTTTACAAAGGTAGTGAGAGTGCCCAGCTTGGCCAGCGCCGCAGAGAGCTCCTGAGGCACGCCCAAAATATACATTTTGTAGAAGTATCCCACAAGGGGGTCGGCGACTACATTGAAGGCCATGCCGCAGACGCAGGAAGCTATGGTGACACCGGTAACATATTTTGGATTATGATTTTGACTCAGTCTAAAAATTTTATGGGCTACAAGGCCGGTTATCAGCCCGATGCACAGCTTTAATAAAAAGGTCTTAGGCGCGCTGGTCACATAGGCGGTGGTCAAATCGCCGATAGTCATGCCTACGGCGCCGGCCAGGCCGCCCCAATAGCCGCCAATCAGAAGAGCCGCCAGCACACAGAATACATTGCCAAAGTGGAAGGCCGTTTTCTCGGTGCCTACGGGAATGTCTATTTTAAAGAAAGTGAAGCCGATATAGCACAGAGCGGCCATCAGTCCGGCCATAGCGAGTCTTTTTATGTCTGATTTTTGGCCGGATGCAGTCCCCACCAGAGCGTTATAGATTCCCTTTAACAGCATGGCGGCCGCTAAAAATACGATGGTCAATCCATAGGCGTAGGGACGCTGCAGGGCGAGCTTTTCATCTCCCTTTGCAGTCAGAGAGGCAAGATAGCTGGTATGATGGGCATAGACTGTGAAAATCAATCCTGCCAACAGCAGCAGGGACGATACAATCAGCAGGCCGAAGCGCTTGTTTCGGGTATTTTCTTTTTTCGTATCATTTTTCATCCTTTTTTTCATGATAAGATTCCTCCTGTATTTTCTCACGAACAGGGAATCGGGCCCTTGTTGTGAGTATTCCATATTCTGCCGCCTGTGCCGGCGTAGATACTTCTGTTTGCTTAAGCATTATGCATAGTATATGCGTGAAGTGGATTGCTTAAAAGTGCCAGAATAAATAATTTTTACCATGCCAGTTAAAAGGGATGTTCCCTGTACCAGGCGTTAGGCATAAAAAGTATTTGAAAAGGACTTGACAACAGCCTCTCTGATAGACTATATTTTCAATATAATAAAAAGGCGTTGAATAAGAGGAGTACGCAATCGTCTCCTGTCAGAGAGGCGGGCTGCCTGTGGTATGGGCGCTGAGAGGTTTGCCGGGGAAAAGGTTGCGGAAGGTAGCTTAGGAGCCGGAGGGGTGAAGGCTTCCAGAAGAGGAAGCGGTAAGCTCTCCCGATTTACCCTCGTTATCGGGTAATGCTTTGAAACGGAGGATGTGCGTCCCTGACAGCCGGCCGGGAGAAGCTGTAGAGACAGGAGTATTCCTGTGAACAAAGGTGGTACCGCGTTCATGACGCCCTTTGCAGATAGAGGTCTGCAGAGGGTTTTTTTATGCGCACTCGGCGCAGCAAAGGAGCCAAGTCCCTCAAGATTGGGGGATACAGGGAGTTGAAAGGAGACAAGGATGAGCAAAGAATTGGCAAAGACCTATGACCCCAGCGGCATAGAGGAGAGATTGTATCAGAAGTGGTTGGAGAAGAAATATTTTCATGCTAAGGTGGATTACAGTAAGAAACCTTTCACAATCGTGATTCCCCCGCCCAATATCACAGGGCAGCTTCATATGGGCCACGCTCTGGACAATACCATGCAGGATATTCTGATTCGCTTTAAGAGAATGCAGGGCTATAATGCCCTGTGGCAGCCGGGCACAGACCATGCCAGTATTGCCACAGAGGTCAAGATTATCGAGAAGCTCAAGGAGGAGGGCATTGATAAGCATGCCCTGGGCCGGGAGAAATTTCTGGAGCGGGCATGGGATTGGAAGAAGGAGTATGGGGGGCGTATTGTTTCTCAGCTTAAAAAACTGGGCTCCTCCTGCGACTGGGACAGAGAGCGTTTTACCATGGACGAGGGCTGCAATGAGGCGGTTACCGAAGTATTTGTGAAG
>JAMOZS010000098.1 GCA_023667765.1 Roseburia sp. | reverse complement strand
TTGTATGGGAGTGGAGCATGTATCTCAGAAGGTATTGTACAGAATCAGAACCTTGTTGTTTGATAAGATTGAGCATCAGGATATGAAATTTTATGCCACGTACCGGACGGGAGACCTGATGACCAGGCTCACAGGGGACTTGGACGCTATCAGGCATATGATAGCCTGGGTTTCCAGAGCCATCGTGGAGGCGGTGTCTTTGCTGGGAGCGGTGGCGGTATATTACTTTGTTATGGACTGGAGACTGGCCCTGAGCCTCTTTGCGCTGGCGCCTTTTATCTATATTATTATTGTAATCTTTAAGAATAAGGTAGCGCCCAGACATAAAGAGCTGCGGGAAAAGCTGGCCAACATGAATACGGCGGCACAGGAAAATATTTCCGGTAATCGTGTGGTGAAGGCTTTTGCCAGAGAGGATTATGAAATCAATAAATTCAATGCCTGCAATATGGATTATTCGGAGACCAATAAGAAAACGTCTATGACTTGGCTGACTTTTTATCCCTATATTGAGACATTGGCGGATTTGATGCCTGTAGTGCTGCTGGTGGTAGGCGGCCTGTTTTTGATAAATGATTCGGGGAATTTCACCATGGGTGAATATGTGGCCTTTTCCAGTCTGATTTGGGCCATCTGTAATCCCATGCGTATGCTGGGGAATATTATGAACGAGTTTCAGCGCTTTGCGGCGGCCTCGGATAAGGTGATGGAGATTTATTATTCGGAGCCTGAAATCGTAGATAAGCCGGACGCCGTTGACCGTCCCGAGCGCTTTACCGGCAGGGTGGAGTTTAAAAACGTGAGCTTTAAATATGAGGACGGAAGGCTTCCGGTCCTGGAGGATATTTCCTTTGTGGCCGAGCCGGGTGAAACGATTGCGATTATGGGAGAGACCGGCTGCGGCAAGACCTCGCTGATACAGTTGATTCCCAGATTTTATGAGCCTACGGCCGGCGAAGTTCTGATAGACGGCGTGAATGTAAAGGATATGAAGCTGGTACAGCTTCGTAGGAATATCGGTCTGGCTACGCAGGACGTGTTGTTATACTCGGATACCATCGACGGAAATATCGCCTACGGAGATACGCATATTAAGCCGGAGGAAGTGGTGAAATTCGCCAGGTATTCGGCAGCGGATGAGTTTATCGCCAAAATGCCGGAAGGGTATGATACCATTATCGGAGAAAGGGGCGTGGGACTTTCCGGCGGGCAGAAGCAGAGGATTTCCCTTGCCAGAGCCCTGGCAGTCAAGCCGGCTATCCTGATTCTGGATGATACCACCTCTGCGGTAGATATGGAGACGGAAAAGCAGATTCAAAAAAGCTTAGAGGAGCTGGACTTTTCCTGTACGAAGATTATTATTGCCCAGAGGATTTCCACCACGAAATTCGCGGATAAAATTCTGATTCTGCAGGACGGACATATTACGGAAACGGGTACTCATGAGGAGCTTATCGCTAAGAAGGGCTATTATTATCAGATGGTGGCATTGCAGACAGGAGAGGCTTAAGCGCCTGGGAAGGGAGGAAAAATGGCTAGAAGAAATACTTATAAAGAAGATGAAATTTTGGAAACCCCTTTTGATTTCCGACATTTGTTAAGGGCGTCTGTTTACATAAAGAAGTATCTGAAGAATATGATTTTTGCTTTTGCCTTGAGTGCTATCGGAGGTATCGCAGGCTTGTTTGAGCCGATGATTACCCAGAGGGCCTTGGACGTAGCGATACCCCGCAAGGACACAGAGATGTTGTTCGGCTTGGTGGCGCTTATGATAGCCGCCTTTGTTATCAGTGTGATATTCACTACCATACGTTCCAGAATCATGGTAAATGTGGGGCAGAATATTATATTTGATATCCGGAGGGATATTTTTGAACATTTACAGAAGCTTTCTTTCCAGTATTATGATGACAGACCCCATGGGAAGATACTGATTCGAGTGGTGAACTATGTGAACTCTGTTTCGGATATGCTTTCCAATGGATTGATTAATGTGGTGCTGGAAATTCTGAACCTGATTTTCATAGTGGTGTTTATGTTTCTGGTGGATGTGAAGCTGTCTCTGGTGGTGATGTGCGGTGTGCCGGTGCTGGCGGTGTTCCTCTTATGGATTAAGAATAAGCAGAGAAGGGCCTGGCAGGATGTGTCAAATAAGAATTCCAACTTGAACGCCTATCTGCAGGAGAATATTGTGGGGGCAAGGATTACGCAGATATTTGCCAGAGAGGAGGAAAATGCAAAGACCTTTGCCGTGCTTTCCGACCGCTGCAGAAGCAGTTGGTTTACGGCGGTTAAGTACAGTAATCTGGTATGGCCGGGAATTGACACGATTTCGGTGCTGGTGCGTGCCGCCATTTATATCTTCGGCCTGATTGTCTTTGGCATGGGTTATGGCAGCCTTGGTACGATTGTGGCTATCACGGGTTATGCGGCCAGGTTTTGGCAGCCGATTATGAATCTGGGAAACATCTTTAATAATTTTATCAATAACATTGCTTATCTGGAGCGTATTTTTGAAACGCTGGATGAGCCGGTTACGGTGGATGACGCCCCGGACGCTGTTCCTATGCCGCCGATTCAGGGGAAGGTGACCTTTGAGAATGTGAGCTTTTCCTATGAGGAGGGGAAAGAGGTATTGAAAAATCTGTCCTTCACCGTAGAGCCTGGCGAGAGTGTGGCGCTGGTCGGTCCCACCGGTGCGGGAAAGAGTACCATCGTCAATCTGATTTCCCGGTTTTATAATGTCAACAGCGGGCGGGTATTGATTGACAATCAGGATATTTCAAAGGTGACGCTGCATTCCCTGCGCTCCCAGATGGGGATTATGCTTCAGGACAGCTTTATCTTCTCAGGCACGATTGAGGATAATATCCGTTATGGAAAGCTGGATGCCTCGCTGGAGGAAATCAGAAGGGCCAGCCGGGTGGTATGTGCAGATGAGTTTATCAGCAATATGCAGGACGGTTACCGGACGGAGGTGAAGGAGAGAGGCTCTCTTTTGTCCCAGGGGCAGAAGCAGCTTATCAGTTTTGCGAGAACACTTTTATCCGACCCGGCGATTCTGGTGTTGGATGAGGCGACCTCCAGTATTGATGTGCAGACGGAGAGAGCGCTGCAGACCGGTTTAAATGCCATGCTGGAGGGAAGAACTTCCTTCATTATTGCCCATAGATTGTCTACGATTAAAAACTGTGATAAGATTATGTATATTGACCAGGGGGGAATCATGGAGTGCGGTACGCATGAGGAACTGCTGGCAAAAAGGGGATATTATTATCGGCTGTATACATCACAGATGGAGGATATTGCGTGAAGGAAAAACCAATACCAAATTACTTGTTAGTGTATAATTAAAGTTGGCAAAAAAGGAAGCAGAGAATAAATCTCTGCTTC
>JAMOZS010000097.1 GCA_023667765.1 Roseburia sp. | reverse complement strand
TCTGGTACTCTCTATTTATTTCTCTATTCCAACTGACAAAAACTTTACTCTATAAATGCTTTATGATGGAAGAATCATGTCCGACTGAAGTGAAAAGTTAAATTCCACTTCCAAGGGGTGCAAGTGGAATTTAGTCTTACACATACTTCCACTTGCGAAATTGTGGAAATTACCCTTACATTCTGCTTTAATGAAACATATCCGGCTTTGCCTTAAGGAAAGGCAGGTAACTGATATGTCTCATACAAATGCTAATACACACCTTACCCTGGACGAACGGCGCATTATCCTTACAGGAATTACCAATGGTTCTACAAAGACTGCCATTGCACAGACAATCGGCAAAGACAAGTCCACCATTGGCAAGGAAATCAAACTCCACCGCACCCTCTCCCATAAGTGCAAAATGCCTTTGGAATGTTCCAAATACAAGGGGTGTGCATATGGCAGAAAATGCACCCCTGACTGCCCCGAATACACTCCCTTCCACTGTTCCAGAAGGGACCGTTCCCCGGGTGCCTGTAATGGCTGCGGCAGATGGGCTTACTGCCGCTTTGACAAATACACTTATTCCCCGGAGGATGCTCACCATGAGTACCGCTCCACCCTTGTGGATTCCCGGCTTGGTGTGGACCTGACCAGTTCCGAAGCAAAACATATGGCAGATACTATCGCCCCGCTTTTGAAACAGGGTCTTTCGCCTTATGAAATCCTGCAGATACACCCCGAACTGGGCATTTGCGAAAAAACACTTTACAACTACATCGAAGGCGGCATCTTTCACGAAGTTGCGGATATCTCCCCCCTCGACCTGCGCAGGCAGGTGGGGCGCAGGCTCCAAAAAAAGAAAGCTGTCCTGTATAAAAAAAGGGAAGACCGCAGGTACTTACAGGGGCGTACCTTTAAGGATTACCGTTCTTATGTGGACGAAAACCCCGATGTTTTCGTCACCCAGATGGATACCGTTTATAACGACGGGACAAACGGCCCCTTTATCCAGACCTTCAAATTCGTTGCCACGGGCGTACTGCCCGCCTTTTTCCAAGAGGAAAAAACGGCAGCGGCTATGGTTTCCGGTGTCAATGCGCTGGAACAGCTCCTCGGCAGGGAACTGTTTGAAAAATATGTCCATGTCCTCCTTACCGACCGGGGCTCTGAATTTACGGCGGCAGACGCAATGGAGACCGCTGCGGACGGTTCCAGACGCACAAGGGTCTTTTACTGCGACCCCATGCAGTCCGGGCAGAAGGGCTCCCTGGAAAATAACCACATCGCATTAAGGTACATCCTCCCAAAAGGGGCTGATTTCAGGGGGCTCGGTCTGACAGGGCAGTCTGCACTGAACCTCGCACTCTGCCATGTAAACTCTGCGCCCGTGGAAAAATTTTGCGGCAAAAGCCCTTTGGAACTGGCCGATTTTATGTACCATGACCTGTATGAAAGGCTGCAGGCCTTTGGCATCCACCAAGTCGAAAAGGACAGCATCATACTGAAACCATATTTATTAAAACAGGGCAACAGATAAATAAAATAGCGGTAAAATTAAAAACAACAGGCATTGTCGGATACCCATCTGAATCATACCATCCCCAAGTGGATTTCAGTCCTACACCGAGCAAATGTTCGCCTGTAATCCGCTTTTTTGGCGTGCCAGAAAATAAACATCCTGAGACAAAATGACTGCCTGTTGCATCTTTATTGTAACAATAAATTCACCTTTTTGATAGTATGGCCGTATTAAAAACCGCTTCCTGTATGAGTAAAATCTACTCCTGTCAAAAGCGGTTTGGAAGTGGAATTTAACTTTTCACTTCAGCAGAATCATGTCCGCAAAAAGTATGCCAAGAAGGGTATCGTCTGTGGACAATACCCTTCCCTGAATCATCTCGTTATTTTACTTCCATCCGGATGCCGAAATCACCTGCAAATCCGTGGTTTTCCATCATACGGAGATATCTATCTCTCCGCCCTCCGTCAGAACAGGTTCTTCCGGCGCTGCGACAGGAACCTCCGCACCTCCCAGCTGCAGGGATACATTGCCGGAAATACCGGACTGCTGTTCCTTCTCCCAAAGGTCAAACAACGCCTTGAGATACTTCATATCCGCTTCCACAATATCGCGAAGCTCATCCGCCCGATGCTTCCTCTTCCTAAGCTCCAAATCCTCCGGCTCCATTTCCTCCCAGCTGTCAAGCAGCTCCTCGGACAGTTCCTCAAGTCCCCCTGCCTCTCCAAGCAGTTCCGAAATATCCTGGGATTCCAGGGTCTCCTCCATGAGCTCCTGTAACTCCTTAAGCAGCTGCTGAAGTTCCTCCTTACTGAATTCCTGCGTTTCCTCCAGCCCTAATGCCGCATCCTCCTCCAGCTGTTCTTCCAATCCTTCCTCCCACTTATCCATCTTAGGGTCTTCGGTATCCGTGCGCTCGGCCCGTTCCTCCTGCTGAAGGTGCTTTTGCTTCTTGCGTGCAACACGTTCCATCTGTTCCGCATGGATAATGGCGTAGGCCAGCTCTCTGCTGTCATACTCGCCTGATCTAAGCTGCCTGCGCAGCATGGCCGTCCGATTGCGGGCCATAATAACCGCAGAACGGGCATTTCCTGAGGTTTTCGCATTCAGGATACGCGCAGACACCTCCTTGAAGCTGTACTGGATTTTCTTAGGCTTTTTCTTACCTGACTTCGTAAGAGTTATGGTTCCTGCAACCGAGCCGTCCGAATTCCGGTAAGAAATTTTTGTCAGATTGGAGCTTGAACGAGCGTAGGGCGTCAACGTCGACATGCCCATCAATATAACAGAACCCATCCTACCCATGTTTCATCCTCCCTGATTCTCACATAAAGCATCCTGTCAATAATTCAAATCTATCTCAATCCCTTTCAAATCCTCTTCTAACATATGGTTCTCCAGCAGGATTTTCTGAATTTCTCTCTGAGCCTCTTCCACCGTAATCATGTCATCCTGGGTCTCCGTAATATCCGCCGGCTCCTTCTGCTGCTCAATCTTGGCTTCCAGCTCCTGTCTCCAATTCTCCTCCTGCTGCTCCTTCTGCAGTTCCCGCTCTTTTCTGGTCTCGTCGAGCTTCTCCTGCTCTTCTTCCTTCTTCTCCCCGGCTTCCTTTGCCTGCTCCACCTTTTCCTGCAGCTCCTCGTTTATATGCTCCATACCGTCCTTCGTCAGTAATCCCATAATTTCCCGGTCTGCTGCTTCCTTTATCCCCTCTCCAAGCTTCTCCGCCTTCAGTATTTCATTGGATTTGAGCCGTTCAATCCGGGAATCCATAATAGACTCGGTAAGCCCCACCAGATGCCCCTGTGTCTGCTGGGCCATTCCCTGTATTTCCTTTGTCTGAGATTGCAAATCAAGTATCGCCTGCTCCAATTCTTCCTTCTGAGAATCGTCAGCCTCCCCATACTGCTTTTGCAGCGCCTCCTCCTGCTCCGCCAGATTTTTAAGCTGTGCTTTATATTCGGACAATTCCGCTATCTTTTCTTCCTTGACAGCTCTCGTGTCATCTATGCTCTGCAGAGACTTCCTGTCGCCCTCCCATGCGTCCAGAACAAGCTTCATAGCCTTCCTCTGTGCCTGACTCTTCTTCTGTTCAACCAGATTGGCCGTCTCTTCCTTCTTAGCTCCCAGACCCGGATTACCGGCGAAAACAGTCTTTTCACCGTTTTGCAGACCCAGACCGTAGGGTGATTCTTTTGTCGGATTAACATAAATCGTAATTGCCATTTTCCCTCTCATTCTGCCGCATTGACGGCCCTATCCGTTTTCATAGTAAAACCCCATGCCCCGCGGCGGCACCACTTTGCATGAAAGTCTGGGGGGTACTGTGAAGATGCACACAACCCGCAAGAGAAGCGGGTTTGGCGCACAGCGGTCT
>JAMOZS010000096.1 GCA_023667765.1 Roseburia sp. | reverse complement strand
GGACGGATGTCGGGGGATGAAAAGATGCTTCCAGGCTTTGGTAACGGGAGGTAGCGGCGATGAAAAAATCAGGCAATTTGGATAGAAGGGCAAAAATATTCCTTGCGGCAGGAGTTGGCGCAGGCGTTTTGCTGCTGGCAGGAATCCTCCTTATGAAAAGCAGACGGGAGGAAACACCTGTATATAAGCAGACGCAGGTTCAGTATGGCAGCCTGATGGTGGGAGTGACAGAGGACGGGGCTGTGGACATAGGCACGGTGGAACAGACCTTTGACCTGGACATGAGCGCATTACAGCGGGCAAGTACCACCGATTCTTCCGACAGCATGGGCGGTTCAAACGGGAACACAGGTAACATCGGCAGTACGGGAGGCTTTGGAGGCATAGGCGGCATGGGAGCCGTCGGCAATGCAGGTACTGCGGGAGGGAATGCCGGTAATATGTTCGGCGGAATCTTTGATATGGCAGGGGCAAATTCCTTTTCTGCTACAGGGAGCGACTCCAGTCTGACAGTGGCAAAGGTTCATGTGACGGTAGGACAGAATGTTACCGAGGGTGATGTCCTTTATGAGTTGGAGGAAGAAAGCGTGGCCGGACTTCAGGAACAGCTCCAGTCCAATGTGGATAAGGCGAAAGCCGACCTTGATGCCCTATATGCAGACCAGACCCTTTCCAGGCAGCAGGCGCAGTATACTTATGAGAACAGTACGGCCTATGGGGATTATGCGGATGCGGAGTACTCCACTACCATCCAGAGCCTGACAAATGGGGTGACGGACGCAGAGATGAGTCTGCAAAGAGCACAGGAGAGTCTGGCAGGGTATGAGGCGCAGCTGGCGGAGATGACAGATGCCTACAATGATGCGGTTACTGTCCTGAATAACTGTATCTGGAGCAGGGATCATACGGATGTGTCGGAGAACCCCTATGGTTATGTTTATTATTACCAGCTGGCTCAGGAAGCCCAGTCTACAGTAGATTCTCTGGAACAGAAGAAGGAGCAGCTGGAACGGAATGTGGAACAGGCGAATACAAATGTTTCCACAGCGGAAGCGGCATATCATTCTGCGGTGAGGGAAAAAGCCCGACAGAGCCTGAGCGCTGCCCAGACTCTGGAGTTGCGAAAGCTTGCTTACTCTACGGCCCAGGAAACCTATGACATTGCGATTGCCTATCTGGATGATGCGGCAGCAGAGCAGGAGGATATCTATACGGATGCCCAGGATGCATGGGAGGAATACAGCAGTCATGTGTCCGGGAATTGTATCTGTGCGGCTTACAGTGGAGTCATTACCAGCGTGGAGCTGGCAGAGGGCGATAATATCAGGACGGGTTCGGTGCTGGTTACTCTGTATAACCGGGAGGATGTTACAATGACTGTGAGTGTGAGCGAAGCCGACAGGAAAGATATAAGCTTAGGCAGCGCCGCAAAGGTAAACTTTACGGCATACCCGGAGGAACTGTTTGATGGGGAGGTTACTTATATGGGGGACGCATCCTCCGATTCCAGCGGTAATGTTACTTACGAAGTAACCATTACATTAAAGGGAGATGTATCGGGGTTGTTCCAGGGAATGACAGGGGACATTACTTTCGTGGCCGAAGAAACGGAGGAAGTGCTTTATGTTTCCCGCAGGGCGGTCATTACGGAAGGTGAGAACAGTTATGTGAAGGTAATGGATGAGAAGGGAAATATTGAGCGGAGGAAGGTGACAACCGGCTTTACGGACGGCGCTTATGTGGAAATCAAGGATGGTCTTGCCGAGGGGGAAATCGTCCTGATTGAGAGCAAAACAGGAGGGACGGTGCAATGAAATTATCCGAAATTTTTCGTCTGGTCTGGCTGAACCTGTCCCAGAACAAATTCAAGGTGATTCTGACCTCTATCGGTATCATGGTTGGCTCCGCAACCATTATGATGGTAATTGCCATTGGAACCGGCGGCAAGGAGGAAGTGGCGGAGCAGTTTAAAAATCTGAATGCAGGAGCGATTGATATTTCTTACAGCGCAAGAACCGACAGCGCAGGGTTGACTATGGGAGGCGGCAGAGCATCTTCCGGTGAGTTTAGAGGTGGCAGAGCATCTTCCGGCGGTTTCGGAGGCGAAACGCCGTCAGGCGGCTTTGGCGGCAGATTCGGCGAGGGAATGCCCGGCGGAATGGATTTTGGAGAATTTGGAGAGTTGTTTGGTTTTGGGGGAGAAACCCAGACCAATGAGGAAGTCATTTTGACGGCGGAGGACTGTGAGGATTTGGAACTGATGGTGCCGGGTCTTACCGCCACTACGATTTCCTATTCCACCAATGCTGTCGTGGAGGGAGGGGAAATGGATTCATCGGCTTACTATACCGTTGCCGGAGTAAAGGAAAACTATGCGCAAATCAGCAACATAGAAATGGCGATAGGGGAGTTTCTGACGGCGGAGAACGATGAGAGGAAAGAGAAAACCTGTGTTCTGGGCGCTACCGTGGCAAAGGACATTTTTGGAAGCGCCTATGACGCCTATGATGAAATCGTGTATATAGACGACAGACCCTATAACGTGGCGGGTGTCATGGCGGAAATGGGAACCGTGGCTTCCGGAATCAGCCCGGACACGGCTATTTTTATCCCCTATGAAACAGGGATAAAGTACCTGACGGGAAATCATATCAATCCTACCCTTACGGTGATTGCGGAGGATGTGAATCAGGTAGATGCGGTGATGGCGAATCTGGAAATGAGCTTAAAGGACAGCTACCCCAATACCACATTTACCATTTCCGATGCAGGAAGTAAGATGGAGGCTGCCTCTGCATCCAACAATACCATGAGTCTGCTGCTGATTGCTATGGCCGTAATCGTGTTTCTTGTAGGAGGCATCGGGATTATGAATGTGCTGTTTGTGTCCGTGAAGGAGCGTACAAATGAGATTGGTATTTTAAAGGCTCTTGGATGCTCCAGGAAGGATATTCTCTTGGAATTTCTGCTGGAGGCAAGCTGTACCAGCCTGGTGGGTGCAACAATCGGTGTGCTGCTGTCGCTGGGAATCACTCCCCTGGTGGAGCTTTTGTCCGTGCGGGTGGAGCTTTCTGTTTCCGGGGCGCTTCTTTCTTTGTTTTTTGGCGTCGTGACAGGCAGTATTTTTGGGTTTTATCCGGCATATAAGGCGTCCAGGCTGATTCCTGTGGTGGCGTTGAATCAGGAATAGTTCAGGAATAGCATAAAAGCGGAACAAATTCCCGCAAGCATAGAATCGGAATAGAGAGGAACAGAACAATGATTACCATGACAAATGTCAATAAGGGATATATGCTGGGAGAGGAAAGGCTGCCTATCCTTAAAAATGTGAATTTCCATGTGTCAGCAGGGGAATATGTGGCTATTCTGGGGCCGTCCGGCTCAGGAAAGACCACCCTTATGAATATGCTTGGATGTATGGATGTGATGGACAGCGGGGAATATTTCCTGGACGGGATGGCTATCCACGAAACAAAGGAGGACGATTTGACACAAGTGCGGAATGAGAAAATAGGCTTTGTTTTTCAAAATTATCAGTTGATACCCACTTATAATGTCATGCAGAATATCATTATGCCGCTTTTGATGCGAGGAATGACGCACACGGAGGCTCAGGAGCAATGTATGGAAACAGTAAAGCTTCTGGGCCTGGACCACAGGATTGACCATAAGCCCAGCGAGCTTTCGGGAGGACAAAAGCAGAGGGTTTCCATTGCCAGGGCATTAGTAGGGCAGCCGGCCATTCTTCTGGCGGATGAGCCTACAGGGGCCTTAGACCAGCAGAGTGGGAAAGAGGTTCTGAAATTGTTCCGGCAGTTAAACGAGATGGGAAATACCATCGTGATGATTACCCATGACATGGGAGTGGCACAGTCAGCGAAGCGGATTGTGAAGATTATAGACGGAGAGCTGTATGAGGAATAAAAACAGAGGTGCCATTTGGACTTTGCGGCGACCTTGCAGCGCCGTATAGCTGAATTGTTACCGGAAGTTGTAACAGTTCAGCCCTCGCATTCATAAAAGCGTCTGCTTCACATCCGCCGCCGCTGTGCGGCTCATCTTTTATTTCATGTGAGGGCGCTCCGCGCATGAAATGCTTCACAATCTGTGTTTTGTGTGCAAGCACCCACGCACAGCTTGCGAATCATTCCATGGCTGAACTGTTACCGGAAATTCAAAAAAATGAAATAAAGCACTTGACAGTTTACTGATTACCATGTACAATAACTAATGTTGTGACGCAGAACATTGGTTTAGGTGTCATACAGGGTTCTCGTCCGAATGCCCAGATAGCTCAGTTGGTAGAGCAGAGGACTGAAAATCCTCGTGTCACT
>JAMOZS010000095.1 GCA_023667765.1 Roseburia sp. | reverse complement strand
AGAGCACCTGACTCTTAATCAGGGTGTCCAGGGTTCGAGCCCCTGGCGGTGCATTAAAGCTTTGGGATTGCCTGCACATATGCGATTTCGGGGCTTTATTTTTTTGTCAGGCATATTCTTGCTTGATTTATAATATATTGAGATGTTACGATAAAAATACATAGGAACTTATCAAAAGAGAGATAACCATGAGCCAAGCGGGCATACTTACAACGGGGTTATTGACCATAATGTAGAAAGGATACGGAGAATGGGTATGGAACAGACAGGTAAGGAAGAGCTGCAGTCTGCGGTAGGGGAAATAGCCTTGGACAAGGCGGCCTGCAGGAAAGATTTTTCCCGGGTGGGCTTATGCTTTTTGCTGGGTGCGGTACTGATAAACGGATTACAATATGCGGTGCTTCTGCTCTGTGGGAAGTTTATGCCGGAGATAATGAAAAACGGCAATGCAGCCCTGATTTTGCAGATGGCCCCGACCTATTTAATTGGTATGCCGCTTCTGATTTTCTTTTTGTACAAGCTGCCGGGAGTGGAGCCGGTGAAGCATCAGATGAAATGGTGGCAGTTTCTGGCGGCGATGCCTATGAGTTATACCATTATGATTGTCAGCAATGTGGTGGGATTAATTATCACCGGTATTATCGGTCTGATTAAAGGAGCTGAAGTCAATAACGTAATGGTGGATGTGGTGACTTCCATCAGTCTCTGGGTGAGAATTTTGGTGATGGTTATCTGTGCGCCGATTTTTGAAGAGCTGATTTTCCGAAAGATGTTGGTGAGCAGAACCTTAAAGTACGGGCAGGGCGTAGCAATCGTACTTTCCGGGCTGATGTTCGGACTGTTCCATGGAAATCTGAATCAGTTTGCCTATGCCTGCTGTCTGGGTATGTTTTTTGCCTTTCTCTATGCAAAGACCGGAAACATTAAGATTACAATCGGACTGCATATGTTTATCAACTTTATAGGCGGGGTATTTGGCGGCTGGTTATTGGAGCTTTTGGATTATGAGGAGCTTGCGGAGCTGACTGTGAATGGCGCCGGCCAGGCAGAGATGATGAGCTTTATGATGGAGCATTTGTTTGGCTTCTTTCTCTATGGAGTATTTTTGTTACTGATTATAGTGATGCTGGTAACGGGTATCGTGTTGTTTATTGTGTTTCGTAAGAAGTTTACGTTGGCACAGGGACAGGTGCAGCTGCCTAAGGGCCAGCGCTTTAGCATTGTGATTCTTAATATCGGTATGCTTTTGTATTGCCTGTTTTGGATGGTAAGTATTGTGCTTCAGTTGATAATGTAGGACTGATATAAATCGGTGCGATACTGTGGAGACAGGCATGGTATGCGGAGGTGTCGGAATGTATTCATTTGACAGTAGAATTCGCTATAGCGAAACGGACAGTGAGGGAAGGCTGACTATGGCTTCCCTTTTGAATTATTTTCAAGATTGTTCTATCTTTCATTCGGAGGATTTGGGACTGGGCGTAGGATATTTAAAGGAGCGGCATCTGGCATGGGTGCTGTCCTCCTGGCAGATTGTAGTGGAGCGGTACGCACTGTTGGGAGAAAAGGTTAAGATAGCTACGGCGCCCTATGAATTTAAAGGTTTTCTGGGCTATCGTAATTTTGCCATGTGTTCGGAGGATGGGAGCTTTCTTGCGAAAGGGAATTCCTTATGGAGCTTGCTGAACACGGATACCTGGAAGCCGGCCATCCCGCCTCAGGAGATGCTGGAAGGCTATCAACCGGAGCCCCGCCTTCCCATGGATTATGCGTCTCGGAAGATTGCGCTTCCCGAAAGTACCCAGGCCCAGAAGCCCATTGTGGTAAAGAAACATCATTTGGATACCAATCACCATGTCAACAACGGGCAGTATGTGATGATAGCCATGGAATATCTTCCGGAATCTTATCGAATCCGTCAGATGCGCGCCGAATATAAAAAGCAGGCTTTTCTGGAGGATGTATTATATCCTTTTGTCGGTTTGAGGGAAGGAAAGTATGTGATAATACTCAGGGATGCAGAGGAAAGGATTTATGCGGTAGTCGAGTTTATGTGATAAAGGATTTCATTTCGCTTCATCAGGGAGATAAAAAGGGATGCTGAGATTAGGAGAAAAACAGGAATTAATGATAGTGAAAAAAGTATCATTCGGCGTATATCTGGCTGAATCGCTGGCAGAGCAGGAGGACAGAGTGCTGCTTCCGATTAAGCAGGCGCCGGAAGGCTGCCATACAGGAGATGTGCTGGAGGTATTTCTTTACAGGGATTCCAGAGACAGAATCATTGCCACTGTCCATGAGCCGAAGTTGAAAATGGGCGAGGTGGCGCTGTTAAAGGTGGCGCAGGTGGGAAAGTATGGCGCCTTTCTGGACTGGGGACTGGAGAAGGATTTGCTGCTTCCCTTTAAACAACAGTGTAAGCGGATAGAAGAAGGAGAAGAGGTGCTGGTGTCCCTCTATCTGGACAAAAGCAGCAGATTGTGCGCTACCATGAATGTCTATGGGAATCTGAGGACTGACAGTCCCTATCAAAAGGAAGACAGAGTAACGGGTAGAGTCTACGAAATCAGTGATAATTTCGGAGCCTTTGTGGCGGTAGATGACAGGTACTCAGCCCTGATTCCCAAAAAGGAGCTGTACGGGAAGGTGGAGCCTGGAAGCGTCATCGAAGCCCGTGTGGTAAAGGTGCAGGAGGATGGCAGGCTCTGCCTGAGCGTCAGGGAAAAGGCTTATTTACAGATAGAAAAGGATGCGGATGAGATTCTGCGCATTCTGGACAGCTATGAGGGTTCCCTTCCCTTTAATGATAAAGCGTCGCCGGAGGTCATCAAATATGAGACTGGTATGAGTAAGAATGAATTTAAGCGGGCGGTGGGGCATCTTTTGAAGCTTGGCGCCGTTGAAATCGGGGAGAAGAGTATACGACGGATATAAGATAGAGGGCAGCGCAGGCCCAAAAACCCAAGGAATGCTTAAGAATTTATAAAGGGACTGGAAAGTAGTCGGAAAGCGTGATATACTAAGCTTACCTGAATAGGATTGTAACAGGAAAGGAGGCTCATTATGAATATTGCAGGATTATCGATGAGTATGGCGAATTCATCTACTTTGTCAAAGGTAGGGGTTGCTGTGTTGGATAAGGCGATGGATACAAATGAAGCCCTGGGCGCCGGTCTGGTACAAATGATAGACGCGGCAGCAATGGAGAGAAGTGTGAATCCATCTGTAGGAGCAAATTTAGACATTAAAATTTGAGATACGATATCCAAACGGCGAAGAGCACATTGTGATAATGGAGCTTATAAAAGGAGAGCTTGCCGCGAAGCAAGCCTCTTTTTATTTGCCATACCGCAAAAAACCTGAAAAATTGCATAAAAACCTATTGCTTTTTTGACGTTTTTTTTGTACATTTGTATTATATCAGCGAATTAAAGGAGCAGGGGATATGATTTCAAATCAAATTATGCAAAATACAATAGAGGGCCTTAAGGGAATCGCAAGGGTAGAGTTTTGTGTGATGGATGTGGATGGTAAGGAAGTAGCCTCAACCACGGACATGAGCAGATGTTCCAGGCCTGCGGTGGAATTTGCGGATTCTCCTGCGGATTCTCAGGAGATACAGGGTTACCAATATTTTAAAATATTTGATGAGCAGCAGTTGGAATATATTCTGGTAGCCGGCGGAACCGGCGAGGATGTCTATGTCATAGGCAAGATGGTGGCCTATCAGATTCAGAATTTGATGGTAGCCTATAAGGAGCGCTTTGACAAAGATAATTTTATTAAGAATCTGCTGTTGGATAATCTCCTGTTGGTGGATATCTACAGTCGTGCGAAAAAGCTGCACATTCAGACGGATGTGTCCAGAGTGGTGTTGATTGCGGAATCGGGCAATGGAAAGGACAGCAACGCGCTGGAGCTGACGAGAAATCATTTCGGGGGCAGCAGTCGTGATTTTATTACGGCCGTGGATGAAAATAATGTAATTATTGTAAAGGATTTATCGGAAACGGATACAGCCAGGGAAATAGAGAAGGCGGCCAGAAGCCTGTGCAGCCTTTTGCAGAAGGAAGGCCTCAGCGGAGTGCGCGTGTCCTATGGCACGGTAATACACGAGATTAAGGAGGTCAGCCGTTCTTACAAGGAAGCGAAGATGGCGTTGGATGTGGGCAAGATATTTTTTGACGACAGGGATATTATTGCTTACAGCGAGCTGGGTATCGGTCGTCTTATTTATCAGCTGCCCATACCCCTGTGCAAAATGTTTATAAAAGAAATCTTTGGGGGTAAGAGCCCTGATGAGTTTGATGAGGAGACGCTGACTACTATTTATAAGTTTTTTGAGAACAGCCTGAATGTCTCGG
>JAMOZS010000094.1 GCA_023667765.1 Roseburia sp. | reverse complement strand
TTCTGGTACTCTCTATTTATTTCTCTATTCCAACTGACAAAAACTTTACTCTATACAGGGATTGTATTTTTGGTTAATTTGTTTTTTTGCGCCCTTTCGGTTCCATGTGTTGTACCGGCTGTGGGCGGGGTGATTTGCGGCTGTGAAAATTCTTTACATTTACAGGCTAATCCGATATACTTATAGGCATGAAAGGGGGAGACGAGTATGTCTGAATCGGAACCCAATCAACAAAGTGATTTTATGATTGAAAAAATAAAGGAACGTCCTATCAACAAGAAGAGATTGATAAGACGTACATTGATAACTGCTGTCATGGCAGTTATATTTGGTCTGGTAGCCTGTTTTACCTTTATAGCGTTAGAGCCGGTAATCAGCAGCTGGATGTATCCGGAGGAGCCTCCTCCCCAGGTGGCATTCCCCGAGGACCCGGAGGAAATGTCGCCGGAGGATATGCTTGCGGATAATTTACCTCAGGAGGATACGCAGGAAGCTCCTGATACGGAACAGGAGGTTCTTGTTCTGGACGAAGAGCAGATACAGCAGATTCTTTCGGGGGTGACGCTGGATCTCCATCATTACAACCAGCTTTATGATACCATGTCCCAGTATGTACAGGAGCTGAACCGTTGTATGGTGACGATTACCGGTATCTATTCCAATGTGGATTGGCTGAATAATGTGCAGGAGAGCCAGAATCAATCCTCCGGCGTTTTTATTGCCGGCAATATCAAGGAGCTTTTTGTGCTCACGGAATATACTCCCATACAGGGCGCGGAGAAGCTGATGCTTTCTCCCGCCTATGACAGCGATATCTCCGTTCCGGCAGAGGTCAAGGCCTATGATATCATTACGGATTTGGCGGTGCTCTCGGTAAATATCGAGAATATGCCCACGGGAGATAACAAAGCGAACGAATATAAGATAGCGAAGCTGGGTTCTTCCAATGTCAGGCTTCCGGAGGGAACGCCGATAGTGGCGTTGGGAAGTCCCATGGGCAATACCGGCTCTGTGGCGTATGGGATGATTACCTCCACCGGCGGACAGTTTTCTGCGGAGGACAGCAATTATAAGCTGTTGCAGACGGATATCTCGGGAAGTCAGAAGGCGTGGGGCGTACTCTTTAATCTGCAGAGTGAGGTAGTAGGAATTATCACCTCACGCGGAAACGGATATGACATGAAAAATCTGATTAATGCATATGGAATAACAGATTTAAAGCGAAGGCTGGAAAAAATGTCCAATGGAGAGGCCCTGTCCTATATCGGCATTACCGGAGGCAGCGTGACGACGGCGCTGCATAATGAATTGGGCATCCCCTACGGCGCATATATTCAGAAAGTAACAATGGATTCACCGGCTATGCTGGCGGGAATCCAACAAGGGGATGTGATTACAAAGATGGATGGCAGAAGTATTGCATCCTTTGGGGAATATACTAATATCCTGCTGCAGCTGGAGACGGGCAGCAGCATTGAAATGACGGTGATGCGCCAGGTTCAGGACGAATATAAGGAAATGACCCTGCATGTAACGCTGGGACAAATCTAAGAAAGCGCTGATGAAAGCAGCCCTTCCTTAGAGCCTCCGGCGGTGTACATGTGTACACGGATTTACAGGGGGATTTGTCGCTTTGCAGCGCAAATCCGGCGCGTAATCAGGGTCTTATACGATACTGCTTAGAAAGGAGAGGAATCGAAGATTCCACTAAAACATGAAATATATTAAAGATTTAAAAGAAGGCGACAGAGTATTTGATATTTATCTGTGCAAGCATAAGCAGGCGGCGGTGACTAAAAACGGAAAGCCCTACGAAAATGTAATTTTGCAGGATAAATCCGGCACCATAGATGCGAAGGTATGGGAGCCTAACAATCCGGGTATCGGTGAATTTGATACGCTGGACTACATAGAAGTATATGGCGAGGTCAATAATTTTCAGGGAGCCTTGCAGGTAAATGTAAAACGCATCCGCGTCTGCCGGGAGGGAGAATATGACCCGGCGGAATATCTTCCTGTGAGTTCCAAGGATATTTCTGTCATGTATCAGGAACTGCTGGCTATTATCGGAAGCATTGGGAATACCAGCCTGCGGCAGCTGCTGGAAGCGTTTTTTGTAAAGGATGAGGCGTTTAGCAAGACCTTCCGCAGCGCCTCCGCAGCCAAGGCGGTGCATCACGGCTTTGTGGGAGGACTTCTGGAGCACACCCTGAGCGTCACGAAGCTGTGCGATTATTATTGCACCGCATATCCCATCTTAAAGAGAGATTTGCTGCTCACAGCGGCTATTTGTCATGATATTGGCAAGACAAAAGAAATTTCCGCCTTCCCGGAAAACGATTATACCGACGAAGGGCAGCTTTTGGGACATATTGTTATAGGCTCCCAGATGGTTGCTCAAAAGGCGGCGGAGATAAAAGGCTTTCCCGATTCTGTGCTGATACAGCTGCAGCATTGTATTCTGGCGCATCACGGTAAATATGAATTCGGTTCACCTAAAATTCCCGCATTGATAGAGGCTGTTGCCCTGAGCTATGCAGATGATACCGATGCGAAGCTGGAATCCTTTAAGGAGATTCTGGAGAGCAACAGTGAAAATACCGGATGGCTTGGATTCAACAGAAGATTCGAGTCGAATCTGAGGGCCAGTAAATTAGAATGAAAAGGTGTTCGGATTCAGGAATATTTATCGGAGTGAGGGAATGGTTTGGCTTGCGCATAAAAACGAAGGTCAGAGCATGTGTTTGTTGTCGGTATAGCAAATCTGTATATAAGGACTGAGGAGTGTGCAGATGGGAGTACAGGTGAAAGAATTTCACAAAAATGAGCTGGTGACGGTGGAGATTACGGATATCGGCTCCGGCGGAGAGGGAATCGGCAAAGCGGATGGCTTTACCCTCTTTGTCAAGGATGCGGTTCCCGGAGATACCGTGGAGGCGCGAATTACAAAAAGTAAAAAGAGCTATGCATATGCCCGTTTAGAGAAGGTGATTACACCTTCTCCTTTTCGTGTGGAGCCGAAATGCGCCTGCCACAGACAGTGCGGCGGGTGCCAGCTCCAGATTTATGATTACGGAAAACAACTGGAGTTCAAACAAAATAAGATTCGCAGCAATTTGATTCATATCGGCGGATTTTCCCCGGAATTTATAGACGCGCATTCAGAGCCGATTGTGGGAATGGAGGAGCCCTTCCGTTACCGCAATAAGGCCCAATATCCGGTAGGGACAGATAAGGCGGGCCAGGTTATTACGGGCTTCTATGCGGGACGCACCCATACGATTATTCCCAACACAGACTGCCAACTGGGAGCTTTCGAGAATCAGGAAATACTGAATATCATTATAGAACATATGCGTAAGAACCACATCACGGCTTATGACGAGACAACCGGACAGGGTCTGGTGCGCCACATTCTGATTCGCAAAGGTTTCACCAGCGGCGAGCTTATGGTGTGTCTGGTAATCAATTACAGAAAAGAGGATAAGATAAAAGAGGGGAGGATAAAAGACGGGAAGAGAAGAGACGGGATAGGAAAGGGCGGAAACGAATATATTCCGGCGCAGGAGGAATTGTTGGAACGGCTGGCGGCTCTTCCTCATATGACAAGTGTGTCGGTAAGTATGAACACCGAAAATACCAATGTAATCATGGGTAAGGAAATACATACCTTATGGGGAGCCTCCGCGATTTCGGATACCATTCATGTGCGGAATATGCAGGCGGAAGGCTATCCCTTTACCGGGACGGCCCTCACCTTTAAGATTTCTCCCCTGTCCTTTTATCAGGTAAATCCGGTTCAGACAGAAAAGCTCTATAGCCTGGCCCTGGAGTATGCCGGTCTTACGGGACAAGAAACCGTGTGGGATTTATATTGTGGAATCGGAACCATTTCTCTTTTTCTGGCCGGCCATGCCAGGCAGGTTTACGGGGTGGAGATTGTGGAACAGGCCATACAAGACGCCAGAGAGAATGCAAAGCGCAACGGAATAGAAAACGCCAGATTCTTTGTGGGAAAGGCAGAAGAAATACTTCCCCGATTTTATGAGGGTAAGGTTGACATGCCACAGTCCGACTTTTCTCAAAAGCCGGAGCCGAACATGCTTCATCCGGATGTTATCATAGTAGACCCGCCCCGCAAAGGCTGTGACGAGGCCTGCCTGACTACCATGTTGAAAATGCAGCCGGAACGTATCGTCTATGTGAGCTGCGATTCAGCAACATTGGCCAGAGACCTGCGAATCTTGTGCGACGGGGGTTACGAGGTGAAAAGGATAAGGGGCGTGGACCAGTTTGGGATGACGGTGCATGTGGAATGTATCGTGTTGCTTTCCAAACTTCATGCAAAACAGAATATAGAAGTGGAATTGAACATGAATGAAATGGATTTGACGGCGGCGGAGAGTAAG
>JAMOZS010000093.1 GCA_023667765.1 Roseburia sp. | reverse complement strand
CCTCTGTACTTCGCGCCTGCCACCAGCGCCCCCATATCCAGCGCAAAAATCTTCTTATCCTTCAGCCCCTGCGGCACGTCGCCTCTGACTATCCGCTGAGCCAGCCCTTCTACCACGGCAGTCTTTCCCACGCCGGGCTCGCCGATTAATACCGGATTGTTCTTGGTTTTACGAGAAAGAATGCGTATCACATTTCGGATTTCATTGTCCCGTCCAATCACCGGATCCAGCTTCTGATTTCTCGCCTTCTCCACCAAATCCTGTCCGTATTTCTCCAATGTGTCATAAGTTGCCTCCGGGTTATCGCTTGTCACCCGCTGATTTCCCCTGACAGTTGACAAAGCTTTCAAAAAACGCTCCGACGTAATGCCGTATTCCTTGAAAATTACGGAAATCTCCTTGTTAGGATTCTTCAGCATGGCAAGAAATAAATGCTCTACCGATACATATTCATCCCCCAGCCTCTTCGCCTCGTCCTCCGCCGAAATCAGAGCCTTATTCAAGTACTGCCCCACATAAGGCTGTCCTCCCTGTACCTTGACCCGCTTATTCAAAGCCTGTTTTGCACGATTAAGAAAATGCTCCTTCTGGATTTCCATTTTCTCAATCAATTTCAATATCAGGCTGTCCTCCAGCGTCAGCAGGCTATACAGCAGATGCTCCTGTTCAATCTCCTGATTTCCATATTCATAAGCCAGCTTCTCGCAGCCCTCTACGGCCTGCATGGATTTCTGGGTAAACTTTTGAATGTTCATACGCTGCCTCCTCCTAGATATTTCATTTGTTCTATAACCAATATAACACCCTGCATGCAAAAATCAATAGCTTTTCTCTTACCAAACTATAAATTTTTTGTAAAATAACATTCAAAAGGGCCGCCCATTCGGCGGCCCTCTATATCCGGGCTTTACGCTGCTCTACGGAAACGCTTTCATCAGCGTTTCTCTAAAATCTCCGTTATCTTTTCTATCATCTCGTCCTCCTTCAGCCGGAACTTAATCTCCACCCGCCGGGAGGCCGCCATATCCACCTTATCGGTAAGATTTCCCGCGCTGTCCTTCTGATAGATTGGCATACTGCAAGAACGTCCGTTTACCGTCAGAATCTGCTGCAGCTGTTCTATCTTCTGTTCGGTCAGACCATTATCGTCATCCAGACAGAAGGTCGCCACCGCATTCGCCCTGTTATAAGACAAATCCAGATTGCCCATGTAACCGCCGTCGGTATCGGTATGTCCCTCCACGATAATCTCTGCTATATAATTCCGAAACTGGTCCTGCAAAAGCACCTCCAGATACTTGGGAATAATATCCCGCAGGGAAGCCCTGCTGCTCTGGGTAAGCGTCGCGCTGTTGTAGCGGAACAGTACGTCCGAAGAAAAGGTAATAGAACCTGTCTGCGGGTCTACCGTCATACTGGAATTATGAAAGGTCTCCTGCAGCGCCCCGATAATATCGGTTCGGATTCCCACAATATTCTCCAGCTCCTCCTTCGTGGTAGTCAGCTCCGCTTTTGCATTTTCAATTTCCAGATAAGCCTTGTTCAACTCCTCCTGCGTCAACGCCGCCTGGGCATAGGCCTGCTTAAGCTCCGCCAGAGAGGAGGCCAGCTCCTCATTGGACTTTTCAATCTCCACCCGGGAGTTTTCCAAATCAGCCTTGGCCAAATCAAGCTCCGCCTGCGCCGCCGTCAAATCCAGCCTGGTTTTCTCCAAATCCGTGGTTTTCTGTTTATAAATGGCAAGGGTAATGGCAATCATCAAAATAAAAATCAAAAGAAGCGCCGCCATCATATCCGAATAAGACTGCCAGTAGCTATGCTCCGCAAATGCCTCTCTGTGCTTTCGATTATTTCTCATATAAATCCCTCATCTGTTCAAAGGTGTAAAGCTGGTTGCTGATATCCTGGCTCATCTCCTGACAGGTGTCATAAATCAGCTTCCCCTGGGCGGTAAGCCGCCCCGCAAGCTCCTCCTGTCCCGCAAGAGTCTGTTTCTGCGACTCCAGAAGCGCTGCCGCCGCCTTTTCCAGCTCCTCACAATGCAGGGCAAAGCTCTGCTGCGCCGCAGCGCTGCTGTTTAAGGTATTTCCCAGCTGCGTAAAGCTGCTCCCCATCTTCATTTCAAGCTGCGCCACGAAGCTGTCCACAATCCTTGAAAGACCCTCCAGCTGGGCCCGGTTCTCTCCCTTCATAAGCTCCAGCATCTGCTTGAGAGAACTGGAAATATTCGCCTGATACATCAGCATGGCCGCCTGATTCTCATCTTCGCTTGCCGCAGGCGGCACAACGCACTGGCGATATGCCACAAGAAAATTCTCCAGCTTCTCATAGGCGTCCGCCATAATGCTGCGATAAACTACACTGAAAATCAGAGAGAACAGAATGCCGTACACGGAGGTGTGGAAAGCCACCTTCATCCCTCCCAATAGTGTTCCCACATTGTCGCTCACGGCATAGATATCATTGCCGTCAAAGGAGCCCAGACCGATGGACAAGCCCAGAAAGGTACCTAAAATCCCCAGACCGGTCAATATCCCCGCCATGCCTGAGTTAAAAAAGCTCATTCCCACTCTGTCCAGGAGGTCCTCATTGATATATTCTTCCAAATCACAGACAGCCGTATATCCCCGTTTCGCCCGCAGACTTCTCATTCGCACACGGTATTTCCCATAGGCGCTTTTCAGGCTCTCCGCCTCAAACAGATTCTTTTTCTCCTGATAATCGGACCACAGACTCTTGCCTCCGGCCTCCTTGAATTCCTTATACATCTGCTCGGTGGCACACTTAAGCTCCTCCGTACAGCAATTCAACCTTCCGAAGCTTATTGTGGAAATCAGAAACAATACCCCGATAATCACCAGAAAACCACCGTTAATCAAAAGGTTTACCATATCTGTCGGATTCCCGGTAAATACCCCGTTCACATACAGCACTACCGCCGCCACAATCACATACACAAAAAAAAGTATATAATATAACCTGTTCTTCATTAGCATTCCTCCCAGAATTTGAATCGGGTTTTATCAAGTGATATTCTTCCTTTAACATAACACAATTCCCTCCCGAAAACAATCGGGAGGGAATGATTTAATGAAACCTTAATGAACAAGGGATGTTACCTCATAGCCGGCCTCCGTTATCGCACCGCTCAGCAAATCATCCGCAACCTCAGCCGACAGCTTTACCGTAGCCGTCTTATCCTCCAGGCTCATAATCACCTCTTCCACTCCTTCTACTGCCTCCAGCGCCTTTTGTACCCTGCCGGTGCAGTGACTGCACATCATTCCCTGAATCGTTATTACTCTTGTCATCTCTTCTTTCCTCTCTTTCCGGGCCTGCTCCTGCCCTGTCTGCTGTTCTTTTATGCTTCCTTCCCTCTGTTTTGCAAAGGGGCCTTTAAATCCCCGAAGGCGCAGGGCATTACCCACCACGAAAATACTGCTCATACTCATGGCCGCCGCACCGAACATGGGATTCAGCCGCAGCCCCAGGCTCGGATAAAGCAACCCCGCCGCCAGGGGAATACCTATGCAGTTATAGAAAAACGCCCAAAACAGATTCTCCTTGATATTTCTGATTACAGCCCTGCTTAAAGCGATTGCCGTCACCGCATCCCGCAAATCATTCTTCATCAGAATAATATCTGCGCTCTCCATGGCCACATCGGTTCCTGCGCCAATCGCCATGCCCACATCTGCGGCTGTCAGTGCAGGCGCATCATTGATGCCGTCTCCCACCATGGCTACCTTATGCCCCTTCTGCTGAAACGCACGGATATGCCTTTCCTTATCCTGGGGAAGCACTCCGGCAATTACCTCCTCCAAATCCACCCGACGGCGCACAGCCTCCGCCGTCCGTTGATTGTCTCCGGTGAGCATTACCACATGTATTCCCATTCTCTTAAGCGCTCCGATAGCCTTGCGCGAGGTGGGCTTTATTTCGTCCGCCACCCCAATCAGTCCCAATGCCATACCTTTTTTGTCCCCGGACTCTTCTGACACAACATCCGCTGCCACCCACAGAGGCGTCATACCTTCGTCGGCCTGACGGTTCTGTGCCTCCTTCTGCCCGGCAGTCAAAAGAATCCCCTGCTCCTTCAGATAGGCCTCGTTCCCCACATAAAAACCTGTCCCGGCCCCCAAAGCCATCGGCTTCATCGCCTTATGGTCGCCCCATACAGCCGTGGGACCGTCAGCCTTCCCATTGCCCTCCTGTTTCTCTGCCTTCAGGGGCTCTGTCAGCATCCCCTGTATGCCTCTGCCAAACACCGCCCGAAAATCCGTGATGGCAGGCAAGGGGATTCCCGTAGTCTCTGCTTCTTTGATAACCGCCTCCGCCAGAGGATGCTCGCTTTGCTTCTCTAAAGCCGCGGCAGCCACCACCACCTGCTCTGGGGTAACGCCGGGCACAAAGCTTTCCGTTTCCATCACCTTCAGCCTTCCCTCCGTGATGGTGCCTGTCTTATCAAATACCACCGTATCAATATTTCCGGCTGCCTGCAGAGCCTCTCCCGATTTAATCAGGATTCCGTTTCTCGCTCCCGCTCCCGTGCCCACCATAATCGCTACAGGCGTAGCCAGCCCCAGCGCACAGGGACAGGAGATAACCAGTACCGCAATGGCGGTGGAAATGGCAAACTCAAAACCGGCCCCCGAAGCCAGCCAGCCGGCCAGGGTAAGCAGAGCAATCCCCATCAC
>JAMOZS010000092.1 GCA_023667765.1 Roseburia sp. | reverse complement strand
GCCAGCGGGGACTCCCCGTTATCGGTGGGCATATAGCTCTCTACCTCAGGAAGCTCCAGAGGCAGCTCGCTCTCATCCAGCGGAACGAATCCGCATTTTTCACAGCTGACAATCGGAATGGGCTCACCCCAGTAGCGCTGACGGGAAAATACCCAGTCGCGCAGCTTGAAATTCGTCTTTCTCGTACCGATTCCCTTCTCCTCTAAAAAGCCGATAATCTTTTCCTTTGCCTCTGCTACAGAAAGTCCGTTCAGAAATTCGGAATTGACCAAAGTGCCGGTGGCTACATCCGTATATACCTGCTCCTGAACACTGACCGGACTTCCGGCAACCACCTCGATAATCGGCATATGGAATTTCTTTGCAAAATCCCAGTCTCTCTCGTCATGAGCGGGAACCGCCATAATGGCGCCTGTTCCATAGCTCATCAACACATAATCGGAAATCCATACGGGTATCTCTTTGCCGTTTACGGGATTCGTGGCTGTAAGCCCTCTTATCATTACGCCTGTCTTTTCCTTTGCAAGCTCCGTGCGCTCAAAATCAGACTTTCTGGCCGCCATCTCCCGGTAGGCAATCACCTCGTCCCAATTCTGAATCTCTGACTGATATTTATCTACCAGAGGATGCTCCGGGGATACCACCATATAAGTGGCGCCAAACAAGGTATCCGGCCTGGTGGTGTAAATGCGCAGCTTATCCTCTTTTCCTGTCAGGGCAAAATCCACCTCGGCGCCCTGAGATTTTCCAATCCAGTTCTTCTGGGAAACCTTGACTCTCTCAATATAATCCACGGTGTCCAGACCCTGCAGAAGCTTATCGGCATACTCGGTAATCTTTAACATCCACTGGCTCTTTACCTTGCGCACCACCTCCGACCCGCAGCGCTCGCAGACGCCGTTTACGACCTCCTCATTGGCCAGCCCCACTTTACAGGAGGTACACCAGTTAATCGGCATCTCCGACTTATAAGCCAGACCCGCCTTGAATAATTTCAAAAAAATCCACTGAGTCCATTTATAATAATCCGAATCCGTAGTGTTAATCTCACGCTCCCAGTCGAAGGAATAACCCAGGGAATGCAGTTGTTTCTTGAAGCGTTCCACATTGTTCTTCGTTACAATCCTGGGATGAATATGATTCTGAATCGCATAATTCTCTGTAGGAAGCCCGAATGCATCCCAGCCCATGGGGTACAGTACATTATAACCCTGCAATCGTCTCTTTCTTGCCACAATATCCAGCGCCGTATAAGGACGCGGATGCCCTACATGAAGTCCCTGTCCTGAAGGATATGGAAACTCCACCAGTGCATAATACTTGGGTTTGGAATAATCCTCCGAGGTCTGAAAGGCCTTTTCATTATCCCATATGCTCTGCCATTTTTGCTCCACCTCATGGTGGTTGTACGGTATTGCCATTTTTGCTTCCTCCATTAAAATATATAAACTCTTGCTTACTTATTTTAATCTTTTTTACCGTATTGTCAAGCAAATAGATTTTTAACGCCAAAAACTGCCGGACATTTCTTCCTGCCCGGCAGTCTCCTGATGGAATTTCTATTTTTTATTCGTCGGCGCTGTTTTCCGCCACCTTGGCGGCTCTTGCCGCAACCTCCTTCTCCTGTACATCCGAGGGAGCCTGTTCATAACGGACAAATTCATAGGAATACTCTCCCCGGCCGCCGGTCATGGAACGCAAATCCGTACAGTAACCGTACAGTCCGCTCATGGGGATATCCGCCTCTATCGTCTGCTTGCCTCCCACAACAGGATTCATACCCAGCACTCTTCCCCTGCGCTTGTTCAAGTCTCCCATGATATCTCCCGTATAGGCATCCGGCACAGTCACCTTCAAGGCCGCTATAGGCTCCAAAAGCACCGGATGCGCCTCCATAAAGCCTTTCTTGAAGGCCTGAATCGTAGCCATCTTAAAGGCCATCTCGGAGGAATCCACCGGATGATAAGAACCGTCATACAGCACCGCCTTTACACCCACTACCGGATAAGCCGCCATAGGGCCCTTCAGCACGGATTCCTGCAGACCCTTCTCTACAGCCGGGAAGAAATTCTTCGGTACGGCGCCGCCCACAACCTCCTGCTCAAACAGATAGGGCTGCTCCAAATTCTCCGAAGGCATGAAACGCATCTTTACATGACCGTACTGCCCATGGCCTCCCGACTGTTTCTTATACTTATATTCCACATCCGACTGTTTCTTAATAGTTTCCTTATAGGCAATCTTAGGACGGGTCAGCTCCACCTCAACCTTGTATTCGTTCAACAGCCTGCTGGCGATAATCTCCAGATGCTGTTCTCCCATTCCATAGAGCAGCATCTGCCTGTTCTCGGCGTCATTAACAACCTTCATCGTCAAATCCTCATGCCCTATCTTCTGCAGCGCCTGAGAAAGCTTATCCACATCCGCCTTGTTTTTAGGCTTATAACGCATGTATGTATAAGGCGTGGAGACTTCAAATTTACCGTACTTGATGGTGGTAGCCTTAGTGGACAGGCTGTTTCCGGTTCGTGCGGCCGTCAGCTTCGCCAGCGCGCCGATATCCCCCGCATGCAGCTCGCTCACTTCAACCGGCTTATTTCCCTGCATCACATACAGCTTCCCTATCTTTTCCTCTATATCGCGGTCTACATTATAAATCAGGTCATCGGTTTTCAATACGCCCGAATTTACCTTAATCAGAGAGTACTTGCCGATAAAGGGATCCACTATGGTTTTCCAGATATATGCGGATTTCGCCTTGGAGAAATCATAATCCGCATGATAGATTTCATTGGTTTTCATATTGATGCCAGCCACTTCCCGGTTCTCAGGACTGGGCAGATATTTCACAATATCGTCTAACAGCGTATACACACCCTGACACAGCACATTGGAGCCCATGGTCATGGGAACAATGCTGCAGTCGCAGACATTCGTCCTCAGAGCGGCGCGAACCTCCGCCTCCGAGAAGGTATCTCCGCCAAAATATCTCTCCATAAACTCTTCGCTCGTCTCCGCCACAGCCTCCATAAGGGCGTCCCGGCAGATTTGCAGATTCGCTTTGCTGTACTCGGGAATCTCGCAGGATACAACCTCCTTGCCCTGCCACCGGTTAGCCGTCTCCGCAATCACATTGACATAACCCACAAACTTCTCGTTCTCACGAATCGGCAGATGAAACGGAGCCATTCTCTTGCCGTAAGACGATGTCATATCCTCAACAACCTGACGGAAGGATGCATTGTCCACATCCATATTGGTCACATATATAATTCTGGGAAGCTTATATTTCTCACACAGCTCCCACGCCTTTATCGTACCCACTTCGATACCGGACTTGCCGTTTACTACAATGATGGCCGCGCCGGCGGCGCTGACCGCCTCTTCCACCTCTCCCACAAAATCAAAATAACCGGGAGTATCCAGAATATTTATCTTTACACCCTCCCACTCGATGGGAATCACAGATGTGGTGATGGAAAACTGTCTCTTCTGCTCCTCCTTGCCATAATCGCTCAAAGTATTTCGGTCAGAAACCTTCCCCATTCTTGAGGTAATGCCGGACAGATACGCCATAGCCTCTGCCAGACTGGTCTTTCCCGAGCCGCCATGCCCCAGCAGTACCACGTTACGGATTTTGTCAGTAGTGTAAATATTCATATGCCTCTCCTCCGAATTCAGATGTTTTTGGGTATTCTGACATCTCAACCAATTGTTCAGTCAATTCCCATACGGTTATTTTACTAAATATTCACACATTTTACAAGTAATTATTAGTATTTTTCCATAAATCTATCTCTTTTTGTTACCGGCTCAGGAAGCCTTCCGCCTTCCGCTTTTCCCTCTCCCGGAAAATTTGCTGTTGACTTTCGCACGTTGAAGTGATATAGTGTAGAACAATCCTATATTCAAAAATTTGTGTCCGGCCTACGGGAAACCCTATTCCTGTCAAAGCGCCGGGCTGCAGAAAGGCATGGTTAGTATAATGAACGACAGCACCTTCGGTTTTATCGGTTTGGGTCTGATTGGCGGTTCCATCGCCAGAGCCCTGAAAGAACATCTGGAAAATCCAAGAATCATCGCCCATGATATCAGTGCGGACACCCTGCAGCTGGCCGAGAAAGAACAGATTGCCGATGTTACCACCACGAAAATTGACGATACCTTCCGGCACTGTGATTATCTATTTCTATGCGCCCCGGTGCAGAAAAATGACGCTAATCTTAAGACCCTGAAGGGCATTATCTCTCCCGACTGTCTGCTCACGGATGTAGGCAGCGTCAAAACGGACATCCACAGAGTCGTTCACGATATGGGGCTTGACCATCAGTTTATCGGCGGGCATCCCATGGCCGGCAGCGAACGGGTTGGCTTTATCAATTCCAAGGCCATGCTTTTACAGAACGCTTACTACATACTGACCCCCACCGAAGCCGTACCGGATTCCAAATTAAAGGCCTATCAGGAATTGGTGCAGAAAATCGGGGCTATTCCCCTTGTGTTAAGCGATACCCAGCACGATTACATCACTGCCGCCGTCAGCCATCTGCCCCATGTCATTGCGGCGTCCCTGGTAAATCTGGTCCGCGACAGCGACTCTGAGGACGGCATTATGAAGATGGTTGCGGCAGGGGGCTTCAAGGATATCACCCGAATCTCTTCCTCCTCCGCCGCCATGTGGCAGCAGATCTGCCTCACCAAC
>JAMOZS010000091.1 GCA_023667765.1 Roseburia sp. | reverse complement strand
GGCAGGCCGTGGTACGGATATCAAGCTGGATGATGAGGCCAAGGCGGCAGGCGGCTTAAAGATTATCGGAACGGAACGCCATGAATCCCGTCGTATTGATAATCAGTTAAGAGGCCGTTCGGGACGTCAGGGAGACCCCGGAGAATCCAAATTCTATATTTCCCTGCAGGATGATTTGATGAGACTGTTTGGCTCGGAACGTATGATTGGTATGTTTAATGCCTTGGGTATCCCGGAGGGGCAGGAGATTCAGCATAAGGCGCTGACCAATGCCATTGAGAATGCCCAGAAGAAGATTGAGAATAATAACTTTGGGATTCGTAAGAATCTGTTAGAGTATGACCGTGTCATGAGCGAGCAGAGAGAGATTATCTATGACGAACGCCGCAGAGTGTTGAATGGCGAGAGCATGCGTGATGTAATTTATAAGATGATTACGGATATCACCGAGAACTGCGTGGATATCAGCATTAACGAGGATATGAGCGTGGATGAATGGAATTTCAACGAGCTGAATGCTCTGCTTCTTCCCACGATTCCGTTGAAGCCCGTGAACGCTGAAAGGGTACAGAAGCCCAAGAAGAATTCTCTGAAGCAGCAGCTGAAGGAGGAGGCCGTAAAGCTCTATGAGAGCAAGGAGGCCGAATTCCCTGAGCCTGAGGCTATCAGGGAGCTGGAGCGGGTGATTCTCCTCAAGGTTATCGACCGCAAATGGATGGATCATATTGATGATATGGAGCAGCTGCGTCAGGGAATCGGCTTACAGGCTTATGGTCAGCGTGACCCTCTGGTGGAGTATAAGATGAGCGGCTATGAAATGTTTGATGAGATGACGCAGAATATCCGGGAGGAGACCGTGCGTTTGCTGTTCCATGTGAAGATTGAGCAGAAAGTGGAGCGTGAGCAGCAGGCTCAGATTACCGGAACCAACAAGGATGATACAGCTGTCAGAGCGCCCAAGAAGCGTGACAATGCGAAAATTTACCCCAATGACCCCTGTCCCTGCGGCAGCGGTAAGAAATATAAACAATGCTGCGGGCGTAAGTAATGTCGGACAGAGCGTAAGAGATGAAAAGAAGAATCGATTGAAGAGGTAAGGCTATGGCAATCGTAGAATTGGACCAGATGAAGGCAGAGCTTCAGTCATACAGGGTATCCCTGGGGGAGGTTTGCGCTTCTCTGGATTTGGAAAATAAATCCAAGCGTATTGAGGAGCTGGAGAGAGAGATGGAAGCGCCGGGCTTCTGGGATGACCCTGACAAGTCCAACAGTAAAATGAAGGATTTGAAAAACATGAAGGACACGGTGGCTCAGTGCCATAAGCTGACGGGTCAGTATGAGGATATTCTGTCTCTGATAGAAATGTGTTATGAAGAGGATGACGAGTCCATGGCCGCCGAAATTCGCAGCGAGCTGGAGGAATTTATTGCGGAGTTTGAGGCGCTGCGCATTGAAACGCTGCTGTCGGGTGAATATGACAGGAACAATGCGATTCTCAAGCTGAATGCCGGCGCCGGCGGCACGGAGAGCTGCGACTGGTGCAGTATGCTGTACCGTATGTATACTCGTTGGGCGGAGCGGAAGGGCTTTGCGGTAGAGGTGCTGGATTATCTGGACGGAGAGGAAGCAGGCATTAAATCCGTGACTTTTCAGGTAAACGGTTTGAATGCCTATGGCTATTTAAAGTCGGAGAAGGGTGTTCACAGGCTTGTGAGAATATCGCCCTTTAATGCCCAGGGAAAACGCCAGACTTCCTTTGTATCGCTGGATGTGATGCCGGATATCGAGGAGGATTTGGATGTGGAGATTGACGAGAAGGATTTGCGCATTGATACCTATCGAAGCAGCGGCGCCGGCGGTCAGCATATCAATAAAACTTCCTCGGCGATTCGTATTACCCATATTCCCACGGGTACGGTGGTACAGTGTCAGAATGAGAGAAGCCAGTTCCAGAATAAGGATAAGGCAATGCAGATGTTAAAGGCCAAGCTGTATCTGCTAAAGCAGGAGGCCAATGTGGAGAAGCTTTCGGATATCCGCGGTGAGGTAAAGGAGATTGGCTGGGGGAATCAGATACGCTCTTATGTACTGCAGCCCTATAAGCTGGTGAAGGATTTGCGCACGGATGTGGAGACAGGAAATGTAGACGCTGTACTGGACGGCGCGCTGGACCCTTTTATGAACGGATATTTGAAGTGGATGAATGTGTCTGCTGCTCCGGTTTCATAATATCCAGAAAAAAGAGAGCATAGGTGGTGTTCCTGTAGGGGGTGAGCCAGAGAGAGCCAATCCCTAAAGTAAGAGCACTTAAGAAGATAAGGGGCAGGAAGCTGACTTCGATATAAAAGAGGCGCTTCTTATGCCCCTTCATGATTCGCATGCTGAGCTTCATAGTGTCGAGAGCCCCATAGTCGGGGAAATCCAGCATCAGATAAAAGCTCTGGGAGAGGGCCAGAGATACGGGTATATATATCAGCATACCCAGAAGCAGCGCCCCTGCAAGATAGCGTAAGAGATTGCCAGGGATAGTTCGATTCTGGGCATAGAGATACAGACCGATATCCACAGGCAGCATGCAGACTGTGCGAAGCAGAGTCAGGGCGCCGGAAATGAGAAAGGTCTTGCCGAGTTGCTGTTGGAAGCCATAAAAAAGGTCAAAGACCGTGGCGCTCCGATTACAGGCAATATTTAAAAAAAACAGAGCCAGCCCCGCATAAAAGATATTGCAGAGGATGGATGCCAGTAAAAGCAGTACATAGGAGAGGACGGAGACTGCCGGAAGCTCCTGGGAAGCGCCTGTCAGTCTGTAAATGGTATTTTCCAGAGAAGTGGTGAGTGTTACGGCGCTCTGAGAAATAAAAAGCATCAGAGTGCTGCTTAACAGGCAGGTCATGACTGTATTGTAATATCTTCCGGTTAAATGTCCCTTGGCAGAGTCCTTTAAATCAGAGCTCTTTTGATACATTATCATAGTTTCCTCATTCCCGCGCCGCGTTTGCGCATTTTAAGTCTGTGGATGCAGCGCATCTTACTTCTGTTTGGACAGCCCCTGTCTATAGCCTTCGTAAAGAATTAAACGGCGATATCCAGATTCATACCTTTGTATTTCGTCTGGTCGGCAAGCTTTAAATCTTTCTGATAAGGATTGTCCTCATTATAGTATTTAATTTGAGTATTGGTGGTGCCCCCGGAAATATAAGAGCGTCCGCATTCAGGGCATATAGCCGTGCGCAGGGATACCGTGGCGGAAAGCACTTTCCCGTTATTTTGGGCGGCCTTACTGTAAGCATTGCTCACATGCTCCTGCTCATGAGCCCGTACGGCAGTACCGGCCTGCTGCGGCGAGATATGTGAAGCACTCTTAAAGGAAACCATCTCGTCAGAGCCATCCTGATATTTTCGTTTTTTACAGGTTTGGCATTCTTTATTTCCCTTTTCGGAAGAGTCGTTTCCCTTTCGGAAGGGGTCTTTTTCTGCGGCCTCTTCCCTGTAGCGCTGGGCAGAGGAGGTATAAGCGCCGGAAGAACCGTAATAAGAAAAGGTGTTTACGGGATTGTAGATTCCTGTGTTGTCTATCATGGATAGGGTCTCCTTTCTGTTTGATATCAGTCCTTTAGCCTGCCGGGAATGTCAGGTTATAGCTGTTTAAAATCTCATCCAGGCTCATGCCATACAGGGATTCATAATAGCGGTTCCATTGCTCATAGGCGGCAGGGTCTGTCATAATTGGAATAACAACTGTAATTAATGCAAAGAATGTATAAACCAGTCCGATGGCAAGCCCCAGGCAGCTTAAAGACAGACCAATAAGCTCCAGGGTTGTATAGGGTTTTCCCTTTCGGTGGGAAAGGCAGGCAAAGAGAATGCCCAGAGCCCCGGCTGAAATAGGGATAACGCCGGTACACCAGCTGATAACGGAAATACCGCCGAAAATGGTGGCGGCCAGAGCAAAGCCCTTCGGTCCGGCTGCCGGCTGTCGACTGTTGTATGGATTTCGGTTATCATATGTCTCGTTGTCAAAGCTACCCATCATCAGACTCCTTATTATTACTATAGCTTAACTTTACCATTTTTTGACGCAATAAGCAAATAAATCCATAAAAAATCAAAAATATTTTGTGGCGGAAATTTTCAGGAACAAGTGGTTGAAAAGGATAGTAAAATTCAAGTATAATACATATTGTGCATCTGCCCAAGACTTAGGGGAACGCTTTCATCAGCGTTTCCCTAAGACAGCAGGATGTGAAATAATATGGGAGGACAGGAAGGTAGTACGAATGGATATTTTATTGCAGTTAAAGGAAGAGCTTCAGGTAGCGAAATGGCAGGTGGAGGCGGCTGTCAAGCTGATTGACGACGGAAACACGATTCCCTTTATTTCCCGTTACCGCAAGGAAGCGACAGGTTCCTTAAACGATGAACAGCTGAGGGATTTACAGGAAAGACTAGTGTATCTGCGAAATCTGGAGGAAAAGAAGGAGCAGGTATTGGGAAGTATAGAGGAACAGGGTAAGCTGACGGAAGAATTGAGAGAGAAGATTCTGGCGGCGCAGACCCTGGTGGTGGTAGAGGATTTATATCGCCCCTATCGGCCTAAGAGAAGAACCCGTGCCAGCGTGGCCAGGGAAAAGGGACTGGAAGGTCTGGCGGAGTATCTGTTGGCACAGAACGCGCAGGCTCCCGTAGAGGAGGAAGCCGCAGCATATGTGGATGCAGACAAGGGCGTGGAGGATATCGCCCAGGCGCTGCAGGGAGCTAAGGATATTATTGCAGAAAGTATTTCTGATGAGGCGGATTACCGTCTCTACATACGAAAGGCCACAATGGAGGAAGGAATTGTCAGGAGTACGGCGAAGGATGAGAAGCAGGAAAGCGTCTACGAGATGTATTATCAGTTTGAAGAGCCGGTGAAAAAGATTGCCGGCCACAGGGTGCTTGCGCTGAAC
>JAMOZS010000090.1 GCA_023667765.1 Roseburia sp. | reverse complement strand
ATATAAATGCATCTTTTATTGCTTCCTCCTTTTCAACAGGACAAATTAGTTTTTTTGAACTATCACTTTTTGGTATGTTATAGTTTTCTCTCTCCTTAATGCCACATTTTTCTTTTATCTGTGCGATATACAAATTGCTGACTTTCAATCCCGTATGCTCCAGTACATATTCCTTAATCTCCTCATAAGTCGCTTTGCTCTCCGCCGCCGTCAAATCCATCTCACCCATTTCCAATTCCACTTCTATCTTCTGTTTCGCGTGAAGTTTGGAAAGCAACACGATACTCTCCACATTCGCCGTCCACGGGAACTGGTCCACCGCCACGGCCTTTTCCACCCGGTAGCCTCGTCCCAGGAAAACCTCCAGGTCGCGCACCAGGCTGGTGGGCTTACAGGATATATAGACGATATGCTCCACACCGTAATCGATGATTTTGGGTAGCGCCTTAGGATGAATGCCGTCCCGGGGCGGGTCCAGAATAATCAAATCCGGCTTATCCGCAATATCATCCAGCGCCTTTAACACATCCCCCGCAATAAATTCGCAGTTATCAAGGCCGTTCTCCTTCGCGCTTCTTCTGGCGGCCTCCACAGCCTCCTCAACAATTTCCACACCGATAACCTTTTTGGCAACAGGAGCCATAAGCTGCGCTATCGTTCCCGTTCCCGTGTATAAATCAAAAACCACAGGACCGTCCTCGCCCAAAGCTTCGCTTTCCTTCCTGGAAACCTCGCCTGCCTTTCCTGAATCTTCGCCTTCCTTTCCGCTCCCCCTGGCGGCGTCCTGGCGCTCTCCCACATACTCTCTTACCGTCTCATACAATACCGCCGCACTATGGGAATTTGTCTGAAAGAAAGAAAAAACAGATACCTTAAAGTCAAGTCCCAAAAGCTTCTCATAAAAAAAATCCTGCCCGTACAGAATATCCGTGCGTTCACTCTTTACCACATCAGCCGAAGAATCATTGATAATATGTAAAACGCCTGCAAAATGCCCCTGAAGTCGTCCTGTTTTCTCCAGCGCAAGCAGCCTGTCCAGAAAGCCCCGCATCAGTTCCTTCTCGTCACAGGTATGCGTAGAAGCGTCACCCTTCTCTCCATTTTGAGGCGCCTGCGAGGTCGTTACCAACGCCACCAGTATCTCTCCCGTACCACTGGCTTTTCTCACCAGCAGATGCCGCAGATATCCCACATGGGTCATTCTGTGAAAAAAGCTCACCTGTTTTTCCGTGAAATATTCCCGCACCGTCTTTAATATCAGACGGTAATCAGAATCCACTATCCGGCAATCCTCCACCGATACCACATCATAAAAGCTGCCCCGCTTATGCATGCCCAGAGACAGCGGCCCGTCCTTATATTCGTCTCCAAAGGAAAATTCCATTTTGTTGCGATATTCATAGGCTGCCGGACTGGCCTTTATTCCCTCCCAGACATAGGGCTCCTGCTGCCCGAAACTCCCCTGCTCCTTAAACAACACCCCGTCCAACAGCTTTTTCACCTGCTCGCCCTTTATCCTGAGCTGTTCCTCATAAGGCAGCGACAGATAGGTACATCCCCCGCATACGCCAAAATGGGAACACGGATATCCCGTCTCAAGAGGTGATTTCTCCAATACCTCCAAAAGCCGGGCTTCCGCCTTCCCTTTGCGAACCTTATTTATGGAAAGCTTTACCTTCTGTCCGGGCAGGCTGTTCTTTACGACTACCGTTTCCTCCCCCACCTGTACGATACCCCTGTTCGGGAAGTCCACTCGCGTCACAACGCCTTCATATACCTGTCCTTTTTTCATTTTAAGGTGCTCCCATCCGCCTTTTCCAGGCTCTTATTCCTCCTCTGTATCCGATTCATCCTCAAAGATGTCATCATCCTCTTCGGCTTCGAAATCATCATCGAAGTCATCCTCGAAATCCTCCAGATAATCAGGAGTAAAATACTTGTAAACTGCGTAGCCGATTGCAGCTACAGCCGCCACAATACCGATAATGGCCAGTACCCACAACAGCACGTCACATTTCTTTTTTTCTTCTTCCTTTTTGCCCAGCAGCTCGTTAATCTTGGCAATTTCCACTAAGTTCTCCAGTCTATTCATATCGGGTACCTTCCTTTCGATTGTTTTATATAACTATTATACCACGCCCACTTTTAAAATACTACACCCTTTTCAATTTTGCAAAGGAGGCATACATAATTTTTTGACCAAAATTGTCAAATTCTACCGTGACCTTATAATCCCTGGGTTCTCTGGACAGGGCGCCTACCGTGCCTTCACCGTATTTAATATGCCTCACTCTGTCGCCCACGCCATAATCCGGCTCGCCCGCCTGCTGTACCGTTCCTCCCTTCTGGATGCCGGCCAGCTGATTCAGGCTCTCTATTCCCTTCGCAATAAAAGGCTTGTCTGTTCTGGGCGTCAGCTTCGGCCGCACAATCGCTTTGGGACGTCGATCAGGCAAAGCTTCCGGGGAGAAGGTCTCCACACTTTTCTTCATGCCTGGTGCATAATTGTCCAGAAGAGTCACCGGTATCTCCCTCACAAAGCGGCTGACGGCATTATACTGGTTTTCTCCCCGCACCGTCCGAATCTTTGCACAGGTCAGCGTCAGCTCCTCCTTTGCCCTGGTAATCCCCACATAGGCCAGCCGTCTCTCCTCCTCCAATTCCGCCTTATCATCAGACACAATGGTCATATAGCTGGGAAACAGGCCATCCTCCATTCCCGTCAGATATACTATGGGAAATTCCAGCCCTTTTGCGCTGTGCAGCGTCATCAAAAGGACTCTATCGGCGCCGTCCTCCACGCTGTCTATATCCGCCACCAGCGCAATCTCCTCCAGAAATTCAGACAGGCTCACTTCATCATGGCTCTCCTCATAATTGACTGCCTTTGTAATCAATTCGTCAATATTTGCCAGCCTGTCCTGTGCCGATTCGTCATCCATATCATTTAAATAGGCCTCATAATTCACCCGCTCCATGACCGCCCGGATTAAATCGGCAATACCGTAAGACTCCAGACCGCTCCGAAAAACCTGTATCATATTTACGAATCCCTCAACCTTAGCCGCCGCCCTGCCAAGGCCGGGAACCCTTTTCGCCTCACACATGGCGTCATACAGACCAATTTCCTTCTCCCGGGCATAAAGCTCGATTTTTTCAATGGATGCCGCACCGATGCTCCTCTTTGGCACATTGATGATTCGTCTGAGCGCCACCTCGTCCCGGCCATTGTCTATGGTTTTCAGATATGCCAGAATATCCTTGATTTCCTGACGAGCATAGAAATTAATGCCCCCTACTACCTTATAGGGAATCCCTTCCACCACCATCCGCTCCTCCAGAATACGGGCCTGGGCATTGGTGCGATACAAAATGGCACAATCCCCATAGGAGGCTCCCTCCTTCTTCACCCTTCTCAGAATATCATCCGTTACACACTCTGCCTCCTCATAGGCATTGTCCAACTGTCTGAAATGAATACGGCTGCCGCCCTCCCTGGAGGTCCACAAAGCCTTATCCTTCCTGCTCTCATTGTTCCTGATAACCGCATTGGCCGCGTCCAGTATGCTCTGGGTAGAGCGATAATTCTGCTCCAGCTTAATAACCCTGGCCTCAGGATAATGCAATTCAAAATCCAGAATATTCCGTATATTGGCGCCTCTGAATTTATAAATAGACTGGTCGTCGTCACCCACTACGCACAGATTACGGTATTTCGCCGCCAACAGCCTCACCAGCTCAAACTGCGCCAGATTCGTATCCTGATACTCATCCACACTGATATAACGGAATCTCTCCTGATAGGACGAAAGCACCTCGGGACAGCTTTTAAAAAGTTCTACCGTCTTTACAATAATATCATCAAAATCCAGCGCATTATTCCGCTTCAGAGTTTCCTGATATTCCCGATAAACCCTGGCAATCGTAATTTTGCGATAATCCCCCATAGCCTTCAGCTCATATTCCCTGACGTCCACTAAATCATCCTTCGCCGAAGAAATCGCATTTAAAAGCATTCTCTCCTTATACATTTTGGTATCGATATTCAAACGCTTACAGATGCCCTTCATAATTGTTTTCTGGTCATCCGTATCATAAATGGAGAAACGGTTATCATAGCCAAGCTTGTCAATGTATCTGCGAAGAATCCGCATACAGGTGGAATGAAAGGTACTGACCCAAATCTGTTCGGCGCCAAATCCCACCAGCTTGTCCACCCTGTCCCTCATCTCATCCGCCGCCTTGTTGGTAAAGGTAATTGCCAGAATATTCCAGGGATTCACACCCTCTTCCTCTATCAGATAAACAATGCGATGGGTCAGCACCCGGGTTTTTCCCGAACCGGCGCCTGCCAGAATCAACAGAGGCCCTTCTGTCTGCATGACCGCTTCCCTCTGCTCTTTATTTAAAGTATCATATATACTCATTTTATTCCTCATTCCTGCGCTGCTCTTTGCGCCCAGGCAGCCTCCTAATTTATTCTTCCCGTCTCTTTATGCTTTCTCTACCCGACTGAAGCCCCAGGTGCGAATATTAAACTCCACAATCGGAGCGTCACAATAGACACAGACCTTGGCTCCCAGACTCTTTATGGGCGCTCCGCAATTAGGACACACCAGTCCCAGTCCGTCCGTCTCTGTATTTTCCGCCAAATCCTGATCCTGAATGTAGATGACCTCCACATTATAACGACTCTGCTCCAGCCGCTCCTTCTTGCCCGAAATCAGCTGTCCGTTTCTTTCTATGTAATGCCTGTACTGTACAGAGGACTGAAACACAATACTACAGCGGCCCGCCGTCTTTCGATACTGACTGATTTCCGTCCTGTGAAGCTTAATTTCTTTAAAATATTCTCTGCTGTCCTGTGCGTCCAGATTCTGCAGGTGCAGAAGCAGTTTGTCCTTCAATTCATTGGTTCCTTCCGTCAGAACCCCCACATCATGAGCGTCAATACTGTGCAGATAGGATTCCAATACATTGACGGCTCTGGCGCGCATCTCCTCATACTGAAACTCCGGAAAATCTCTCTGTATTCTGGGAAGGAACATGCTGGTCGCCGCCGCCACAGACTTGGGGGTCTGCTCATTCTGCAGCTCCATGTTCTTCACGCCCTGTATAATATCCTTTGTGCCAAACATGGCCTGAGACACTTCCCTGACCTTCTTGCGAACCCGCAGGACAATAATGGTTACCGTCAAAATCAACAGGAGAATCAATACCAATATAATGATTGTACCCACCATCTTACCTGTCATAATTATCCTCATTTCTACGGCTGTCCTCCGACAGCTCCCTAATTCTTCTATCCTGTAACACCCGCCAGCTTTC
>JAMOZS010000008.1 GCA_023667765.1 Roseburia sp. | reverse complement strand
TTTATGGGGAGGAAGGGGATTTTCGAAGGATTGATTTGTCCAGAAATTTCAGAAGCAGGCAGCAGGTTATCGATTCCGTAAATGATATTTTCGGCCGCATCATGAGCAGGGAATGCGGAGGAATTGTCTATGATGAGAAGGCTATGCTGTATGCAGGGGCTTCCTATCCTGTATCAGAGGACTGCGAAAGCGAGCTGCTTTTGGTGGAAAAGCCAAAGAGCGGGGCCGAGCTTTCGCCCAGGCAGGCGGAGGCGTTAGCGATTGCTCAGAAGATACAGGAGCTTTTGAAAAGCTACCGGGTGACGGATAAGGTAAGCGGTAAGCTGCGACCGGCCAGATACAGCGATATGGTGATTCTGCTTCGGACGAACAGCGGCTGGGACGAGGAGTTTAAGGCTGTGCTGGAAAGCCGGGGCATTCCGGCATATATCAGTTCCAAGACCGGTTATTTCGCCGCTTCGGAGGTGCAGGAGCTTTTGAATATGCTTCGGGTGTTGAATAATCCTCTGCAGGATATTCCTCTGTTCGGGGTGCTGAAATCCGTGTTTGGAGGCTTTGAGGAGGAGGAGATAGCCATCATCCGCGGACAGAAGAAGGGGGTGGCGCTGTATGAGGCGCTGAAAGCCTATGGGGAGGCGGAAGCCTGCGAAGAGACACAGAAGGACGAAGAGCTGCGGCAGAGGGTGGAAGCCTTCCTGAAGCGGCTGTGTGCCTATCGCGCCTGTACCGTATATCTGCCTATCAGGGATTTGCTGCAGCGTCTGGTGGAGGATTATGATTATTTAAGCTATGTGACGGCGCTGCCCGGGGGCGGTAAAAGGCGGGCGAATGTGGAGATGCTGTTTACTAAGGCGTCGGATTTTGAAAAGACCAGTTATTTTGGACTGTTTCATTTTATCCGCTATATGGAGCAGCTGGAAAAATATGATGTGGATTATGGCGGGGCGGATACGTTGGACGAAAATGCGGATGTGGTGCGCATCATGAGTATTCATAAAAGTAAGGGGCTGGAGTTCCCCATTACGTTTGTGGCGGGGCTTTCCAAGCGTTTTAATATGCAGGATGCGAATCAGTCGCTGATTGTGGATATGGATTTAGGACTGGCGACCGATTATGTGGATACGAAGCTGCGCATTCGGAATAAGACGCTGCGCCGTCAGGCGCTCGCCTGTAAAATGCGGGAGGATAATCTGGCCGAGGAGCTAAGGGTATTGTATGTGGCTATGACCCGGGCCAGAGAAAAGCTGATTCTGACAGCGGTCTTGGAGGAGCCGGCAAATCGCCTGGAGGCACTTGCCTTAAGCGGAGGGAATAAAAGAGAACGGTTGAACTATCTGGATTTGACGGAGGCGGGAAGCTATCTGGATTTTCTTTTGCCGATTGTGGGAAATACCCGGGTGAGGCTTCAGGTGAAGGAGCTGGCCCAGCTTATGGGGGAGGAGTTGAAGGAGCAGGTACAGCTTTTCGACAGAAAGGAAGCGCTTTTGCATGCGGCGGAGTATGTAGATGGGGAGGCGCTGGAGCGTCTGAAAGAGCGCTTTGGCAGACAGTATCCTTATCGCTTTCTGGAAGGGCTGTACACGAAGACCACAGTGTCGGAGCTGAAGCTCGCGGCTATGTGTGAGAAGGATGAGACGGCCTTTCATGCGTTTGAGGAGAAGGAGGTGGTGCCCTATATTCCGGCTTTTTGCAGGAAGGAGGAGACCGTCACCGGCGCGGTGAGAGGCAATGCCTACCATAAGGCAATGGAGCTGCTGGACTTTCAGGGGCTTTTGGGAGAGCAGTTTAACAGTGTTCCCGGGCAGTATCAGACATTTGTGGAAAAGCTGGATACCTCTAAGCTAAGGAGGGCGTTGGAAGGCTTCCTGCAGAGGGAGACAGAGGAGCTTCGTCTGCCGGAGGAATATTACAGAGCGATTCAGCCCGGAAAGATCCTGCATTTTATGAAGTCCGAGCTGGGATTTCGTATGTGGCGAGCCCAGAGGGAGAACAGACTCTATCGGGAACAGCCCTTTGTGCTGGGGATTGAGGCGTCCCGGCTGAAGGAGGAATTCCCGGGAGAGGAACGGGTGTTGATACAGGGTATTATCGATGTGTTTTTTGTGGAGGAGGATGAGTTGGTGCTTCTGGATTATAAAACCGATGTGATACAGGATATGGAAGCGCTGTGGAATCGTTATGAGGTGCAGATTCAATATTATGAGGAGGCTCTGAGCAGACTGATGGGAATGCCTGTAAAGGAAAAGCTGCTGTATTCCTTTTATCTGGAGAGATGCGCCGGATTTGCCCCCCAAAGCGGCAAATTCCCCCGCGAATCCGTGTGAAACGGAATCTGCCGGAGGAATCGGCAATTTGCACAAATATCCTCCCAGGGAAGTGTTTTTATGTATATTTATATAAGAGATAGATAGTTGACAATTTCATATATCTTTCGTATCATTGTATTGTCGCATTAATACAATACGGTTCATGAATGAGCCGTTTCAGACAGCGTAACATCCCTCCCAGGGGCCGGTTATGGCGGCAGCTCCAGGAGGGCCTGATTACAGGGAAGCCGGGAAAGCGACCGGGAGGACTGGAGGAAGAGACAAAATGTCATTGGAAGTAAGGAATTTAGTAAAAAAATATGGGGAAAAAACGGTAGTGGACGGTTTATCCTTTACGATGGACAAACCGGGCGTGTATGCATTGCTGGGTACGAACGGCGCCGGTAAGACGACGTCGATACGGATGCTTTTAGGCATGCTGGCTAAGGATGGCGGCGAAGTTCTCTGGAATGGGAAGCCCATTGAGCCTATGAATATGAATGTGGGCTATCTGGCGGAGGAGAGAGGATTGTATCCCAAGTATTCCCTGATGGACCAGCTGCTTTATTTTGCCAGACTTAAGAAAGTGCCCAGGGAGACTGCGAAGGAGCGTATCGCTTATTGGGCGAAGCGGCTGGAGGTGGAGGAGTATCTGTACCCGCCCGAGAAGGTCAAGGGAAAAAAGCCGGAGAAGCCGAAGCTTGCGGAGCAGCTTTCCAAGGGAAACCAACAGAAGATTCAGATGATGGCGGCGTTGATTTCCGAGCCGGAGCTGTTGATTCTGGACGAGCCCTTAAGCGGTCTTGACCCTGTTAATACGGATTTGTTTAAGGGGATTATCCGCGAGGAGCAGGAAAAGGGGAAATATCTGATTATGTCGTCTCATCAGATGCCCATGATTGAGGAGTTCTGTGAGGATATTACCATATTGAACAGAGGAAAGGCGGTACTTCAGGGGAATCTGAACGAAATTAAAAAGAGCTATGGCAGGGTGAATATGTTTGTCAAGTGCGACAGGGACTTTGAGGATATCATTGCGAAGCATGGCCTTGAGGTAGTGAGCGATACGCCGGATGGGAAGCAGATGAAGGTTACCGGCGAGGAGCAGGCCCAGAGCTTTTTGTCGGATTTATTGACCGGGGGAAAGCAAATCGTAAAATTTGAGTTAAGGGAGCCTTCCCTGCATGAAATTTTCGTGGAAAAGGTGGGAGGCGTTCATGAAGAAGAATGATTTTACAGGATGGAAGGAGGTATTTTCCTTCTCCTTTGTCCAGGGAGTAAAACAGAAATCCTATGTGGGTTTTATTATAGTGATGGGCCTTATTCTGCTTCTGTATACGCCGGTTGCTACGTTGATAAAGCAGAGCAGGGACATAGAGGAGGAACCGTCGGAGGTGACTGTTCTGACGGTTTATGATGAGACGGGACTTCCTGTCAATTATGAGAACGCTTTGCCAAAGGAGCGTTATGCCAGAACCCTTGTAACGGTGAAAGCGGCGGAGGGTTATGAAGAGCATGTCGCAGCGCTGGAAACGGAGGAGGACAGCACGCAGGTAGTGGTGAGGATAACCTATGAGGAGGGAAGCTTTCATTTGACCTTCGTAAAGTCCGCAAAGGCAGCTCTGGCAGATAAGGACTATGAGCAGCTGGCAGGCAGCTTTGAAGATTTTTTTGAGAGAGCCAAGCTGGATGCCGTGGATGTGTCCGTGGAACAGTTGGCCTTTGTCAATCGGCCGGTGTTCTCTCAGATTAAGTTTACCTCTGAGGAGGGACAGATTGATAGCAGAGAAGAAAACGAGAGTATCTCCCTGGAGGAGTATTATATTCTCTTTGGCGGAATCGTGATTGTCCTGATGATTATTTCCTTTAGTGGGAGCAGTATTGCCGTTTCTGTTGTAACGGAGAAATCTACGAGGGTAGTGGAGTACCTGATGATGAATGTGCGGCCCATGGCGTTGATAGTAGGAAAGGTTCTGGCCTGTCTGGCTATGGTTGTTTTGCAGTTTGCAGCGATGGGAGCCTGTTATTTCCTTTCTCTGGTTATCAACGGCGCACTGTTTGAAACGGCGGGAGATTATCGGGCCGTCATACAGGATTCCGCGCAGATTCTCAGCAAAATGCCGGGTCTGCAGACAGGAAATGTAATCATAGCGCTGGCGATTATTTTGACAGGCGTGTTGTTTTTCAGTATGATGGCGGGACTTGCCGGAGCTTCGGTCAGCAAGATGGAAGAGATGGCGGAGGGCCTGAAGATTTATCAGATGGTTATGATAACAGGATATTTCATCGGTATCTTTCTGTGTGTCCTGCAGATATCCGGTACGGCCAGTGAAACGATGATAAATATCTGTTGTATTCTGCCGGTGGCGGCTCCGTTTATCGTGCCGGGGAATCTGCTGCTGGGGAAGATAGGAGTGGGAACCGCATTGTTAAGCGGCGCTCTGTTGATGGTACTGACCGTTGTTTTGTTTCTGTTTACGGCCAGGGTGTATGAGGCGTTGATTTTTTATAACGGTAATGTAATGAAGTTCAAGGATATCCTGCAGATTGCAAGGACACGCCGGGGTGATACGGGAAAGGGGGAGGACACAAATGAAAAGAAGCTTGTTTAGCGGCTGGCAGGATGTTTTTTCTTTTACCTTAAAACAGGCGGCAGGGGAAAAATTCAGGAAGACGACGATTCTTCTGGCTGTTATCATGCTGATTGTGGGTATGGCCGTCAGTGTGATTATGGCTTTTGTGCAGAAGAAGGACGCTGTGGAGATTTCTCCTATAGAGACGGTGCATGTCATAGATGAAAGCGGGCTGGATTTACTGTATCTGGAGGGCTTTCAGGAACTCTATGCAGAGGATTTCCCCTATGTGGTCTTTGTAACCGAACAGAAGGCTCCTGAGGAGCTTGCCGTCAGTTTGGGAGAGCAGGCGCCCCGAGATGTGATTCTGCAGATTACTGCTTCGGAAGAGGGATATCTTTTGACGGTGGTACTGCCCTTTGGGACAGAAATCAAAGAGGGCCAGGGGGAGAAGCTGAACGAGGCCATGACGATGGTTATGGAGCAGAGTAAGCTTTTGTCCTCCGGTATTCCCATGGAGAAGCTTATCTATGTGATGAGTCAGGTAAACACAAGTTATCTGGATGCGGGGGAGGAGGAAAAGAGCATTGGGGAGGAGCTTACGACCATGCTGTTTCCCATGGTGGTTTCGTTTGTCATATACTATATGGTGCTGATATATGGACAGAGTATCGGGAATATCGTCAGTGTGGAGAAGTCCTCGAAATTGATGGAGATGCTTTTAACCTTGACCAGGCCCTACGGCATTATTCTGGGAAAGATATCCGCTATGGTAGTGACGGCTATTTTTCAGATGCTTCTGTGGATTGCCAGTGTGACGGCGGGCTTTTTCCTGGGGGACTATATTGCGGGACATATGATTTATCCCGGCTATGTGAATTATCTGCTGCAAGTTTTTGAGCTGTTAAAGAATCAGGGTACAGCCTTCAGTGTGGGGGCAATGCTTCTGGCGATATTCACCGTATGTATCTCCTTCCTGTTCTATTCCGTGCTGGCAGGAATGATTGCGTCCTTTGCCGGCAAGGCGGAGGAACTGGCGCAGGTGATGGCCTATTATCAGATTATTATGATGGCGGGCTTTTTTCTCTCTTATTTGCGGCCTTTTTGGGACGAGGAGTGGATTCATATTCTGCTTTACCTGATTCCGGTCACTAGCGCATATCTTCTGCCGGGAGATTTGGTAGTGGGAAATATTACGGCTTTGCAGGGGACGCTGTATCTGCTTGTGTTAGTGGCGGTGACCTTTGTGCTGATTATCTTTACCGGCAGGGTATATCAGAATCAGCTTTTTTATCAGGGGAAGAGCCTTCAGGAGAGACTGCGGTTTCAGAATCATAAAAGGGTTCACATAAAAGGTCGAAAGACAGAATAATAGTAGGAGGTAAAAGAAGTTGGAACAGTTAGAAAATGCAACAAATCAGGGAAATCAGGGAGAAGTCCTTCAGAAGGAGTATCCTCAGAGTAAGGAGAAGCCGGTCAGTATGGGCAAGAGAGTGGGGTATTGTCTGCTGACCCTTTCGCTGGCGGTGTTGTGCTTAGTGATGCAGGTACTGGCAATGCTTGTTATTTTAATTCCTGCGCTGGTGCTTCAGATAGTAAACGGCAGTATTGACATGTCGGATTCTCAGGCCTATATGGCGGCGTACATGGAGCTGGCACAGAGCTGCAGCCGGTGGGGGATTCTGCTGTATCATATCGTGGGTATTCTATTGTTTGGTCTGTGGTATCGCTTTAGCTTTAAAAAGCCAAGGCCCACAATAAAAGGAGCCCTGCACAATACTACGGGCAAGGCATTGCTTTTGTCTGTGGTGTGCGGTGTCTGTCTGTGTATCTTTGCCAATGCAACCGTGATTGTAGAAAGCCATCTCGTTCCTTCTATCGTGGAGGCATATATGGAGCTGGCCGAGGCGGCAGGCTTGGGTGTGGATGCCATCACGATTGTTGCAACGATTCTGCTGGCGCCGATAGGAGAAGAATTCCTGTGCCGCGGTCTTATGCTTAAATTTGCAAAGAAGAGTTTCGGCAGATTCTGGCCGGCGAATCTATTGCAGGCTTTTCTGTTCGGATGTATTCACGGAAACTGGGTACAGGGTATCTATGCCTTCTTTATAGGGCTGGTTTTGGGCTGGCTGGTAGAGCGGTATCATACGCTGCTGCCCGCAATACTGCTGCACTTTGTAGTAAACCTCTCTTCCTCCACCTGGGTGCCTTATTTATTTGATGCCCTGTTTGGAGATAATATGCCAGCCTTGTTGATAGGACTGTTGATGGTGGTGGTTCCCGTGGCGATTATCATCGGACTTCTGTACTGGGAGCGTCCCCGTAAGGCTGTGCAGCAAAGCAGCCAAGTCCCTCAAGATTGAGGGATACAGGGAGTTGAAGCAGACTTGTCCGCTTTGTTCAAGGTTTACTTTTTGTGGGTTTCGGCTCAAAAGGGTAGAAAATGAAAGAGCGTAAAAACAGCGCAGAAATGAGGGAATATGATAGATTTAAGAGAATTAATCAGAAATACGGGAGAGACTGTATTATGGGAGGGCAGACCTAAAAAAAGCGTAACGATATTGGAGGCTATCTTTAACCCTATGTTGGTTTTCGCTTTCATCTGGGGAGCGTTCGATTTTTTCATCATCGGAGGTCTTGCCTTTTCAGGAGAACTGCAGAAGCAGGGGATTGCTGTATTTATCCTGTTATTTATGCTGGTACATCTTATGCCGGTGTGGATATACCTGTTTGGCATTTTGGGAGTCTTTTTCAGATGGAAGAATACCAGATTCATGATAACGGACAGAGGTCTGTATGTCAGCGGAGGACTGTTTAGTTTTAATTATGAAATGAAACCATGGACGGATATTTCCCATGTGAGCATACATCAGGGCGTTTTTGACAGAATGTTTGGAGTAGGTGATGTTGTGTCTACCTGCGCTCATATCAATACGCAGGTCAGAACACATAACGGTAGCGGACATTCCCATGGCCTAAAGATTTATAATATTCCTGATTTTTTAAAAGTATTTCAGATGGTTAATGACTTACAGAGAGACATCTATTCCGATACCATGTATCCCAATGATTTCAGACCGGATACAAACAGCGGCTATCACACCAAATATCAGGGCAGATTTTGAGAGGGTACAAATAGCAAAACGGGAATTACAGAGCCAGTAGCAAGGTTCCGGCTCCAATCAGTATGCAGCCAAGGAATGATTTGACTGTAAATTTTTCGTGCAAGAATATAAATGCCAGTACTAATGTCAAAATGACACTTAATTTATCAACAGGTACGACTTTAGAGCAATTCGTGAAATCAATCAGGACAAACGCCACATTTCGCTTTATAGGGCAAAAGATACGGTTTGAAGTGATGGGCACTCTTCCTAATGCGCTAAAATATCCGGATGGGACATATGCGGATGAATATATAATGATATATAAACTGCACGCGTTTCATGCATGACAGGGGAGGAGTGGATTTTTTAATCCGATTCCCTTTCTGCTTCTAATAATTCCAAAAATACAGACGGTTCATATACTGTAACGGAGGATTTTGCATAATCCCTCATATTTCGAGTTACAATACAGTCCATCTCAGAACGGATAGCAGTTTCTACCATAACAGCATCCTCATAATCTCCTATTTCCGAAGAAATTGCTTTGCGACAATCCAAAGAGGCTGTATCTAACAAATTGAATAATGTATACAGTTTACTTAAAATTTTACGGGTTTCGGCATCACTATGTGTTAGTCGATGTGTCAGATAATAAATATCCGTGGCTGCTTTAGCTGTAAGATATCCCTCAAATTGCTTGTTCGCTGCGTATAAAAAAATCTTTTGTGCTGCTTCCGCAAACGGAGCGCGCGCTTGCAATGCATCAATGATAACGCAGGTATCAATTAAAACTCTCATATAGTATTCAGCCTTTCTTCTTGTGCCTCTTCTAATGTCATTTCTGTGGGAAGAATACCAAACAATGATTTAGCAATATCCACTCTGTCTTGATAGGGATTAGACAATTTTGCAACGACCTTTCCATTGCGAGTGATATAAATATCCTCGTTTTCCGCTAACGTAAGATATTTGCCAAGATTAACTTTTAATTCGGTTGCAGTAATAGACATATTATCATCCCTCTTCTATAAAATAATGTACTAATATTTTAAAATAAACCATTTTTCTTTTCAATAATATTATATACAAATCGTAGGATTTTATCAATTCAATCGCATGGTCAAGGCTTGACAAACCTTCGGCGTTTTGCTATAACTATTTCATAAATTAGAGCAGGGGAGCTTGTAACGGCAGGCTGAGAGGAAGTAATCAACTTCGACCCTTTTACCTGATACGGATAATGCCGTCGTAGGAAGTCACAAGTGATTTTGTCGGAGATACCGCAACAGGTATCTCTTTTTTGTATGATGCGCACTTGTGCGAAGGGAAATATGCTGCACTCGGCGCAGGTTTTATAAAATAACTCTGGAAAGGATGTGATAGAGAACGACGCCCCGTAAGAAGCGGGGGGATAGAGGGGGAGCGCCCTGTATCCGGTAGATAACAGCGATGGGAAGCCGTGTTCCGGCGTGAGAGGAAGCCAGTAAGCTTCGACCGAAATTCCCGGGAAGCATAAATGCTTTCTATGTCACAGGGAACGATGCTGTTATTGTCGTTCTCGCAGGATAATCTATTACATTGGAAAAGGAGTTATGAGTATGAAGAGTGAAAGAATCAAAAAGATGGTAGTTGCCGGTGTATTGTGTGGGATAGCAGTAGTAGGAAGTCTGTTTTCGGTGCCCGTATTCGGCAGCAAATGTGCGCCGGTACAGCATATGGTAAATATCTTATGCGCAGTCGTTTTAGGCCCCTGGTATGGAGTGGGAGTTGCTTTTGGAGCCAGTCTAATCAGGAATCTTCTGGGGCTTGGGAGTTTGATGGCCTTTCCGGGCAGTATGTTTGGCGCGCTCCTGTGCGGCATTGTATATGGGAGGACAAAGAAAATCTGGCCGACGCTCCTTGCGGAGGTGTTCGGAACTGCGATTTTGGGAGGCTTATGCGCATATCCGGTGGCTGTTTTGCTGATGGGAAAGAGCGCAGGCGATATAGCCTTCTATGCCTATATCGTGCCGTTTTTAATTTCCACGGCAGGGGGAGCGGTTCTGTCCGGCATACTGTTGGGGGCGCTTAAAAGGACGGGAATATTAACTGCGAGGGGAATCTGAGGAAACGCTGATGGAATGGATTAGGATATCCCGGAGGTAGGGTTGAAATGTTTGGGAAAGTACTGGAACGTGTGAGAGAATTGCATCCTCTGGTGCATAATATAACAAATTATGTGACGGTAAATGATTGTGCCAATATGCTGCTGGCCTGTGGCGCTTCCCCAATTATGGCGGATGACAGGGAGGAGGCGGAGGAGATAACGGCTCTGTGCGCCGCATTGCATCTCAATATCGGCACCTTAAACGTCAGAACGGTTCCGGCCATGCTGGCGGCCGGAAAGAGGGCGGCGGCGCTGGGACATCCGGTGACGCTGGACCCGGTGGGGGCAGGAGCGTCCTCTTTGCGAACCCGGACGGCGATTCAGCTGATGCGGGAGGTCAGGCCTACTCTGATAAGGGGAAATCTGTCCGAGATAAGGACATTGGCTTTGGGAGCCGCAGACACAAGGGGGGTGGATGCGGCCGGGAAAGATAAGGTAACCGGAGCAAGCCTTCAAAAGTTCGCAGCGTTTGTAAAAGCTTTTGCGGCGGAGGCGGGCTGTGTGGCTGTGGTGACCGGGGAAATCGACCTGGTGTCGGATGGGATAAAGACCTATGGCATCTTTAATGGACATCCTATGATGAGCAAAGTGACGGGAACCGGCTGTCAGCTCTCCGCACTGACAGCGGCCTTTCTTGCCGCCAACAAAGAGAATCCGGTGGAGGCGGCGGCAGCGGCCGTATGCGCAATGGGAATTTGCGGGGAACGAGCCTATGCCCGTCTGGGAGAGGCGGAGGGCAATGCATCCTATAGAAATTATATCATAGACGCCATGTACCGCTTACGGGGGGAGGATATCAGGCGGTATGCCGTGATAGAGCAGGTATTGTAACAGGAAAAGGCTTCCTTAGGCCTGCAAAAGAAGAGAGGCGTGGTGATTGGTATGGACAGTAAAAAGAATTTGGTGAAGCAGGCAATGCAGCTGTATGCAGTAACGGACAGAGCCTGGACAAAGGAAAAAACGCTGTATGCGCAGGTGGAGGAAGCGCTTAAGGGCGGCGTCACCTGTGTTCAGCTTCGGGAAAAGGAGAGGGGCTTTGAGGATTTTCTGGCGCAGGCCGTTCAGATGGGAGAGCTGTGCCGGAAATATCGGGTGCCCTTTATCGTCAATGATAATGTGGAGATTGCTCTGCGCTCGAAAGCGGACGGCGTACATGTGGGACAGAGCGATATGCCGCTCAAAAGAGTGCGTGAGCTTTTGGGGCCGGATAAAATTATCGGGGTGTCGGCCCATACGATTCGGGAGGCCTTAACGGCCGAGAGGGACGGTGCGGATTATCTGGGAGTGGGGGCGATGTTTTCCACAGGCACGAAGCCGGACGCCTCCCCTCTCTCCGTAAATACCCTGCGGGAAATCTGCCGGGCGGTAACAATACCGGTGGTAGCTATAGGGGGAATCAAAAAGAGTCATATCAGCGGGCTTGGGGGAAGCGGTATCAGCGGCGTCGCACTGGTATCGGCAATCTTTGCCGCAGAGAATATAGAGGCGGAATGTCGGGAATTATTATCTATGGTCAGAGGACTTTTTGGCTGATGAGGCAAGACAGGCCGGTGCAGAAACGGAGGAACTTATGAAGGCGGTACTTACCATTGCAGGAAGCGATTCAAGCGGCGGGGCAGGCATTCAGGCGGATTTGAAAACCATGGCGGCTCACGGGGTATATGGAATGAGCGCCATAGCGGCGCTGACAGCCCAAAATACTACGGGAGTTTACGGCATCATGGAGGTGCCGCCTGAGTTTCTGAGTAAGCAGCTGGATTGTATTTTTACGGATATCTTTCCGGATGCGGTTAAGCTGGGAATGCTTTCGGACAGCGAGCTCATGAGGGTGACGGCGGTTAAGCTGAAAGCGTACAAAGCCAGACATATTGTGCTGGACCCGGTGATGGTCTCCACCAGCGGCTCTCTGCTGATGCAGAAGGGGGCTGTGGAGGTACTTAAGGAGGAGCTTTTTCCTCTGGCGGAGTTGATTACGCCCAATATTCCGGAAGCGGAGGCGCTGGCAGACAGGAAGATACAAAATGCCGGGGATATGGAAGCGGCGGCGGCGGAAATCTGGAAGCGCTGGCATTGTGCTGTCTTATGTAAGGGAGGGCATAGCCGGAAGGAGGCCGATGATTTGTTGTACAGGGACGGTAAGGCTGTCTGGTTTAAAGGAGAACGAATCTCGAATCCCAATACGCATGGTACCGGCTGTACCTTATCCAGCGCCATTGCCAGTAATCTGGCTCTGGGCTATGAGTTGGAAACGGCGGTGGAAAGGGCAAAGGAGTATCTGACAGGGGCATTGGCGGACGGGCTCGATTTAGGGAAGGGCAGCGGGCCGCTCAACCATGTCTACAGGATGAATAGATAAGCAATAAAGGAGTGTGCGGCAAAACGCGCGGAACGGGAGGAAAGATGAGCAATTATACGACACAGATGGATGCTGCGAGAAAAGGCGTTGTAACGCCTCAGATGGAGATTGTGGCCAAAAAGGAAGCAATGCCGGTGGAACAGCTGATGAAGCTGATAGCAGAGGGAAAGGTGGCGCTTTGCGCCAATAAACATCATACCTGTCTGAATCCGGAGGGCGTAGGCAGTATGCTGCGCACCAAGATTAATGTCAATTTGGGCGTTTCCAGAGACTGTAAGGATTATGATATTGAGATGCAGAAGGTGATGAGCGCTGTGGAGCTTGGGGCGGAGGCGATTATGGATTTGTCCAGTCATGGAAATACACAGCCCTTCCGACAGAAGCTGACCCGGGAGTGTCCGGCGATGATTGGCACGGTGCCGGTCTATGACAGCGTCATTCATTATCAGAGAGACCTGGCCAGTCTTACGGCAAAGGATTTTATTGATGTGGTTCGGCTTCATGCCCGGGATGGTGTGGATTTCGTGACGCTGCACTGTGGAATCACCCGCAAGACGATTGAACAGATACGCAGCCATAAGAGGAAGATGAATATTGTGAGTCGGGGCGGAAGTCTGGTGTTTGCCTGGATGAGCATGACCGGGGAGGAGAATCCCTTTTATGAATATTATGATGAGATACTGGATATCTGTGAGGAGCATGATGTGACCATATCCCTGGGGGACGCCTGCCGTCCCGGCTGTCTGGCCGACGCCACGGACGTTTGTCAGATAGAGGAACTGGTGAGACTGGGAGAGCTGACGAAGCGTGCCTGGGCCCACAATGTACAGGTTATGGTGGAGGGGCCGGGACATGTGCCCCTGAATCAGGTGGCGGCGAATATGCAGATACAGCAGAGTATCTGTATGGGAGCGCCCTTCTATGTGCTGGGCCCCCTTGTGACAGATATTGCGCCGGGCTACGACCATATTACGGCGGCTATCGGCGGAGCGGTGGCGGCTATGAGTGGAGCGGCCTTTCTGTGTTATGTAACGCCTGCGGAGCATCTGGCCCTTCCCAATGTGGAGGATGTGAAGCAGGGAATTATTGCCTCGAAGATTGCGGCCCATGCGGCGGATATTGCAAAGGGTATTCCCGGAGCGAGAAGTATAGATGACCGGATGGCGGACGCCAGACGTAATCTGGATTGGGAGGAGCAGTTTGCCTGTGCGCTGGACCCTGAGACAGCCAGAGAGATACGGGACAGCAGAAAGCCCGAGGACGACCATAGCGATACCTGTAGTATGTGCGGGAAGTTCTGCGCCGTTCGCAGCATGAATAAGGCGCTGGCGGGAGAATACATAGATATCTTATGATGCGGCGTAGCTGTTGCCTTACGGGAGGATGCGATGGGTAATAAATTGACACTGGGTATTCTGGCTCATGTGGATGCGGGAAAGACGACCCTGGCCGAAGCCATCTTATATACCTGCGGCCAGTTGCGCAGTCTGGGAAGAGTGGACCATCAGGACGCTTTTCTGGATCATTTTGCACTGGAGCGAGAGCGGGGCATTACGATTTTTTCCAAGCAGGCTCTGTTTACCTGGAAGGATTTGCAGGCGACGCTTCTGGACACGCCGGGACATGTGGATTTTTCGGCGGAAATGGAGCGGACGCTGCAGGTTCTGGATTATGCGGTGCTGGTGATTGACGGTGCGGACGGTGTGCAGGGACATACCCGTACCTTGTGGCGGCTGTTGAAAAAATACGGGATTCCCACCTTCCTTTTTGTGAATAAGATGGACCGGGAGGGAACAGTCCGGGAGACGCTTCTTGAGGAGCTTCAGAGCCGTCTGGATTCGGCCTGTGTGGAATTTGGGGGAGAGGAGCTCTGGGACAATCTGGCCTTATGCAGCGAGGAGCTGCTGGAGGAGTATCTACAGACAGGGAAGCTGGACGCAAAAAGTATTGCCTGTGCGGTGGCGGAGCGCAGAGTGTTTCCCTGTTATTTTGGTTCGGCCCTTAAGCTTCAGGGAATCACAGAGCTTTTGGACGGAATGGAGACATACAGTCTGGAGACGGAATACCCGGCGGAATTTGGCGCCCGGGTATTTAAAATCAGCAGGGATTCTCAGGGCAACAGGCTGACGCATGTGAAGGTGACGGGGGGCGTGCTCAGGGCAAGACAGCTTCTGGGCAATCCTGGAAGCGCCTTATCCGGGAGGGATAAATGGCAGGAAAAGGCCGACCAGATTAGAATCTATAACGGCAGTCAATATCAGGTGGCGGAGCAGGCGGTCCCGGGGGACATATGCGCCGTCACCGGTCTTACCCGCACAAGAGTGGGACAGGGGCTGGGTTTTGAGAGGGAAAATGCGCTTCCCGTGCTGGAGCCGGTGCTGACGTATCAGATCATACTTCCCGAGGGAGGCGACCCGGTGGTAGTATACAGGCAGCTGAAGGAATTGGAGGAAGAGGAGCCGCTGCTTCGGCTGGTGTGGCTGGAAAGAACGGCCCAGATTCATGCGCAGGTCATGGGAGAGGTGCAGATAGAGGTATTAAAAAGGCTGATTACGGAGCGCTTTGGACTGGAGGTAACCTTTGGAAAAGGCAGTATTGTCTATAAGGAGACTATCGGGGAGGCTGCGATAGGCATCGGACATTTTGAACCTCTGCGGCATTATGCGGAGGTACAGCTGTTGCTGGAGCCGGGAGAGCCGGGCAGCGGCCTGCAGTTCGCCAGCCTGTGCCGCGAGGATATGTTGGATAAAAACTGGCAGAGGCTGGTGCTCTCCCATCTGGAGGAGCGGGCTCATGCGGGAGTGCTTACCGGGGCGGAGATTACGGATATGCGCATCAGTCTTATCGGAGGACGGGCCCATGCGAAGCATACGGAGGGTGGAGATTTCAGGCAGGCCACTTATCGGGCGCTCAGGCAGGGCCTGCGCAGCAGCAGATGCCTTTTGCTGGAGCCGGTGTTTGCCTTCACCCTGGAGGTGCCCGGGAGCCAGCTGGGGCGGGCCATGTCCGATATTAAAAGGATGCAGGGGAGCTTTGAGAGCCCCGTGACGCTGGGGGAAAACAGCATTCTCACAGGAAGGGCGCCGGCAGCGGCCATGCAGGGCTACCAGCGGGAGGTCAACGCCTATACCAGAGGCTTTGGGCGTCTGTCCTTGTCCATGGCGGGATATGAGCCCTGCCATAATACGGAGGAGGTGGTGGCGGCGGCAGCCTATGACCCGGAGGCCGATTTGGAGAATCCCACGGGCTCGGTATTCTGCGCGCATGGGGCCGGCTTTGTGGTACCCTGGAATCAGGTGCCGGAGTATGCCCATGTGGACAGCGGTTTTCGGCTGGAACCGCTTTTAAAGGAGAATCCGGAGGAGGAAACAGCCCGGGGGCAGCAGAAGGCGCCTTCTCATCAGAGAGTGGAATCAGACTATATCTCACAGGAGGAGATTGACGCGATTTTTCGGCAGCTTTACGGGAAAAGGGAGGAGAAGGGGAAGCGTTTTGGACGGTATCATAAGACGCATACGGACAGCTATCGCAGGCGGGAGGAGGGGGCTCCCCCGTATCGTGGGCAGGATTCTTCTTCCCAGGAGAGCTATCTTTTGGTGGACGGCTATAACATTATTTTTGCATGGCCGGTGCTTAAGGAGCTTGCGCAGATGAATATGGACAGCGCAAGAGACCGGCTGATGGATATGATGTGTAACTATCAGGGATATCTGGGCAGTATTCTGATACTGGTGTTTGACGCCTATAAGGTAAAGGGTAACCCCGGCTCGGTGCTTCGGTATCATAATATTTATGTGGTGTACACAAGGGAAGCGGAGACGGCAGATCAATATATTGAGAAAGCCGTGCATAAAATCGGCGGTCATTACCGGGTGACGGTGGCGACCTCGGATGCGCTGGAGCAGATGATTGTCTGGGGAGAGGGCGCCGTCCGCATGTCGGCTATGGATTTGTTTGAGGCGCTGGAGCGGGCGTCCCGAGAGCTTCGGGAGACTTATCACCTCACGGATTGAGGGAAAAGAAAAAGTAAAAATCGGGGAAATACTGCAAAGAAATACATTGAATAGTTGGGAAAAGTGTTATAGAATAATAGAGTATAGAAACGTATACAGGATAACGTCATACGGAGGGCAATGAAAAAGATGGAGATTGCAAAGAATGAACAAAAGGTAAAGGAGTACAGGGCCAGGGCGGAAAAGCTGGTGGCGCAGATGACCCTTGAGGAGAAGGTGGAGCAGACCTTAAGCTGGGCGCCCGCCATTGAGAGACTGGGCGTGAAGGCCTATAACTGGTGGAACGAGGCGCTGCATGGCGTGGCAAGAGCCGGCGTGGCTACGGTATTCCCCCAGTCAATCGGTCTGGCTGCGACCTTTGACGAGGATTTTATTGAGGAGGTGGCGGACGCCATTTCCACAGAGGGCCGTGCGAAATTTAATATGCAGCAGGCTGATGATGACACGGACATTTACAAGGGACTTACCTTTTGGTCTCCTAATGTGAATATTTTCAGAGACCCCAGATGGGGACGGGGGCATGAGACCTTCGGAGAGGATCCCTATCTGACCTCCCGTCTTGGCGTGCGATTCGTAGAGGGTATTCAGGGACATGATGAGACTTACTTAAAGGCAGCTGCCTGTGCAAAGCATTTTGCCGTACATAGCGGTCCCGAGGATATCCGTCACAGCTTTGATGCGGTTGCGGACAAGCAGGATATGTACGAAACCTATCTGCCCGCTTTCAAGGCCTGCGTTCAGGAGGCCGGTGTGGAAGCGGTTATGGGCGCTTACAATCGTACCAACGGTGCCCCCTGCTGTGGCAGTAAGGTTCTGCTGCAGGATATATTGAGAAAGGAATGGGGCTTCAAGGGCCATGTAGTCAGCGACTGCTGGGCTATCAAGGACTTCCATGAGGGCCATCATGTGACGGACACGCCGGTGGAGTCGGTATCCATGGCTATGAATAACGGCTGCGACTTAAACTGCGGCAATCTGTTCCATTATTTAAAGCAGGCCGTAGAGGAGGGCATGGTGCAGGAGAGCCGTCTGGACGAGGCTCTGGTAAATCTGTTTACCACGCGTATGAAGCTGGGCGTATTTGATGAGAAGGGCAGCAATCCCTTCGATAAGATTCCCTATTCCGTAGTGGACAGCAAGCCTATGCAGGAGTTAAACCGCAAGGCTGCCGAAAAATGTGTGGTTTTGTTGAAGAATGAAGGGAATTTGCTTCCTCTGGATAAGAGCGGACTCAAGACGATTGGCGTTATCGGACCCAATGCCAACAACAGAAGAGCCCTGGTAGGCAACTATGAGGGTACGGCTTCCAGATACTGGACGGTATTGGAGGGTCTGCAGGAATATTTAGGAGATACGGTGCGGGTGATGACCTCCGAGGGCTGCCATCTCTGCCATCCTAAGACCCAGAATCTGGGCATTGAGAATGACCGTATCTCTGAGGTAAAAGGAGTTTGTGCGGAAAGCGATGTGATTATTGCCTGTATGGGTCTGGACTCCGGGCTGGAAGGCGAGGAGGGTGACGAGGGTAATGAGTTTGCCAGCGGAGATAAGCCCAATCTGGATTTGCCCGGTCTGCAGCAGCAGATACTGGAGACGATTTATGCCTCCGGCAAGCCGGTTATTCTGATACTGCTCTCGGGCAGCGCTCTGGCGGTAAACTGGGCTGACGAGCATATTCCGGCCATTATTCAGGGGTGGTATCCCGGCGCTCAGGGCGGAAGAGCCATTGCGGATATTCTCTTCGGAGAGAAGAATCCCGAGGGTAAATTACCGGTGACTTTCTACCGTTCCACGGACGAGCTTCCTGCCTTCACGGATTACAGCATGAAGGGCAGAACCTACCGCTATATGCAGACCGAGCCTCTGTATCCCTTTGGATACGGACTTTCCTATACGGATTTTGAATACAGCAATGCAGCTGTCAGCGATACAAAGGTAGGAGAAGCGGGCATAGATGTAACGGCTACCGTCAAAAATACCGGCAGGATGGCCGGAGGCGAGACGGTTCAGGTCTATGTGAAGGTCTGCAGGGAGGGAACTCCCAATGCTCAGTTGAAGGGGATTCGGAAGCTGTACCTTTCGGCAGGAGAGAGTACACAGGTTTCCGTTCATCTGCCAAAGGAGGCCTTCGGACTCTTTGACGAAGAGGGCGTTTTGCAGATACCCCCCGGAGAGGTAAAGGTGTATATCGGCGGACAGGGACCGGATGCCAGAAGCGAAAAGCTGACCGGAAGAAAGGTAACGGAGTTTACCCTGAGCGTATGAGCAGAGCCCTGTAAATGATAATTTAAGAAAATGCTTTAAGCACCCCCTTTTATCAGAACCGTAAGGTCTGATGAGAGGGGGTGTTTTGGTGTCCGAAAAATTCAAAAATTGCTGTAGAGGATGTATTATTTTTTTGAAAAATGGTTATTTTTTGCTCAATCAATGGGAACGCATTGAATTATGATTTTGATAGTGATATGCTTTGATTCAAAACGGGAGCTTCCCGATGTAGGACGTATGATAAATCGTAGGGACGCTTTTGGGGCGGAGAATACAGGGAGAGGCTTCGGAGGATGAGGGAGGATGGAGGAAACGGGATGTGCGATAAAGAATGGTCCCAGCTCTGGCTGGCATATCAGATAAAGAGAGAACAGGGGAACAGTGTATATTTAAGGAGGTTTTCCCTTGAGGGCTTTTCCGGGGAGAATCCCATTGTGAAAAACAGTCTGGAGGAGCTAAGAAGAGGCGTTCGGAGTATGCTGGAGCTGGATGTCATGCAGGAGGAGCATGTCCGGCAGGGGCTTGTGTTGAAGCGGGTTGGGGCTTCGGAAATCGGCGAGGAAGGGTATCATATTCGGGAGCAGGAGGGCATACTGACCATTTCTGCCAGGGAGGAAAGAGGTCTTTTGTATGGCGTGTTTCATGTCCTGCGTCTGGTGGCTATGGAGCAGAACCTGGCGGGAATCGATATACGGATGAATCCCGACAATCCCCTGCGTATGTATAATCATTGGGACAATATGGACGGTGATATTGAGCGCGGTTACTCCGGCGATTCCTTTTTCTTTCAGGATAATCAGGTCGTTGTAGGGGAACGAACCGGGGATTATGCCAGACTTATGGCCAGTATCGGCATAAACGGCGTGGTTATCAATAATGTAAATGTAAAGCAGGAGGCCACCTATCTGATTACGGACAGGCATTTTGAAAAGCTTGCTCAGATGGCGGAGTTGTTTGCAGGCTATGGCATCCGGTTCTTCCTGAGCCTGAATTTTGCCGCTCCCATTGAGCTGGGCGGGCCGGACAGCGCGGACCCTCTGGAGCCGGCGGTGATTGCATGGTGGAAGGATAAAATGAAGGAGGTCTTTGCCCGGATTCCCAATCTGGGAGGCTTTCTGGTAAAGGCGGATTCTGAGGGGCGGCCGGGACCCTTTACCTATGGGCGTACCCAGGCGGATGGCGCCAATATGCTGGCGGATATTGTAAAGCCCTATGGCGGCATGATTATCTGGAGATGCTTCGTATATAACTGTACCCAGGACTGGCGGGATTATAAGACGGATCGGGCCAGGGCCGGATATGATAATTTTATCGATTTGGACGGTTCCTATCATGATAATGTGATTTTGCAGATAAAGAACGGGCCCATGGATTTTCAAATCAGGGAACCGGTTTCCCCGCTGCTGGGCGGTTTGAAAAGAACCAATCAGATGCTGGAGGTACAGGTGGCTCAGGAATATACCGGGCATCAAATTGACCTCTGTTATCTCGTTCCCATGTTTAAGGAGATATTGGATTTCAAGACCTATTGCGGGGCCAAAGAGGATTCCGTGGCGGATGTGGTCAGTGGAAGAACCATGGGCAATCGGAATGCAGGTATGGCGGCGGTTTCCAATACAGGAAATGACGCCAATTGGACGGGGAATGATTTAGCCGCCGCCAATTTATACGGCTTCGGGCGGCTGGCCTTTCAGAGCAGTCTTGACGCCGGGGAGATTTTGGAGGAGTGGATTCGGATGAGCTTTTCCACTGATTCTGAGGTGGTGGAGACCATAAAGAGGATTCTGCTTCCCTCCCGGGCCGTCTATGAGAAATATACCAGTCCTCTTGGAATAGGCTGGATGGTGACGCCCAATACCCATTATGGATGCAGTGTGGACGGTTATGAGTATTCCCGATGGGGCACCTATCACAGGGCCGACCATCTGGGGATTGGCGTGGACAGAAGCGAGAGGGGAACCGGCTTTGTAAAGCAGTATTATGAGCCGAATGCCTCCCTGTATAATCAGGTGGAAACCTGTCCCGAGGAGCTTTTGCTGTTCTTTCATCATGTACCGTATACCTATCGGTTAAAAAGCGGCAAGACGCTGATTCAGCATATTTATGACAGCCATTTTGAGGGCGTTGAGGACGTGGAGGTTATGATGAGGGACTGGGAGAGTCTACAGGGCAAAATTGTCCGGGAGGCCTACGAAAGAGTGCGGGAACGTCTGCAGCGCCAGCTGGACAATGCAAGAGAATGGCGAGATCAGGTAAATTCTTATTTCTATCGCAAGAGCGGTATCGAAGATGAAAAAGGAAGAACCATTTACTGATAAGAGGTATGGGAGGAAAAGCTGTAAGGGAGAGCCGTTATGGAGGAGAGGATGAGCAGCAGGGAGCTTTTTACGGAGGACTGGTATTTTTTGAAAACCCCACTGGGGACGTCATGGGAGCAGATGCGTGGACGACAGCAGGAATTTCGGCCTGTGGAGCTGCCCCATGACTGGTTGATTTATCAGACGGACGATTTATATGAGAACAGCTTCGGCTGGTATCGGAAGGAGTTTACGGCGCAGATTCGGGAGGGAGAACGTCTGCAGCTGTGCTTTGAGGGAGTCTATATGGATTCCACCGTCTATGTGAATGGCAGGAAGGCGGGGGATTGGAAATACGGCTATTCCACCTTTGTCATAGACATCACGGAGGAGATAACACCCGGAAAGAATGAGCTGATAGTGCTGGTACGTCATCAGTCTCCCAATAGCCGCTGGTATTCCGGGGCGGGTATTTATCGTAAGGTGTGGCTGAAGCATTGTAAAAAGGTGTATCTGCCTCTGTACGGCACCTATGTGAAGAGCAGGGTAAGCGGCGCAGAGAATCGAGCGCCCTATACCTCGCCGGCGGGCATGAACTTTTTGCTCACGATAAGCACCCGGGCGGCAGGAGCCTTAAGCGAAAGCACCGGCTGTCGCTATCAGTTATGGAAGGACGGCCGTTTGGTGCAGGAGCTGGGGGAGGTGTTCGCCTGTCCCGGCCGGGAGAGCAGCCTGGAAATACAGGCGGAAATTGTAAAACCTCTTTTGTGGAGTATCGAAACGCCTCAGTGCTATCAGCTGGTAGCGGAGCTTTTTGAGGGGGATACCGTTTATGACTGTCAGGAGACTACGATAGGCTTCCGCACCATGGAATTTGATCCGGACAGGGGCTTTTTCTTAAACGGCGAGAACGTAAAGGTGCATGGAGTATGTGAGCATCATGATTTGGGCTGTCTGGGAGCGGCTTTTCATAAGGCGGCCCTGAGACGTCAGTTTGAGATACTGAAAAAAATGGGAGTCAATGGCCTGCGCACCAGTCACAATATGCCGGCCCCGGAGTTTATGGAGCTGGCAGACGAGATGGGCTTTGTGGTAGTGAGCGAGGCCTTCGATATGTGGGAGCGCAGTAAGACTGCTTATGATTACGGGCGGTTCTTTCAGGAGTGGGCAAAACGGGATGTGGAGAGCTGGGTCTGCAGAGACCGCAATCATCCCAGCCTGATGATGTGGTCCATCGGCAATGAAATCTATGATACCCATGCGGACGCCCACGGACAGGAGATTACCCGCAGACTGATAGAATATGTGCGCAGCTTTGATTCAAAGGAGAATGCGCCTATCACTATCGGTTCTAATTACATGCCCTGGGAGGGCGCTCAGAACTGTGCGGATATTGTGAAATATGCGGGCTATAATTATGGGGAAAAATATTATGAGGCTCATCATAAGGCCCATCCTGACTGGATTATTTACGGCAGCGAGACGGCCTCTGTGGTACAGAGCCGGGGGATTTATCATTTTCCGCTGTCTCAGTCCATTCTGTCAGATGAGGATGAACAGTGCTCTGCTCTTGGGAATTCCTCTACCAGCTGGGGGGCTGACAGCATAGAGAAATGTATTGTGGACGACAGGGATGCGGATTTTTCCTTTGGGCAGTTTTTGTGGGCAGGTTTTGATTATATCGGTGAGCCTACGCCCTATCATACGAAGAACTCTTATTTCGGTCAGATAGACACGGCGGGCTTTCCCAAGGATTCTTATTATATTTTACAGGCTGAGTGGACGGACGTCAGGAAAGCGCCCATGGTTCATCTGTTCCCCTATTGGGATTTTAACCCGGGACAGATGATAGATGTAAGGGCGGCAACCAATGGGGGGGAGGTAGAGCTGTTTTTAAACGGAGTCTCTATGGGAAAACAGCGAATTGACCATGCCCATGGCAGCGCCCTTTTGGGAAACTGGCGGATACCCTATGAGCCGGGAACCATTTTGGCGATTGCCTATGATGAGGAGGGCCGGGAGATAGCCAGAGACAGCCGCAGCTCCTTTGGCGACAGCAAGAGCATCCGGCTTACGGCGGATAGGCGGGAGCTTCTGGCGGATGGTGAGGATGTATGCTTTCTTACTGTGGAAATGCTGGACAGTCAGGGAAGAATAGTGGAGAATGCCGTGGATTACGTTACGGTTACGGTAAAGGGCGCGGGCAGGCTTCTGGGACTGGACAATGGCGACAGCACGGACTATGACCCGTATAAATGTAATACCAGAAAGCTGTTTTCGGGGAAGCTGTCAGCGGTAGTGGGCAGCATCTGTGAGGCAGGAGAAATAGAGGTGACAGTGACTGGGCAGGGGCTTGAGAGCGCCAGCCTGACGCTGACGGCCGTAGATGTGGGCGCCCCAAAGAAAAGCTTTCTGGAGGACTGTCAGGGAATGAACCAATCAGCTATTCGGTCACAGACGGAGATTCCCGTGCGCAAGCTGGAGCTGACAGGGCCGGCTGAGCGCAGGCTGACGGCTTCCGAGCGGGAGGCCGTGATAGAGGCGCATATTTATCCTGAGGCAGCAGGTGACGCGGAGTTAATCTGGAAGGTAGTGAATGCTGCCGGTATAGAGATTCCCACCGCCAGAATACAGGTCATGGAGAGGGAAGGGAGCTGTCGGAGGGCAAGGCTTACGGCCTGCGGAGACGGGGAGTTCATCGTCCGCTGTATGGCAAAAAACAGAGCGGGAAGGGTTACGATGATTTCCATGCTGGAGTATCGGGCCGAGGGACTGGGAGATACCCTTTTGAATCCCTATCAGCTCATCACCGCCGGCCTGTATACCGACAGCTTCGGGGAAATCGGCAATGGCAATGAAAAGGGGATTTCTACCGCAAGGGACGGCGACAGCGGCGTGAGCTTTGACCATGTGGATTTCGGAGAGTACGGCTCCGACGAGCTTACGCTGCCGGTGTTTGCCCTGGATGGCGGAGAATATCCCATTGAGGTATGGCTGGGAAAGCCGGGGGAGGCGGGGAGCCGTCTGATAGACACGGTTCTTTATCAGAAGCCTTCTGTCTGGAATACTTATCAGGAGGAGACCTGGAAGCTTCCGGAGCGTCTTTGCGGGATTCAGACAGTGGGATTTATGCTGCATGAACGGAAGGTACATTTGAAAGGCTTTTACTTTACTTATTTTGAAAAGGCCTTTGGCAGGCTGTATGCCGCCCAGGCCAATCGTGTATATGGGGACAGCTTTCATAAAAACGGCCTAAAGATAGAAAAAATCGGAAATAATGTAACGCTGGAATATGAGAATATGGACTTTGGCGAGGCGGGCGCCGCAGGTCTGATTATCTGCGGCCGCACGCCCCTTGAGAGAAATGCCATACATCTGCATTTTACGGAGGAGGGAGGCGAAACCGTGAACAGAATGGTGGAGTTTGGGGCTTCCTCCGAATACGTGGAGCAGAGCTTTGCCATAGAGAGACTGCGGGGAAGAGGGAGACTGGATATTATATTTCTTCCCGGGAGTCAGTTTGATTTAGAATATGTTCAATTCCACGGGGATGCACAGGCTGCGCCGTAAAAGGGGAGGACGGCGACAGATATAGCTGCCTGTAACGGGTGGGGGTACAATTCTTCATTTTCTTGAAGGTACGGTTGAAGGTAGCAAGGCTGGAAAACCCGGAGCGCAGCGCCACCTCGGTCACAGGAATATTGGGAATCAAAAGCAGCGTCTCAGCAGATTTGATTCTGCGGAAACACAGATATTCGTAAAAATTCTTCCCGGAATGCTGCTTGAACAGCCGGGAGAAATGGTATTTGGAAAAGCCGGCCACATCCGCTGCCTGTTCCAGAGAAATATCCTCCGAAAAATGGGTGTCAATATAGGAGAGAACAATATTTAGCTGGTCCATCTGCAGGCGCTGCTTCTGGGTGATGGGCGTCGGCGGCTGTGTTTTGTGCTCCTGTTCCATGCGGTAATGGGCATAGACAGAGAAAAAGTGTATGAGCTTTGGATATATGACGAATTCCCGCAGGGGGTCATCCTTGCAGTAGTCCTCAAAAAGCTCCAGAATGAGAGCCATTTCCTGTTTATAAATTTGGGGGCAGGTCTGCTGATTGATTACTATGGGCTGCGCCAGATAAGAGGTCAAAAGCGAATATCCTCTGATGTTGGAGAGAATGGATTGTTCGGCAATATAAATCAGGCGCATGCCGCTGCCGGGAGAAATCAGCTGGTGAGCTTCTCCGGGGGGAATGATAAGAATATCTCCGGGAGATAATACATAGGTGTTCTGTCCCACAATGACGGTATAATTGTTTTCGATGGGAATAATCATTTCCAGATCCAGATGCCAGTGTTCCGCATAGCCCTCTGTCTGATAATTCAGCCAGAAGCGGATGGTGGAGCTGGAAAGATAGTTTTCAGTGCCCTGGAGCTGCTTGAACCTTTCTGCCAGAACAGGGTCTATTTTTATAGAATCCTTTTGTTTCAAAGTAATCTCACTCCTCTTCTAAAGCATAGTGTGCGTACACTATTGTGTTTACATAATAACACAAAGTTTTCTAAATGGCAAATCCACGTGGGATTTGCGTCCGCCGTATTTTTGTGTTAGAATAAAAAATCAGTAAGCTGACAGGCACACGGAGAGTGTGCGGATAGGAGTTATATATGTTACATTTGATTTTGCCGAATCTGGAGAGCGCCATGCTGGCTTTCTGCGGGATATTGTTTGCCTTTACCGTAACGGTGACTGCCACAGAGAAGCTGGCGTCTTTTCTGCCCAGAGACGGGGGAAGGGATTTTGCCTATGACGGAAAGCTGTCGGCAGGAAAACCCAGAGGAGCGGGGATTATTTTTGTGCTGGCCTTTACTCTGGCGGCGATATTGTTTGTGCCTGTCAGCGCGGAACCGGTGATTTATCTGATTTTGTTAGTGATATCCATGATGACAGGTTTTCTGGATGACGCCTCCAGGACTCCCTGGGGGGAATATAAAAAAGGGTTTCTGGACCTTTGTGTGGCGGCGCTGGTGGCCTATACCTTTCTCAAATATAATGGCAGTACGGTGGAGTTTGCCCTGGCGGGGAAGAGTGTTACGCTTCACCCGGCTATGTTTGCCATACTTGCCGTGATTCTGGTCTGGACCTCCGTGAATGTAACGAATTGCTCGGACGGGGTGGACGGGCTGTCGGGTACGCTTTCTATTATCACATTGATGACCATTTATTTTATCTATCGGATGAAGGACAGGTCTGAGAGCTTTTCTTATATGATATTGCTTTTTGTAGTATGTATTCTGGGATATTTATGGTATAATGCCACGCCAAGCAGACTGATGATGGGAGATGCGGGCTCCAGAGCCATGGGGCTGTTTATCAGTATAGCGATTTTAAAAACAGGCGCGCCTTTTTTGTATATACCGGTGGCCCTGATGCTGATACTGGATGGCGGTCTTGGGCTGGCAAAGGTGTTTTTGCTGCGCTTTTTCAGAATTCACATTCTGACACATGTGAGAACTCCTCTCCATGACCATGTGCGGAAGGTATGGGAGTGGTCCAATACCCAGACGGTATTTCGTTTTGCAATTATTCAGATTATTTTGTCTATGGCGGTGGTGTATGCACTCCAGATGTAGAAGGCGCGGGAAGCAGCGCAGAAATGAGGAGAATCATGTATGATGAATTGACTTCAGGCGATATTAAAAAGATGGAGGAGGAGATTGAGTACCGTAAGCTGGTGGTGCGTCCCAAGGCGTTGGAGGACGTCAAGGAGGCCAGAGCCCACGGAGACTTAAGCGAGAACTTTGAATATCATGCGGCCAAAAAAGTTAAGAATCAGAACGAAAGCCGTATTCGTTATCTGGAGAGAATGATAAGAACGGCGAAGGTAATCTCGGAGGATTCCGCAGAGGATGAGGTGGGAATCAATAATACAGTCACTGTGGAATTTATAGAGGATGGCAGTATCGAAACCTATAAGATTGTCACGACGGTCAGAGGAAATTCTCTGGAAGGGCTTATCAGCAATGAATCTCCGCTGGGAAAAGCGCTGCTGGGAAAAAAGGCGGGAGATACGGCTCATGTGCAGGTGAATGACGCCATTGGCTATGAGGTGCGTATTGTGAGCATTGAGAATACCGTAGATGACGGTAGTGATAAGCTTAGAAGCTTTTAGAAGAGGACGGATTTTATGAAGCGGTATCTGCTGTTTGATTTGGATGGAACATTGACGGACCCTAAGATAGGGATTACAAAATCGGTTCAGTATGCATTGAAGGCGTTTGGAATAGAAGAGCCGGATTTGGATAAGCTGGAGCCCTTTATCGGACCGCCTCTGATGGACAGCTTTCGGGAGTTCTATCATATGGACGAGGAGCAGGCGAAAGAGGCGATTGTAAAATACCGGGAGCGTTTTGCAAGCGTAGGCCTGTATGAGAATACCCTGTATCGGGGAATTAGGCGTATGCTGCGCACTTTGCAGAAAAAGGGGCTGCATATGGCCATCGCTTCCAGCAAGGCTACGGTATTTGTGGAGAAGATTCTGGAGCATTTTCATATCCGGCAGTATTTTGAGGTTGTGGTGGGGAGCGAATTGGACGGCAGAAGAGCGCAGAAGGCAGAGGTGGTTTGGGAGGCGTTGAATCAGCTCTTTCAGGGAGGGGCTATCCAAAGAGAGCAGGTATACATGATTGGAGACCGCAAATTCGATGTGGAGGGCGCCAGAGCCTTTCATATCGAGAGTGTAGGGGTGGCCTACGGCTATGGGAGTATGGAAGAGTTAAGGGAGGCGCATGCGGATTATATCGTGCGGAGCGTGGAAGAGCTGGAAAGCTTTTTGCTGCGGGGTTATGAGGATGAGCCGACAGCCCTCACCGGTTTTCAGAAGGTCTGGACGATTCTGTATCCTTTTCTGTTGTTTCAGCTGGTGCGCATGTTTGCGCAGTATGGGGCGTATGCGCTGTTGGCCCGTTTTCAGGGGAGTCTGCCGGCGGCTCTGGTGCTTCGGGATGAAACGGGAGCCCTCATCGGCTTTTCGGGAAATGTCTCTGTGGCGGTGTCGGCTTTGGGATTTATGGCAGGCGCGCTGGCAGTCGGAAGGACGGCTCGCTTTGCCATTCGGAAAACGGCGGAGCTTCTGGAGCTGAAGCATTTAAAACCTGAGCCGCGAAGCAATTATTTTCTGGCGGCGGTGATGCTGTTTGGTCTTGTGCCGGGATTGAATCTGTTACTGAGTCTGACAGGCTTTACAGACCTTTTCGCCAGCTATCAGGCTGTGGCCCGGGACCAGTATGCCGCTGATTTGCTGGTGGGTCTTGTGTGCTATGGCTTTATTTCGGCTTTTTGCGAGGAGCTTTTGTTCAGAGGAATCCTCTACCATTATCTGTGTAGCTTCTTTCCTAGAAAAGCGGCATTCGTGGTTTCAGCAGTCTTTTTTTCTGTGTATCACGGGAATGCGGTACAGGGCGTCTATGCGTTCCTGATGGGACTGCTTTTGGCCTATGTCTATGAGTATTTCGGCAGATTCAAGGCGCCTGTGCTCGCCCATATGTCCGCCAATATACTGGCTTATCTGTTGACCTATGGCGGAGCGGCGCTTCCCTGGCTGGTAAGCTGGCCGGTGTGTGTCTTTCTGTTAGTATTGGGAGTTGGCAGCCTTTATCTGCTGGCGAGACAAAAGCTCGTGTTATAAGAGGTATATTTATGCTATTTTCGATTATTGTGGTGTGTTTAAATCCCGGTAAAAAGTTAAAAGATACGCTGGACAGCATTTTGGGACAGGATTATAAGGATTATGAGATTATCGTCAAGGATGGCGGCAGCACAGACGGTTCCCTGGAGGCTGCCGGGGATTTGCTGCGCCGGGAATGTATTTCCTTTTATCAGCAAAAGGATCAGGGAATTTATGACGCCATGAATCAGGCGGTGGAGCATGCCCAGGGAGCCTATCTGTTCTTTTTAAACTGCGGCGACAGCTTTCACGATTCCGGGGTGCTGTCCCGGGTAGCGCAGGCTGTCTCACAGTATCACGACCGGGACAGATTGATTCTATATGGCAGGATTTACGGGGAAAAGAACAGGGTCTGGATTACGCCCTCGCCCAAGATTACGGGTTTTACCTGCTATCGGAATGTACCCTGTCATCAGGCCTGCTTTTACAGCGTTGTTCTGTGCAGGGAGAAGGCCTTTGAACAGAAATATCGTATCAGAGGGGATTATGAGCATTTTCTGTGGTGTTATTACAGGGGAGGAGCTTCCCCCGTGTATCTGGATACTGCCATAGCGGACTATGAAGGCGGAGGGTATTCCGAGACAAAGGAAAATCTTAAACGCTCTAAGAGAGAGCATAGGGAGATTACCGGAAAGTATATGAGCAGAGGAGAGAGGCTGCGCTATCGGGCGGCGTTGTTGTGTACCCTGGCGCCGCTACGCTCCTTTATGGCGGATAACAGGTATCTGTCAGGTATTTATAACAGGCTCCGAAGCCTGGTGTATGGAAGAAGGCATTAATCGGAGTCGAACCGGTACCGCCGCCTTTTGATGGGAATTGTACGGATAAATGCAGCAATTTGTTTACTGAAGCCGGGGCATGCGTTGTTTCTCCAAATTTTTTGCGGAAAATTCTTATTTAAAGGAGATGGAATTGTACCAGACAGAGCTGCAAATGCAATGAAAAAGCATCATATTTCAGACAATGAAAGAATGGAATACATATAATTCTGATTTTCTGACAATTTAAAGGGAAAAAGGTATTTACAGATGTGAAAAATTGATGTATAGTATTGGAAAAGGTCGCAAAGGAGCGCATGATAACTCTTTGCGGCCTTTTTTTGTGAGCCTTTTTGATAGAAAGGAGAAGGATAATGTTTGACGTGAAAAAGAAGCTTCCTCAGGCCCCCCTTTACAGAGAGGAGTTTGAGCATGACAACTGCGGTATTGGCGCATGTGTGAATATCAACGGCAAGAAGAGCCGTGCCACTGTGGAAAATGCTTTGAAGATTGTAGAGAATCTGGAGCACAGGGCCGGTAAGGATGCAGAGGGTAAGACCGGCGACGGCGTAGGGATTCTGACCCAGATTCCCCATTCGTTCTTTGCCAGAGTGACAAAGCCTCTGGGGATTGAGATAGGTGAAGAGAGAGAGTACGGTGTGGGTATGTTTTTCTTCCCTCAGGAGGAGCTCCCCAGAAATCAGGCAAGAAAGCGTTTTGAGATTATTGTGGAAAAGGAAGGCATGGAATTTCTGGGCTGGAGAGAAGTTCCCACATTTCCCAGTGTGCTGGGACATAAGGCGGTGGAATGTATGCCCTGCATTATGCAGGGATTTGTGAAAAAGCCTGCGGAGGTGGAGAAGGGACTTCCCTTTGACAGAAAACTGTATATTGCAAGACGTGTGTTTGAGCAGTCTACGGATAATACCTATGTGGTGTCTCTGTCCAGCAGAACCATCGTATATAAAGGAATGTTTCTGGTAGGGCAGCTGCGCACCTTCTTTGCGGATTTGCAGAGCGAGGATTTTGAGTCCGCTATTGCGATGGTACATTCCCGCTTTTCGACTAATACCAATCCCAGTTGGGAGCGGGCGCATCCCAATCGTTTTATGGTACATAATGGAGAGATTAATACGATTCGCGGAAATGCCGATAAAATGCTGGCTCGCGAGGAGACCATGGAGTCAGAGCATTTAAAGGGGCAGATGTATAAGGTGCTTCCAGCTATCAATAAGACGGGTTCAGATTCGGCTATGCTGGACAATACCCTGGAGTTTCTGGTGATGAGCGGGATGGAGCTGCCCTTGGCGGTGATGATTGCCATTCCCGAGCCCTGGGCGAACAACAAGGCCATGTCTCAGACGAAGAGGGACTTTTATCAATATTATGCCACGATGATGGAGCCCTGGGACGGCCCGGCCTCTATTCTGTTCTCCGACGGCGATATGATGGGAGCTGTGCTTGACAGGAACGGACTGCGCCCTTCCCGTTATATGATTACGGAGGATGATACGCTGATTCTCTCTTCGGAGGTTGGCGTATTGGATATAGAGCCCGGTCAGATTAAGGTAAAGGAGAGACTGCGCCCCGGTAAAATGCTGCTGGTGGATACCGTACAGGGCAAGGTGATAGATGACGAGCAGCTGAAGGAAGAATATGCCTCCCGGCAGCCTTATGGCGAGTGGTTGGACAGTAATCTGGTCTATCTAAAGGATCTGACGATTCCGAATCTGCGCGTGCCGGAGTATACCGACGAGGAGCGCCAGAGGATGCAGAAGGCCTTCGGTTATACCTATGATGAGTTAAAGACCAGTATTCTGCCTATGGCGAAGAACGGCGGCGAGGCCATTGCCGCTATGGGCGTGGATACGCCCCTTCCGGTGCTTTCCCGGGCGAACCATCCGCTGTTTCATTATTTTAAGCAGCTGTTTGCCCAGGTGACAAACCCGCCTATTGACGCCATTCGTGAGGAAATCGTTACCTCCACAACCGTGTATATCGGCACGGACGGCAATCTGCTGGAGGAGACGCCGGCAAACTGTAAGGTGTTGTCCATCAACAATCCGATTCTGACCAACACGGATTTGCTGAAGATTAAATCGATGAAGGTGGAGGGCTTTAAGGTAGAGGTGGTGCCTACCATTTATTATAAGAATACCAGTCTGGAGAGAGCGATTGACAGATTGTTCGTAGAGGTGGACAGAGCCTTTGGAGAGGGTGCGAATATTATTATTCTATCTGACAGAGGGGTAGACGAAAACCATGTGCCCATGCCTTCCCTGCTGGCGGTGTCCGCATTAAATCAGTATTTGGTGCGCACGAAGAAGCGTACCAGAGTAGCCTTGATTCTGGAGTCCGGTGAGCCCAGGGAGGTGCATCATTTTGCAACGCTTCTGGGGTATGGCGCCTGTGCCATCAATCCCTATCTGGCACAGGATTCCATTAAGGAATTGATTGAGAGCAATATGCTGGATAAGGATTATTATGCGGCGGTCAATGATTACAATCATGCAGTACTGCACGGTATTGTGAAGATTGCCTCCAAGATGGGAATCAGTACGATTCAGTCCTATCAGGGTTCCCAGATTTTTGAGGCTATCGGCATTTCCCCTGAGGTCATCGGCAAATACTTTGGCACGACGGTGAGCCGTATCGGCGGCATTACCATGAAGGATATTGAGGAGCAGATTGACGAGCTGCATTCTCAGGCCTTTGATCCCCTGGGACTGGGGAATGACCTGACCTTAGACAGCCCCGGTCATCATAAGATGAGAAGCGGCGGTGACGAGCATTTATATAATCCCGCCACTATCCATATGCTGCAGGAATCCACCAGACGGGGCGATTATGAGATGTTCCGACAGTATACCGCCATGGTAAATAACGAGGATTCTGCAAAGAATCTTCGGGGGCTGATGGATTTTAATTATCCCAAAAAAGGAGTAAAGCTGGAGGAGGTGGAGCCGGTTGAGTCCATTGTGACCCGTTTTAAAACCGGAGCGATGTCCTATGGCTCGATATCTAAGGAAGCCCATGAGACCATGGCCATTGCCATGAACAGGCTTCATGGGAAGAGCAATTCCGGCGAGGGAGGGGAGGATTTGGAGCGCCTTACGCCCGGCCCGGACGGTTTGGACAGATGTTCAGCGATTAAGCAGGTAGCCAGCGGTCGTTTCGGTGTGACCAGCAGGTATCTTGTGAGTGCGAAGGAGCTGCAGATTAAGATGGCTCAGGGCGCAAAGCCCGGTGAAGGCGGTCATCTGCCCGGAGGGAAGGTTTATCCCTGGATTGCCAAGACCAGACATTCTACACCCGGGGTGTCCTTGATTTCACCGCCGCCCCATCATGATATTTATTCGATTGAGGATTTGGCGCAGCTGATTTATGATTTGAAGAATGCCAATAAAGACGCCCGTATCTCGGTGAAGCTGGTGTCGGAGGCCGGTGTGGGAACGGTTGCTGCCGGTGTGGCCAAGGCCGGAGCCCAGGTGATTCTGGTGTCAGGCTATGACGGCGGTACCGGCGCGGCTCCCAGAAGCTCTATTCATAATGCGGGCCTGCCCTGGGAGCTGGGGCTTTCTGAGACGCATCAGACCCTGATTATGAACGGGTTGCGCAATAAGGTGCGTATTGAGACGGATGGTAAGCTCATGAGCGGCAGGGATGTAGCCATTGCGGCCATCTTAGGCGCGGAGGAGTTCGGCTTTGCGACTGCGCCGCTGGTAACCATGGGCTGTGTGATGATGCGAGTATGTAATCTGGATACCTGTCCTGTGGGCGTGGCTACCCAGAATCCGGAGCTTCGGAAAAATTTCAGGGGAAAGCCGGAGTATGTGGAGAATTTCATGCGCTTTATTGCGCAGGAGCTTCGGGAGTACATGGCGAAGCTGGGCGTGAGAACCGTGGATGAGCTGGTGGGCAGAACCGATTTGTTAAAGAGGAAGGAAAATTTGCAGGGAAGGCTGGCGGAGGTGGACTTGAGCCAGATTTTATCCAATCCCTATGAAGGAAGTAAAGTAAAAGTGACCTTTGACCCTAAGCAGGTATATGACTTTGAGCTGGAAAAGACGCTGGATGAGAGGGTGTTGTTAAAGCAGCTGGATAAGGCTGTCGCCGCCGGGCAGAAGAAGAGCATGGAGGTGGATGTAAGCAATACGGACAGGGCCTTCGGCACTATTTTGGGCAGCGAGATTACCAGACGTTTGGGTGATGATGTGGCAGAGGATACCTATCGGGTATTGTGTAAGGGCGCCGGCGGGCAGTCCTTTGGAGCCTTTATTCCCAAGGGTCTTACCCTGGAGCTGGTGGGCGATTCCAACGACTATTTCGGGAAGGGACTTTCGGGCGGAAAGCTGATTGTCTATCCCCCTAAGGGCAGCAGATTCAAGGCTGAGGAAAATGTGATTATCGGAAACGTGGCTCTCTATGGAGCTACCAGCGGCAAGGCATTCATCAACGGTGTGGCCGGGGAGCGTTTCTGCGTCAGGAATTCCGGCGCGCATGCAGTTGTGGAGGGTGTGGGCGACCATGGCTGTGAGTACATGACCGGCGGCAGAGTAGTAGTGCTGGGCACTACCGGTAAGAATTTTGCTGCGGGCATGAGCGGCGGTATCGCCTATGTGCTGGATGAGGGCAATGATTTGTATAAACGCCTGAATAAGGAAATGGTATCCTCCAATGAGCTTACCTCCAAATATGATGTGCTGGAGCTTAAGGAGATGATTCAGGAGCATGTGGCCCTGACCAATTCCGCGAAGGGAAAAGAAATACTGGACCATTTTGAGGAGTATCTGCCGAAGTTTAAGAAGATTATTCCCCATGATTACGAGAGAGTGTTAAAGACCATTGTTCAGATGGAGGAAAAGGGTCTCAGCGCAGAGCAGGCGCAGATTGAGGCGTTCTATGCGAATGTTCATACAGTCTGAGCGGAAGCTGTCAGCAGTTAATAGGAGGAAAAAAGCATGGGAAAACCTACCGGGTTTATGGAATATAACAGGGAAGTCAGCGTGGCAGAGGAGCCGAAAAAGAGAATTCGGCATTTCAATGAATTTCATGAGCATCTGCCCAGAGAGAAGCAAAAGCTGCAGGGAGCCCGCTGTATGGAATGCGGCGTGCCTTTCTGTCAGGCGGGTATGATGATTTGCGGCATGGCCAGCGGTTGTCCTCTGCACAATCTGATTCCGGAGTGGAATGATTTGGTGTATAACGGGAACTGGGAGCAGGCCTATATGCGCCTGAAAAAGACGAATAATTTTCCGGAATTTACTTCCAGAGTCTGTCCCGCACTCTGTGAGGCCGCCTGTACCTGCGGCCTGAACGGAGAGCCGGTATCCACGAAGGAAAATGAGTATGCCATTATTGAAAATGCCTACGCAGAGGGCTATGCACAGGCTAAGCCTCCCAAGGTGCGCACAGGAAAGAAGGTTGCGGTAGTGGGGAGCGGGCCATCCGGTCTGGCTGTGGCCGACCAGCTGAACAAAAGGGGACATGAGGTCACGGTATTTGAACGCTCGGACCGTGTGGGCGGGCTTTTAATGTATGGCATTCCCAATATGAAACTGGAAAAGAAGATAGTGGAGCGAAAGATAAAAGTAATGGAGGAGGAGGGTGTGACCTTCTGCACCGGCGTCAATGTGGGAAAGGACGTAAAGGCGGATAAGCTGCTTCAGGATTTTGACCGGGTGGTGTTGGCTTGCGGCGCCTCCAATCCCAGGGATATCAAAGCCCCCGGAAGGGATGCAAAAGGTATTTATTTTGCGGTAGACTTTCTGACTGCCAATACCAAGAGCCTGTTGGATTCAGGCTTTGAGGACAAAAAATATATAGATACGAAGGATAAGCATGTGGTGATTATCGGCGGAGGAGATACCGGTAATGACTGTGTGGGAACGGCAGTCCGTCATGGCGCAAAATCCGTGACCCAGATAGAGATGATGCCGAAGGCTCCCGATACCAGAGCGGAAAATAATCCCTGGCCCGAATGGCCTAAGGTTTGTAAGACCGATTACGGTCAGGAGGAGGCTATCGCCGTCTATGGCCATGACCCCCGAATCTATGAGGCGACGGTCAAGGAGTTTATCAAGGATAAGAATGGCAGTTTAAAGGCTGTCAAGCTTGTGAAGCTTTCCTGGGAGAAGGAAGAAGCCACCGGGCGTATGAAGATGACGGAGATTGCAGGAAGCGAGCAGGAGCTGCCCGCAGATATGGTGCTGATAGCGGCAGGATTTCTGGGCGCCGAGGGTTATATTGCGGAGGCCTTTGACGTGGCGTTAAACGAGCGCACGAATGTGAAAACCGAGCCCGGGACCTATCATACGAACCGGGATAAGGTGTTTGTGACAGGAGATATGCACAGAGGGCAGTCCTTAGTAGTCTGGGCCATCCGCGAGGGCAGGGAGGCGGCAAGGGCAGTTGACGAGAGCCTCATGGGATACTCCAATCTGGTGGTGCAGTAGTTGCTATTCACGGTGCAGTAAGATGCGGCTGATTACTCCGGAGCTAGGATTGACTATTATATATAGTTGTTATATAATGAATAAAATGTTATGTAATGTCTGCTCAGAACAATAAAAAACACTAAAAATCCCTTGAATTTACTGCATATGCAGCCCATCTATCTTTTAATTTGAAGAATTTTCGGGTAATTGGGAGCAGGTAAAGTTACGAATGTTGCCCGCATAGCGGCTCGTTCTTTGCGCCGATTACTCGTGGCACTGTTTTCAAAGTTCTTTGGGCAGGATATCTTGCTGTTTTATGAGCAAAAATGCCATGGCGATTTATTGGCGGCTTAATGAGCAGACATTAGGTATTTGTCCCGATGAATTAAGTATTTGCAATATTTTTTTGAAAGGGCGGAAAAAAACAAATTTATAAGAAGACGGAGGAAATGCATATGCGTGAAAGTGCTACCCTGGAAGCGAAAGAATGCAATTCAAAAAGCCATGTAATGTGGCGGATGAGAAATCTGGCATTGTTGCTTTTGGCATTCATTATGGTTATGTCGGTGAGGATGGACGCAAAAGCGGCGGGAAGTTCCATGTCCACAGCAGAGATTGCCCAGTATGACAAAACATACAGCGGCGCATTCAATGGAAAGGATACGCATTGGTATACTTTCAGAATGGAAAGTTCGGGCTGTATTCATCTGAATGCAAGTGCTGATTTTAGTTATGTGCGTTACACAATATACGACAGTAATGGGAAAGAGGTGGCAAATACAGTCGGTTATACTAACAGTGCAGGGGTTGCCATTACTGATATGGATGTTCATTTAACAGGAGGTAATTATTATTTCACCGTAGGAGATACTTCCACATATGCTTCTTATGCGGGTAATTATTCTTTCACTCTGTCTTATAAAAATGCAGAGGAGAGTTTTCCTGAAACCGGCTGGGGGACGAACAATTCGGTTGCTGAAGCCAGTATCATTTCATTGGGAAAGACCTATAAAGGACAGCTGGCAAGAAATGATGAAAAAGATTTTTACAAATTTACAATGCCCTCTTCTGGAAGAGTGGTTTTTTCGCTGCTGGCAGAGCTGCACAAAATGGACTGTTATTTGTATAACAGTGCAGGAGAGGAGATATGGAATAGAAGAAGCTATTATGCGAACAGCATGACGGGCAAGATTTCCGCTACCGAAACCTTTGACCTGAAAAAAGGAACCTATTATTGGATGTTCCAGAGTGGTTATAATGGAAATTACTCTTTTAACACAAGTTTTGCAAGCGCCGGGGAATCCTTTGAGGAAGCAGAAACAGGGGAGGGTGCAGACGATACTATAGATGCAGCGAATAAAATCGACCTGAATAAGACCTATAAGGGGCAGATGGCGCAGACTGAGTCAAAGGATTGGTATACATTTTCCTTGAGTTCTGCTAATGAAGTCACGCTGAAATTCGGAGCAGATATGGGGACAATCTGGGTCCACATTTGTAATGCAAAAGGGGAGAAGCAGACATCTCAACGTCTCGAGTGTGATTCGCTTACAAAGAAGATTAACTATTCCCAAAAGATTTCCCTTGAGGCGGGAACATGGTATCTCCTGGTAGAAAAATATAATACGGGAAAGTATTCGTTTTCGGTGAACACCCATTCCCATACTTATAAGGAGTATATAACAAAAGCGACGCCTTCCGCGAACGGTAAGGTGGTACAGAAATGTTCCGGATGCGGCAAAGTAAAGAGTACCCAGACAATTTACCGCATTAAGAAGGTTACCCTGTCTGCAGCTGACTATACTTATAACGGCAAGGCAAAAAAACCCTCTGTGACGGTTAAGGACAGCAAGGGAAAGAAAATCAGCGCATCCAATTATACGGTAACTTATGAGAGCGGCAGAAAAAAAGTAGGAAGTTATAAAGTGACGGTTAAGTTTAAGGGAAATTATACCGGTACTGTCACAAAAACATTCAAGATTAATCCGCCTAAGACGCAGATTACCAAGCTGACGGCCCAGAAAAAAGGTTTTAAAATTACAGTAAAGAAGCAGACAACACAGACTTTCGGGTATCAGATACAGTATGCTACGAACAAAAATTTTAAAAACGCAATTCTTGAAACAATCAGCAATAGTAAAAACAGTGCGGTATATAAAGGTTTAAAGGCAGAGAGAAAATATTATGTACGGGTGCGCACCTATAAAACGGTAGACGGTAAAAAATATTATTCGGATTGGTCTGCTGTAAAGACGGTGAAAACAAAATAAGCGACAACCTTTTTCTGTCAGCGGAAAGGCGATGCCTCTCCGCTGACAGTTGCATGTATGGGTGCGGCGGTTCCCATATCGATTTTTGACGCTTTGCGGTATTGGCTGGGAGAGCAGCCGATATAGCGGTGAAACTGGCGGCAGAAATGCTCAATATTATTGTAACCGCACTCTTCGGCAATATCCCGTATGGACTTAGAGGAGCCAATCAGCTGATTCTTGGCCCGGCGCAGACGTTCTGTAATCACATCATCCATGCAGGAGGAGCCAAACATTTTTTTATAGAGCAGCTGTAGATATCCCGTGCTTAAATGGAGCTCTTCGGCCATCCGGCTGACGCTCCAGGGAAGCTGGGGATTATTATAGATACGCTTGTGTAAATCGATAATGGCCTGGGAGTGGGACAGTCCCTCCTGGTCGGTGCAGCTTTCGTGGAGCTTCAGGAACAGGGTGCGAAGCAGATGAGATAGGATCAAATCACTGTTAGCGGAGGAGTAGGAGGCTTCCCAGGTAAGCAGCATAAAAAGATTGTGGCAGTATTCCACATCATTTACGGTAAAGGGCATGTTTTTTATGGGAAGCTGTTCTACGAAGGCTTCATCACTGTGAAAACGAATCCAGTCGTTCATATAGGTCTCGCCGCAGGCCCGGTACAGCACTTGGCTTCCGGGAGTGTACAGGATGGCGGAATGGGCAGGATATTCCTGCATTTCGCCTTCTATGCAGAATGCTGCGGGAGTCGAGGTAAGGAGCAGCAGATAGGAATCATGTCCCTGTGGAAGTCCGTAGACGAAATCTTCTGAATGAGTTCCGTTATATCCTATAAAATCAATTTCAATCATAGTTCCCCTCATTTCTGCGCCTTTTTTGCGCTGATGAAAGCGTTTCCCTCGCCGGATTTGCGCCGCAAAAATATTTTGTGAGCCGGCGTCTGCAAGGCAATATTACAATAAGTCAATTTTATTATAGTATAAATCATTGGAATCTCCGGGTCAATGGGGTAACATAGTTTCCATAAGTAATACGGAATTGGCAGCGCTGCGTCGGCTGACGGAGGCAGGTCAGAGGATTTTCGAGAAAGGGAAGAGATTATGATTAGGATGGTAGAAACAGAAAACGGAAGGGTAAAAGGAATGGAGGCGGCGGACCCGAGAATCACGGCTTTTAAAGGGATACCCTTTGCAGCCCCTCCCGTAGGGGAAAATCGCTGGAGAGCGCCGCAGCCCTGTAAGGATTGGGAGGGCGTTCTGGAGGCCTATCGTTTTGCGCCGATTTCCGTGCAGGATACCCCGGGACTGGGAACGGATATTTATTGTCGTGAGTGGCATGTAGATCCGGAGATTCCCATGGATGAGGATTGTCTGTATTTAAATATCTGGACCGGTGCGAAAACCCCGGAAGAAAAGCAGCCGGTGGTAGTCTGGTATTTTGGCGGCGGTTTGCAGTGGGGATATCCCGCAGAGATGGAATTTGACGGCGAGAGACTGGCACGTCGGGGGATTGTGGTAGTTACGGTAAATTATCGTCTGAATGTATTCGGTTTTCTGGCGCATCCTGAGCTTACCGAAAATCAGCCGGATGCGCCGACCAATTTTGGCAGCCTGGACCAGCAGGCCGGTTTGAAATGGGTTATCCGCAATATTGCGGCCTTTGGAGGAGACCCGGAGAATATCACCCTGGCAGGACAGTCGGCAGGGGGCGGCAGCGTATTATCCCAGATAGCATGTCCGGCCAACAGGGGACTGTTTCAGAAAGCGATTATACAGAGCGCTATGATATGTAATCCTTACGGCCCGAAGGAAACCATCGGAACTCCTGCGTCTTTGGAGGATGCGGAAAAGGCGGGAGAAGCATTCTTTGCCTTTCTTGGGGTGGACAGTCTGGAGGAGGCCAGAAAGCTGGACGCCTTTTATATCAGGGATAAGTATGGGGAATATGCCCAGAACCATCCCAGAATGTTCAGCGTGGAGGATAAGCGCTTTTGCGTGGGAGACCCGCTGGAGTTGATTATGAAAAATCAGTATTATCATATTCCTATGATGGCGGGCAACACGGCGGATGAATTTCTAAGTGGTATCCCGGCAGATACGAAGGAGGAGCTGAGGAGGAAGGCGGAAGAGATTTTCGGCGACAGGGCGGAGGAATTTTTAAGCTGTCCCGAGGCGTTGGTTCAGGATAAGGACGGAAGCTACGCCAGCGTCAGCGGTATTGAATGTATGGCAAAGGCTCTGTTCTTAAAGAACCGGGAGAACGGTAACGCTGCGCCATGCTATTATTATCGCTTCGATGCGGATATACCGGGCTGGGATTATCCCGGGACCTTTCATTCCGTGGAATTATGGTTCTTCTTTGAGACGCTGGCCAAGTGTTGGAGGCCTTTTGTGGGAAAGCATTATGATTTGGCCAGACAGATGTGCAATTACTGGTGTAATTTTGTCAAAACCGGAAATCCCAACGGGCAGGATGCGGACGGCCGTGAGATGCCTGTATGGAAGCCTTACACGAAGGAGGAGCCCTTTGGAATGGTGTTTAGGACAGAGGGGCCTTGCGGGGAAGAAGAGGAATCCTCCGAGCTAAAAACATTTTTAGTGGATTATGTGAAGCGGAGGGTATAATTGTCTGCCTCGGAAACTTTTGTGTTCAAAATCTCTGATTATGCTTTCGGAAATAGAAAAATGTGGTATACTTATACCAATTCGGGAGGAGGCATTCCTTTTCCGACAAAATCAGCTGACAGAAAAAGAGAAGGGAAAGCAGGGATTTGAATACGATAAAAGAAAAGCAGAGGCAGGATAATCCGGCAAAAAAACGAATGCTGAATCTGGAGCTTTTGCGTTGTGTTGCGATGATGATGGTGGTGGTGCTGCATTATTTGGGAAAGGGCGGCCTTCTGGGAGATTTAGCGGCAGAAAATCTGGGGGCTGTGAATACGGCGGCCTGGGCGCTGGAGGTATTGTGTATTGTAGCGGTCAACCTGTATATGCTGCTCAGCGGTTATCTGTTATGCGAGTCTCCCTTTAAGCTCAGCCGGCTTTTGAGCCTGTTGTTACAGATTTGGATGTATTCCATGGTATTCGGGCTGGCAGCGGCGGCGTTGGGACTGGTGCCTGCAGAGGAGCTCACCACATATTATTATCTGCGCCTTTTGTTTCCAGTGTCCATGGGACATTACTGGTTTATGACGGCCTATGTATTTCTGTATTTATTATTGCCCTTTGTGGGAATGGCAATCAAACGTATGTCTAAGAGACAGCTGCAGCTTGCTGTCATTCTGCTGCTGTTTCCTTTTTGTGTGATGAAATCTGTTCTGCCTGTGCGGTTGGATATGGACGAGAAGGGGTATGACTGCCTCTGGTATCTGTGTGTGTTTCTGGCAGGAGCCTATATCCGTAGATTCGGATTAACCTTTTTACAGAAAAAAAAGAGAGGCGTCTGTCTGTATCTGCTGGCAAGTGTTCTGGCCTTTACGTGTACCATGCTGCTCAGAAGGATATATTTGAGAACGGGCAGTCTGGGCTTATTGCTGGGAGTGTGTCTGGAGTATAATCATTTGCTGCCGTTTCTGGCTTCGGTGGGATTGTTTCTGGCATTTTTGGGTCTGGAGATAAAGGGGAAAGGGGCGCAGATAACAGGAAGAATGGCACCCCTGACCTTAGGGGTTTATCTGCTCCATGAAAATCTGGGATTGCGCTATGCATGGCAGCCCTGGCTGGGGGCAGGCCGAATCGAGCATGTGGCCGGTCTCTTTGGGGGGACCATCATTGCCGTGGCGGCAGTCTTTGGGGCCGGTATTACGGTGGAGGCGCTTCGGCGGGCCTTGACAAGAGGTCTGCATAAGATATTGCTTGGGACTGCCTGGTATCGGAGACTGACAGGATGGCTGCAGAGGATGGACTTACTGTATGCGCAGGAGGCAGGATTGGATGGAGACAATGAGAGAAAAAAATAGCGAAAAAAATATCACAAAAAATATCGCAAAAAAGAACAGGATAGGGCGTCTTACAGAAGGGATGTTTTTGCTGATACTGATTTTATATCCGATGCGACATGTGAACTGGGGACTGGATTTGTGTGACACAGGTTATAATTATGCCAATTTTACTTATATGGGACTGGAGCATATGGATTCCATGTGGCTGTTTTCCACTTATCTGGCCAATGTCCTGGGGCATCTGTTTTCGCTGCTTCCCTATGGGGGAACCCTGATTGGCCTGAATGTATATACAGGCCTGACCATCAGCCTGCTGGCAGTTATGGGATATCTGTTTTGTACCAGGAAGCTGCGTATGCCGGGGGCGGTAGTGTTTGCCGGGGAATTTCTGGCGGTGAGCCTGTGTTGGTGTCCTACGGCGCTTTTATATAATTATCTGACCTATCTGTTATTTTTGGCGGCTGTTCTGTTTTTGTATACAGGACTTACGGAGGAGAAAAACTGGCGTCTGCTTCTGGCAGGGTGTTGTCTTGGGACGAATGTGCTGGTACGTTTTTCCAATATTCCTGAGGCTGCGCTTATTCTGGCGGTATGGGCCTATGCCTTCTGGAGGGAAGCCGAAGAGACGAAAGGCCCGGGATTTCGCAGAGCGGGCAGATATACCCTGTGGTGTCTGGCCGGTTATGTGGGGGCGCTTGCTTTATGGTTGGGATGGATACAGATACGGTATGGGCTGAACGGATATGTGCAGGGGATTCAGAGACTTTTTGCCATGACGGATACGGCCACCGATTATAAGGCGGATTCCATGCTGCGGGGTATGGTGCTTCCTTATATGGATATGATGTACTGGGTGGTGCGGATAATGGTATTTCTCATTGCCGGGCTGCTTCTGGCAAATGGGGCGGAGGGGATTTTGGGGCTTTGCCGGTCTGAGAAGGCAAAAAAGATTCTGACACCTGTGGCCTGTTGGGGCGTCAGGATAGGGATTCTGTATATTTTGGGATGGATGGTCTGGTGGCTGTATGCCGGAAATAAGGATACGAGCTTCGCCTCCTTTTTGTTTTACAGCTATGATTCCATGCTGCGGCCGGGGGTATTGTTTTTGATGCTGACGCTGATAATCGGCATGATAAATATGCTGCGAAGGGGCTCTTCCGCAAAGGAACGGTTTCTGGCTATGACAGTGGTATTGATTGTGCTTTTGACGGCGATTGGCAGTAATAATAATGTGATGCCCAGTATTAACAATCTTTTTCTGACGGCGCCCTATACCTTATGGCAGCTGGTGCGTTTTGCGGGTCGGGCGGGGAGCCGGAAGAAGAAGCCGGTTCTATGGCCGGCGGCAGCAGGCCTTTGGGTACTGATAGGGATCCTGTTTATACATGGGACAGGCTTTGGCATGTTTTTCGTATTTGCGGAATCTACGGGCGTACAGGATATCAGTGGGAGGACGGAGGGAAATCCGGTACTGGAAGGGGTCAGGATGAGCGCAAAGCGTGCGGAATGGATGCAGCAGGCCGGTGACTTTATTGCGCGGGAGAGTTTACAGGGAAGAGAAGTGCTTTCCTATGGCAATATTCCCGGGGTTTCCTTTTATTTTCGGATGCCGGCGGCGTTCAATCCCTGGTGCGACCTGTCCTCCTATCAGGTATCGCAGATGGAGAAGGATATGAGGGCGTTGGAGCGTGACATGGATGCCGGAGAGAGGGAGCGGCCGGTGTTGATGCTGGAGCATACCTATCACCTGCTGGCGATAGGGCAGAGGGAGACTCTGGAGGCGGAGGGTATGAATCCGGACTGGCTGGATACGCTTGAGGAGAATCCAAAGTGGAGGATGCTGCTTGCTTTTATGGAGGAATATGGTTACCGGGCTGTCTTTGACTGTGAGAAGCTGGCGGTCTGGGAGTAGTGCCAGCGTTGTGAAAGGCGTCAGAGAGGAACAGCCCGGCGGCTATGTCAGACGCAAAGGATGTCCTGGCTCAACGGGGTTTTCATAATTTCGTCGAGAGGGAAGCTCTGAAGAAGCTTTGGGGAGCAAAGCGCCATCCACAGCTTCATATACATGGCAATGGGAGAAGCAGGGGGAAGCGTCGTCACATGGAGCTTCTTCCACAGCTTTACACTGTCGTAGTCCGGGCCGGCGTCCGCCCCGGTGAGAAAGACGGGAAGTCCTTTTTGAGCGGCGGCATGAAAAAAGGCTTCCATGCCGGGAGTCATACTGCAAAGAGTACCGGAGTGGTAGGTATCCAGAAGCACCGCCTTCGGCTGTCCCTCTGAGACTGGGACAGACACCTTCCTACGGCTCCCTGACCCTGGGCAAAGGGCTTTGGCGCCGGATTCGGGTAGGGTAGAATAGTCTAAGGAAGGGTACTGCATGCCGGGGTAGGGGAAGAGCCTCAGAACGCCGGAGTGCCATTCCAGGGGCAGCTGTAAGCCGTGGGCGCCGGAGAGCGTTTTGTCTGATTCGGACTGTCTTAACGGTTTGTTTTTGGTGAAGCAGCCGTTCTCCTGCATGATTCCATAGGATTGACCGTAAATGCTGTGAAGGTCGTCTCCGTAAGGCAGGTGGGGCAGGAGTCTTGTGCCCCTGTGAATATATATGACCCCGTCATGGTTTCGATAGGGCACAAAAACGCCTGTGCCGGCCCCGGAGGCAATAAAGTCTACGGCGGCAGAAAAGTTTGCCAGGCCGTTTGCCAGAGGATGCTCCAATACCAGCTGACTGCAGACCAGCAGGACGGGGATGGGAGGCCGCGGCAGAAAATAGCTCAGGGCAGCGGCGGTATACTGGATCGTATCGCTGCCGTGGGTAATGATGATACCGTCATAGGGTTTATGGATATTCTCGCGCACACAGTTACCCAGTGCGGTAATCGTTTCTCCGGTCATATTTTCGCTTAACAGGCTGAAGGGCTCCAGTAAGTCAAAATCTGCGGAACGTCTGTTTAAATTCCGATACCTCTCTATTAATTGATACGCTTTCCCACAATCCGTGGAGATATAGCCGTCGTTTAAGGTGCTGCCGATGGTGCCCCCGGTAAAGATTACTAAAAGTTTCAAGCGCTTCTCCTCCTGCTGCTGTCTTGCAGTTTGAAAATCATTCTGTGTCATCAGGGAAACGCTGATGAATCCGTTTCCCGCACTAGCATCATTATAGGGAATTCGGAAGAAGAAATCAATCCGATAAAAAGATCCTTGCAAATATAGAACATATGTGCTATCCTGAATACAGAACAAATGTTCCTGTGGAAAAGGGAAAAGTAACCCGAAGTATAAGGAGAGCGCAGTATGGAATGGTTGACGACAGGACGGGAAATGTCCCTGATGGATAAGCTGGGTATTCTCTCGGCGGCGGCAAAATATGATGTGGCCTGTACTTCCAGCGGTGTGGACAGACGGGGTAATGGCCGGGATATGGGAAGCTGTGTGGCGGCAGGCATCTGTCACAGCTTTTCCAGCGACGGCAGATGTATTTCCCTGTTGAAGATTCTGATGACGAACGAGTGTATTTATGACTGCAAATACTGCCAGAATCGCTGCTCCAATGATGTGCCCAGGGCTATTTTCACGCCGGAGGAAATATGTACCCTGACCATGGAATTTTATAGGCGTAATTACATTGAAGGACTGTTTCTAAGCTCCGGCATCATGAAAAGTCCGTCTGTTACCATGGAATTACTGTACCGGACATTGTCTCTTTTGCGGAATAAATATCATTTCAACGGCTATATTCATGTGAAGGCGATTCCGGGAGCGGACAGTGAGCTGCTGCGGAGGACGGGTTTTCTCGCAGACAGAATGAGTGTGAATCTGGAGCTTCCCACGGCGGAGGGGCTGCGCAGTCTGGCGCCGAATAAGCATCGCAGGAGTATCCTGACTCCCATGCGTCAAATCCAGAATGAAATCAGGTCTAACAGAGAAGAATTAGTGGTTTACCGCAATGCGCCTCATTTTGCGGCAGGCGGTCAGTCCACGCAGATGATTATCGGCGCTACGCCCGAAAATGATTATCAGATACTGAATGTGGCGGAGAGCTTATATCGGAAATTTGAGCTGAAGCGGGTTTTTTACTCAGCCTTTGTGAAAGTAAATGATGACAAGGCGTTGCCGGCGCTGCCGGGAGGGCCTCCGCTGCTTCGGGAACACAGGCTGTATCAGGCGGATTGGCTGCTGCGCTTTTATGGATTTCAGGCATCAGAATTATTGGATGAGAAGCGGCCTTTCTTTAATGTGATGCTTGACCCCAAGGAGGATTGGGCGGTACGACATTTAGAACAGTTCCCTGTGGAGATTAACAGAGCGCCCTATGAAAGGCTTCTACGTGTGCCGGGTCTGGGAGTAAAGAGCGCCCGGCGGATAGTGGCTGCCCGGCGGAGCGCCAATCTTACCTTTGCGGATTTAAAGAAGCTTGGCGTCGTTATGAAACGGGCAGTATTTTTTATTACCTGTAACGGAAGGCTCATGTATCCTGTGAAGCTGGAGGAGGATTATATTGTGAGAAATCTGACCAGTAAAAAAGACAGGGTACAATTTGGAAGCGATGGCATGACGTACCGTCAGATGTCTTTGTTTGACGATGATTGCTTTCAATGTCAGATATCGCCAAAGGAGCGGCTGCAGACTGCCGTAGGACAGCTCTGAAAGAAAATCGTTCGCAGCCAGAGGCGGTAAGGTGATAAAACGCGGTCAATGGGGTAGGTGAGAGCGAAGGAGGGAGGCTTATGCTGGTTTATCGGTGCGAGGATTCGCTGGAAGGAGTTTTTTCTGCCATTTACCAGGCTTATGAGGACAGGCAGAAGCCGGAGGACGTTTATATGAGTCTGACGGAGGAAGCTTTTTTGTTTGCAGACGATAGAGAGTCGACTCCCGATTTACAAAAGGCTGTCAAGGTAATGCGGACTCTGCGGCAAAGGTTTGGGGAAGAGGATTATGATAGAATCTGTCTGGCGCTGGCTGCCAATGATACCGAGAAGGCGCAGGCGGTGTATTGGGCGATAGCCATGGGATTAAGGAACAGAGCAGTTCCGGGGCATTTGTTGGACGGGCAGGCTGACGGACAGGTGCGCAGGGTATTTGAGCTTGCCAGAAAGGTCAACAGAGAGAAGGAGCATCTCATAGAGTTTTTGCGTTTTGAAGAACTGAAAAACGGGATTCTCTACGCGAAAGTAGGGCCCAGGCATCAGGTCCTGGCCTTTCTGATGCCTCATTTTGCAGAGCGGTTTCCCAGGGAGAATTTTATGATTTATGATGATGTAAGGGGGGTTTTTGGAGTACATCCGTCGGGCGAACAGTGGTATCTTCTTAAGGGAGAGGAGATATTAAAGCAGGTGAATGACATAGGCCCGACAGACAGGGAGAAGGAGTATCAGGAGCTTTTTAAGCATTTCTGTCATAAGATATCTATTGAAGAAAGGGAGAATCGGCAGCTGCAGAGGAATCTTTTACCGCTTCGGTTTCGGGAATATATGGTAGAATTTCAATAAGAAATCGCAATATATACCAATTTTTAGTGCGAAAAAGGTTGTTTTTTCTCTAAAATTCCAAAAGAATTTATAGGGTGAGATATTTTGTGGGCATATGTTACAAAAAGGATTTGGAGGGGTTTACTTTTCCCAGGTTTTGGCTATAATAATTATAACTTGGAGTGAAGCAATAGTGATGAAAGGAAGGATAATTATGGTAAAAACTATTCGTTTGGTTCCGGATGAAGTCCAGCATTTTGTTAGTGTTACCTCCAAATGTGATTTTGATATTGACATTTACTACAATAGATATGTTGTAGATGCTAAATCATTTCTCGGAGTGTATGGTTTAGACCTGGGAAGGCCGCTGCAGGTGTCCTATGAGGGCTGCAATGCAGAGCTGGAAGAGATGCTGAACAAGTTAAGTGTGGCATGCTGAGCATGCCGGTAAGAAAAAGTTAAGAGAACATAAAAATCGGTTTGACTCCCTATGAAAGATATCGTACTATCTTCATGGGGAGATTTTTTTATATCATAGGAAATACTGTGTTGCCAGGAAGGGCTAAAGTATAGGAATTTCCTATGATATAAAAAATAGGATGCGCCCTCGTGCGAAAGGAAATATGCTGCAAAAGCAGCCGCCCTCGGCGCAGCAAAGCAGCCAAGTCCCTGAAGGTTGAGAGATACGGGGGGTGGAAGCGGAAAGGAGAAGCCTGTGGCAGACAATAAGGATACCTATTTAGAGCAGCCAAAAGGAGAGTTAAGGGTTTCCGTGAGAAATCTGGTGGAATTTCTTATGCGGCAGGGAGACATTGATAATCGTCATCAGGCGTCTCCGGATAATGCAATGCAGGAAGGAAGCAGGATTCATCGGACGCTGCAGAAGCGTATGGGAGCGGAATATCAGGCCGAGGTTTTTCTGCGCTGTACCTGTCCCACAGAAAAATATATTCTGACGGTGGAGGGAAGAGCTGATGGAATTGTGGATTCTCAGGACGGTGTGATGATTGATGAGATAAAAGGAACCTATCGGGACCTGAATAAGCTTAGAAGCCCTGTGCCTGTGCATGTGGCGCAGGCAAAATGCTATGCCTATATGTATGGATTGCAAAGAGCCTGCGAGGATATACGTATCAGGCTTACCTATTGTAATATTGAGACGGAGGATATTCGATATTTTTATGAGGATTTCACATTTCCACAGTTAGAGGCCTGGTTTCAGGATTTGATTCATGCATATCGCAAATGGGCGGATTATTCCTGGGAATGGAGACAGAAAAAACAGGCTTCCTTGGAAAGTCTGGAATTTCCTTTTCCCTATCGGGAGGGACAGAGGGATTTGGTTTCTTATGTATATCAGACAATCTATCATCAGAAGAAATTGTTTATTGAGGCGCCCACCGGTGTGGGAAAGACGATTTCCACAATCTTTCCGGCGCTGAAGGCCATGGGCAGGGGTATGGGAGAAAAGCTCTTCTATCTGACGGCCAAGACAATTACCAGAACGGTGGCTGATGATACCATTTGCCTGCTTCGCGAGCAGGGGCTGCGTTTTAAGAGTGTGGTGCTGACCGCCAAGGAAAAGATATGCTTCATGGAGGAGACGGAATGTAATCCTGAGGCATGTCCCTATGCGAAGGGGCATTATGACAGGATTAATGAGGCTGTATATGATTTACTGACTCATGAGGACCATTTCAGCAGGGCGCAGATAGAACATTACGCCAGGAAGCATCAGGTGTGTCCCTTTGAGATGACATTGGACATGAGCTTGTTTGCGGACGGCGTCATTTGTGATTATAATTATCTTTTTGACCCGCATGTGTATCTGAAACGCTTTTTTGGAGAAGGAGCGGGGGGAAGCTATCTTTTTTTGATAGACGAGGCCCACAATCTGTTGGAGCGTGGAAGAGAGATGTACAGTGCCTCCCTGATAAAGGAGGATTTCCTGAAGCTGAAAAGACGGATTCAGGAGACGATAGTGGAGGAGCAGGAGAGCCATACGGTGAAAAGGGCCTGGGAGGAAGAGAATCAAAAGGCTTTGGAAGCAGAGGTGACAGAGCAGATGACATTACAAATGACAGGTATGTCAGACATGCTGTCGCCTCCCAAAATGGCGAGAAAACAAGGAAAAAGAAGAAGCGTCGGGAAAAGTATACTGGTGAGGGAGGGATATGCAGAGCGATTAAAATATCATCTGGAAAGCTGTAATAAAGAACTTCTGATATTGAAAAGAGAGTGTACGGATTATCGGTTGGTGGAAAAGATAGATGACTTTGTGAATGCGCTGCTGCGTCTGTATAGTGTCTTGACGGATTATCTGGAAGAGCAGGAGGAAGAGAGGCCATCCGTCACGGAAGAATTGTTGGATTTTTATTTTGAGGTGGCTCATTTTCTGGATATTTATGAACGCGTGGACGAGCATTATGTAAGATATACTCATTTGACGGAGGACGGGAGCTTCCTGTTGAAGCTGTTCTGTGTCAATCCCCGGGAGAATCTGAAGGAGTGTATGGCAAGGGGAAGAAGCACCATCCTTTTTTCTGCGACACTTTTGCCGATACAATATTATAAGGAGCTTTTAGGCGGTGAACCGGAGGATTATGAGGTGTATGCAAAATCCGTGTTCAGCCCGGAAAAGAGGGCTCTGTTTATTGCAAGGGATGTGACAAGCAGGTATAATAGGCGTTCGGAGGAGGAGTATTATAACATTACTCGTTATATTGCTGAAGTTGTAAGCTGCCGACAGGGCAATTATATGGTATTTTGTCCTTCTTATTCTTTTTTACAGCAGATTTTCCGCATCTATCAGGAATATTTTGTGGGGGAGGAGCAGGAATGTCTGATGCAGCAGGAGTATATGAACGAGAGGGAGCGGGAGGAATTTTTGATGCGTTTTAGGGGGAATGAGGATTGTGATATCCAGTCGTCCATTGCCATGGATATTGAAATAGAGGAGGAGAAAACACTGATAGGATTCTGCGTATTAGGGGGAATATTCAGCGAGGGTATCGATTTAAAGAAGGATAGCCTGATAGGGACGATTATCGTAGGCACAGGGCTTCCCTTGGTCTGCACGGAGCGGGAGATATTGAAGAATTATTTTGATGAGAAAGGGAATAATGGATTTGATTATGCTTATCGGTATCCCGGTATGAATAAGGTGCTGCAGGCGGCAGGAAGAGTGATTCGCACCGCGGAGGATGTAGGAGTGATTGCTTTGCTGGATGAGCGTTTTTTGCAGTTTGCCTATCGCAAAATGTATCCCAGAGAATGGGAGAGCTTTGAGGAGGTAACGGTAGATACGATTGCGGGGCGGGTGGAAAGGTTCTGGGATTCCTGGTCCAAATATTGATGGGATATTATGTAAACTTAATATGTAAAGGAATTATGGAAACTAATGGTGGAATTTTTTATCTGATTGCAGGAAATGACATCATAATGACAGCGATAAAAGTTAAAAATGACACAAGCGTTTATGTGGATAACTATGTGGAAGTGGTGGATTTCCTGAAAAAAACCTTGAAAAAATGACAGGTATTCCATAGGCGAGGCAGAACAACCTTGCAGGTGAGATTGCAATTTGAAATATTGCAATAAATGATATAAAATAATTTTATGTAAACCAGGTTTCAGAAACCAGGTTTCTGAAATTTAGTTTCTGATAAAAAGGCAATAAAATTTTCATAACAGGAGGAAGAAAGAATATGTGGGCAGATGAAAGTGTTTTTTATCAGATTTATCCTCTGGGATTTTGTGGAGCGCCATTTGAGAATGACGGCAGGCCGGAGCATCGGATTTTGAAGGTGTTGGATTGGATTCCTCATATGAGGAAGCTGGGAACCAATGCGGTTTATTTTTCTCCGGTTTTTGAGTCGGACACTCATGGCTATAATACCAGAGATTTTTCTAAAATAGATACCCGTCTGGGCACGAATCAGGATTTTCGGCAGGTTTGTGAGGCTTTACATGAAAACGGTATCCGTGTGGTGCTGGACGGAGTGTTTAACCATGTGGGCAGAGGTTTCTGGGCTTTTCAGGATGTGTTGAAAAACAGGGGGAGTTCGCCCTATGTGGGATGGTTTTCCCGGATTGATTTTGGCGGTAATTCTCCTTATAATGACGGCCTTTGGTATGAGGGCTGGGAGGGTAATTATGATTTGGTGAAGCTAAATCTTTGTAATGAAGATGTGATACAGCATATTTTCGGCTGTGTGAGGGGTTGGACGGAGGAGTTTGGTATTGACGGTCTGCGCTTGGATGTAGCTTATCTTTTGAATGAAGATTTCCTGCGCCGGCTCCGCTGCTTTACCCAGGAGTTAAAGCCGGACTTTTATCTTCTGGGTGAAATGCTGCACGGGGATTACAACCGTCTGATGAACGACGCCATGCTGCATTCCGCTACCAATTATGAGTGTTATAAGGGGTTGTTCAGCAGTTTTAACAGCATGAATCTATTTGAAATCATTCATTCTCTGCTGCGGCAGTTCGGGCCGGAGAACTGGACGCTTTATAAAGGGAAGCATTTGTTTAATTTTGTGGATAATCATGATGTGACAAGGGTTGCCAGTATTTTAAATAATGAAAGGCATCTTCCGCTTATTTATGCACTGTTGTTCGGAATGCCGGGGATTCCCTGCATATATTATGGAAGCGAGTGGGGCGCCAGGGCCCGGAAGGAAGAAGGAGACCCGGCGCTTCGGGCATGCTTTGAGGAGCCCTGTGAGAATGAGCTGACAGAATGGCTTGCCTGTCTTGGCCGGATTAAGAAGGCTTCCGAGGGCCTGAATTACGGAAGCTTCCGTTCCGTCCTGTTGACCAATAAACAATGCATTTTTGAACGTAAGTCTGAGCATGAGAGAATATTGGTGGCGATTAATGCGGACGGGGAGGAATTTATGGCGCATTTTGACGCCGGCTGCGGACAGGCTGTTGACCTGATAACGGGAGAAGTCCATGACTTCGGAGGAGGAAGCCGCCTGCCGGGTTATAGTGCAGCTTATTGGAAAATGGAGCGTTGATTCAGGGAAGTTTTTTTTTCGAGAAAAGGGGGATAATAGCGTGAGAAGAACTGTTGGTGGTCTTTTGGATGATTGGATAAATGTATTTGACAAACCGGCAGTATGGTGCTAATATACAATCGGTTTTGACATCATATTACATAAAACGACACACGATGAAGTGCCAGGCAAAGGAATCCGATTCAGGAAGCATCGCCTCGGAGGACTGCAACGTGTGTCTTTTATATCATAGGAAATATTATGCGCACTTGTGTGAAGGGAAATATGCTGCAAAAGCAGCCAAGTCCCTCAAGATGGAGGGATACAGGGAGTTGAAGCCAGGCATTGGCAGCGTGTACCCTTCTACATCCGCTGCCAAGAGGGATGGAGCACCCGCTGCCAAGCGGGATTGCACACCCGCCGTAGGATTCCCAAGATGGAGTTTTTGTAGAGAACGCTGTGGGTAAAAGCTTTTTGAGCAGGGTTACAATTTTTTCAATCACAATTATCAATCACAGAAAGGAGCAAGGCTTATGAAGGAAAAGGTGAATGGTGATAAGGGAAGCGGTGATGAGCAGAGTCTCAGAAAGCCGGACCATAAGCGTTTCGTTGTGCTTGCGGCGCTTGTCGTATTGCTGGTACTTTTGTTCGTGGGTATTTTGCTTACCGGTTCTACGGGAGGAAAGCATGAGAGTATTAAGGAGGTCATGAAGGACGCGGTACTGCATGGAGAAAATAAAATCAGCTTTTTGGGGCTGACAGAGGTGAATCCCGCCTTTATCTCGGCGGTAACCGTAAATTGCGTACTGCTGCTTGGAGCGGCATGTATTCGGATTTTTGTGATACCAGGTTTTCGGTATGTGCCGGGGAAATTTCAGTTGCTGCTGGAGCAGTTGGTAGGTATGTTCGACGGCCTGGCCAAATCCAACAGTCCTCATCGGAATAAGTTCCTGGGCACGTATCTTTTTGGCGCCGGCGTTTATATTTTCGTGGGAACGCTGTTTGAGCTTTTCGGTGTGCAGGGAGTGACTACCGGGGGATTGTCTATAGCTCTGCCGGCGCCTCTGTCGGATATCAATGCGGCCATAGCTATGGGGTGTCTCTCCTATGGCATTATCTTGTCGGGCGGTATTGTGGGAAATGGCATCAGGGGTGTGGGAAGTACATTGAAGGATTTTTCTCTTCCGATTTCCATGAGCTTTCGATTGTTTGGCGCGTTGCTCAGCGGCTTGCTGGTGACGGAGCTTGTGTATTATTATCTGCAGCTTAGTTTTGTGCTGCCGGTGGTGGTAGGCGTTTTGTTTACGCTGCTGCATGCCCTGATTCAAACTTATGTGCTTACGATGCTGACGGCATTGTTTTATGGAGAGGTATCTGAGCCCCATGAGAAAAAATCCGGGAAAAAGAAGAATTTTAAAGCCGTAAAAACGGCAGAATGAGAGGTAAGAATAATGAAGAAAATGATGAATGCAAAGAAATGCGCAATGAGAGCAGGGACTGCGATTTCCGGGCTGCTGTTGGCGGCTGTGCTGGTATTTGCACTTCCCCTGTCTGTGAGAGCCGAGACGTCGGAGAGTAACCAGACGTCCGTGGAGCAGGAAGGGGAGGATAATGCTGCCGGTCAGAAAGCGATGGCGGCGGCTTTGGCGATTGGCTTGTCGGCAGCGGCAGGTGCAATTGGTATGGGCATGGCCATTTCCAAATCGGCGGAGGGCATTTCCCGTCAGCCTGAGGCAGAGGGAAAAATTCGTACGACGCTGATGTTGGGTCTGGTGTTTGTGGAGACGGCTATTATATATGCCTTAATCGTAGCCATTTTGATTATTTTTGTATTGTGACGGGCAGCGTAAAGGTTTCTTTTGAATATCGAGATGGATGCCTGCTGAAGCGGGCAGGGAGGTATAAGGATGAATCTGCCTTTGAATATTGATTTGCAGCAGATATTTCTGCATTTATTTAATTTTGTGATTTTGGCCGGAGGCCTGTATCTGCTCTTGTATAAGCCGGTTAAGGACTTTATGGATAAGAGGGCAGCTTATTATGAAAATCTGGATAAGGAAGCCAAGGCAAAGCTTGAGGAGGCGGAGCAGTTGAATGCTGTTTACCGAGAGCAGCTTAAGGAAGTGGATAAGGAAATTGCAAAGAATCGTGCCAAGGCGGTCAAGGAGCTGCAGGACCAGTGCGACAGCGAGCTTCAGACCGCTAAAAAGCAGGCGGCAAAGCTGATTGCCAACGCTCAGATAGAGGCGGAGCATGAACGCGCCCGGATTCTTGCGGATACCCAGAAGGAGATTGCGGGAATGGCTGTGGCGGCCACCAAGAAACTGCTATATCGTTCCGTAACAGATACTTATGACCAGTTTCTTGCCGGTGCGGAAGGGAGCGTAGGTGATGAGTAAGCCCAGAGTTGAGGAAAAGAAAGCTGTTTTGCGCTCTGCCGTGGCGCCGGATGAAGAACAGAGGAAACGCTTTGTCGCTTTTTTAACAGAAAAATATCAGTGTAATATACAGCTGGTGTGGGAAAAGACGGACAAGCTGGACCAGGGCTTTCAGCTTCAGGTGGGCGCAGAGATGTATGACTGGAGCGTAAGAGGACGGTTTGAACAGTTTCGCGAGGAATTGATAAAGCTTGGGGATGCCCGGGAGCCCATTATTCCGCTCTTGAAAGAAACGATTAATGCCTGGGTGCCGGATATCAGTGCCCGAGAGACCGGTACGGTGCTTCAGGTGGGTGACGGCATTGCCACCGTGTCGGGATTAGAGCATGCCACCTATGGCGAGATTCTGCTGTTTTCCTCCGGTATCAAGGGTATGGTGCAGGATTTACAGCAGGATACCATCGGCTGCATTCTCTTTGGAGACGACAGGGAGATTTCTGCGGGAAGTTCTGTCAGAAGAACCGGACGGAGTGCCGGAATGCCGGTGGGAGAAGAGTATATAGGGCGTGTCATAGATGCACTGGGCAATCCCATTGACGGGCTGGGCCCTGTCCGGAGTCAGGATTATCGGCCGATTGAGGCGCCGGCACCGGGAATTATTGACCGCCAGCCGGTGAATGCGCCTATGGAGACGGGGCTTTTGGCCATTGATTCCATGTTTCCCATCGGAAGAGGGCAGCGGGAGCTGATTATCGGCGACCGTCAGACCGGAAAGACCGCGATTGCTCTGGATACGATTATGAACCAGAAGGGTAGGGACGTCATTTGCATCTATGTGGCCATCGGGCAAAAGGCCAGCTCCGTGGCACAGCTCTGCGCCAATTTAAAGAAGCGGGACTGTATGGATTACTGTATTATTGTCAATGCTCCTGCCAGTGACGCGGTTCCGTTGCAGTATATTGCACCTTATGCAGGCTGTACGCTGGGAGAGTATTTTATGAATCAGGGAAAGGATGTGCTGATTGTATATGACGATTTGTCCAAGCATGCCATTGCCTATCGAACTCTGAGCCTTCTGCTGGAGCGCTCCCCCGGACGGGAGGCTTATCCCGGGGATGTGTTTTATCTGCATTCCAGACTGCTGGAGCGAGCCGCTCATTTGTCCGAGGAAAGAGGGGGCGGCAGCATGACGGCATTGCCTATCGTGGAGACGCAGGCGGGAGATGTATCTGCGTATATTCCCACGAATATTATATCCATTACCGACGGACAGATTTTTCTGGAAAGCGAGCTGTTCTTCGAGGGACAGCGGCCTGCGGTAAATGTGGGACTTTCTGTATCCCGTGTGGGCGGAGCGGCTCAGACGATGGCCATGAAAAAGGCAGCGGGGGCTATCCGTCTGGATTTGGCTCAGTACCGGGAGATGGAGGTATTCACCCAGTTTTCCAGTGATTTGGATGAAATGACCAGAAAGCAGTTGGTTTATGGGCAGGGGCTGATGCAGCTCCTGCGACAGAGCCAGTATCATCCCATGAAGCAGCATGAGCAGGTGATTACGCTGGTGGCGGCGTTAGGGCATCTTTATCAGGAGCTTCCGGCCGGTCAGGTGAGAAGTGTAAATGCCCGGCTGCTGGCATATTTTATGGAGAAGGCGCCGGAGCTGTGTAACGGCATTGACAGAAGCGGAAAGCTGCATCCCGAGGACAGAGAGAGGATGATGCAGCTGGCGGAGGAGTTTTTAGAGCAGTATAAAGCAGAGGTGAAATAGATGGCAAATACCAAGGAAATCAAGGGCCGTATCAATAGTATTAAGGATACCCAGAAGATTACCAATGCCATGTATATGATTGCATCTACCAAGATGCGAAAGGCAAAGAGCGAGTTGGACTACACCAGACCTTATTTTGACGCCCTGCGCGCTGAAATTAAGAGGCTGTTCCGTATAGAGAGCAAGGTGGAAAGCCGATATTTCTATCCCGCGGACGGTTCACCGGTGCCGGAGAATACATACGGCTGTCTGGTGATTACGGCGGATAAGGGACTGGCTGGCGCTTATAATCAAAATGTTATCAAAGAGGCGCAGAGAATGCTGGCTGAGCATGACGATATGAAGCTGTTCGTGGTGGGAGAGTACGGAAGGCGTTTTTTTCAGAAGGCCGGAATTCCCATTGAACAGAGCTTTCTGTATACGGCGCAGAATCCGACCATGCAGCGGGCCCGGGAAATCAGTAATATTCTGCTTAGCAGATATGATAAAGGAGAGCTGGGGAAGATTTTCATTATTTATACGGATTTAAAGAGCGGTATGCAGGAGGAGGCGAAGGCGGCCAGACTGCTTCCCTTTCATCGCTCCTATTTTGCTTCGGAGGAAGAACGCCCGGTGAAAGAGCCCTTTGAGTTTATCCCGAATCTGCGTACTGTGCTGGAGACAGGGGTTCGCAGTTATGTGTCCGGCTATATCTACAGTGCATTGGTGGACAGTTTTTGCAGCGAGCAGAATGCCCGCATGGCAGCCATGAGCGCCGCTAATGATAATGCGGAGAAGATGCTTAGTCACCTTTCCGTACAGTATAACAGGGTGCGCCAGGCAGCGATTACGCAGGAGATTACGGAGGTATCCGCAGGCGCCAAGGCTCAGAGGAAGAAACGGATGAAGGAGATAAAAAAGCTTCGAAATGGAGGATAAAATGCTCACAGGTAAAATTGTACAGATTTCAGGTCCGGTAGTAGAGGTCAAATTTGAACAGGGGAAGCTGCCTCGTATCAAGGAGGCGCTGGCAGTTTCCCTGGAGGGAGCGAAGGGAAAGAAAACCCTGAAGGTGATGGAGGTTGCGCAGCATGTGGACAAGTCTCTGGTGCGCTGTATTATGCTTTCCGAGAGCGAGGGGCTGGGAAGAGGTATGGAGGTGCAGGCTTATGGATCAGGGATTCAGGTGCCTGTAGGAGAATGTACCCTGGGGCGCATGTTTAATGTATTGGGACAGCCGATTGACGGAGGAGAACCGGTTCCCGAGACACAAGAGCACTGGGATATACACAGAAAGGCTCCTTCCTTTGCGGAGCAGAGTCCTGCTGTGGAGATTCTGGAGACCGGAATCAAGGTTATCGACCTTCTGGAGCCCTATCCCAAGGGTGGAAAAATCGGTCTTTTCGGCGGCGCCGGGGTGGGTAAAACAGTGTTGATTCAGGAACTCATTCACAATGTGGCCATGGAGCATGGCGGTTATTCCATCTTTACCGGTGTGGGGGAGCGAAGCCGTGAGGGAAACGATTTGTGGACAGAGATGCAAGAGAGCGGCGTGGCGAACAAGACGGCATTGGTGTTCGGACAGATGAATGAGCCGCCCGGAGTGCGCATGCGGGTGGCGCTTTCGGGGCTGACCATGGCGGAGTACTTCCGGGACAGGATGCACAAGGATGTACTTTTGTTTATCGATAATATTTTCCGTTTTGTACAGGCGGGCAGCGAGGTGTCCACGCTGCTGGGACGCATGCCCTCGGCCGTGGGTTATCAGCCTACGCTGGCAGAGGAAATGGGGCAGCTTCAGGAGAGAATCGCCTCTACCAAGAATGGTTCCGTCACCTCGGTGCAGGCAGTATATGTGCCTGCGGACGACTTGACCGACCCGGCGCCGGCTACCACCTTTAATCATTTGGACGCCACAACGGTGCTTTCCCGCAAAATTGCGGAGCAGGGCATCTATCCGGCGGTTGACCCGTTGGAATCCACCTCCCGGATTCTGGAGGCGGAGGTTGTGGGGGAGGAGCACTACGAGATAGCCAGAGGGGTGCAGGAGACCTTACAGAAATACAGCGAGCTGCAGGATATTATAGCGATTCTGGGTATGGAGGAGCTTTCCGACGAGGACAGAAGGACGGTTACCAGAGCCAGAAAGATACAAAGATTCCTGGCGCAGCCGACACATGTGGCGGAGAAGTTCACCGGAATTCCCGGAATCTATGTACCGCTTCGGGAAACCCTGCGGGGCTTTAGGGAGATATTAAGCGGTAATATGGATTCCTATCCGGAGGCGGCCTTCTACAATGTGGGAACCATTGATGATGTGGTGAAGAAGGCGGCGCTTATGGAGGAGGGAAAAGCGTAATGGATACATTTCAGATTTCGATTTTGGCGGCGGATCATCCCTTTTATGTAGGGCCCTGCGAGTCGCTGATTGTGCCTACCGTGGAGGGGGAATACGGTATCTGGGCTCATCACAGCAATATGATTAGCGCCATCCTGCCGGGAACCCTGCACTATAAGCTGCCCGGTCAGCCCATGCTCCATGCAGCTATCTCGGAAGGTTTTTTAAAGGTAGAGAGCAACGAGGCGTTGGTGCTTGTGGATACGGCTGAACGGCCTGAGGAGATTGAAATCAACCGGGCAAAGCGTGATGCGGATGCGGCCAGAGAAGCGATTTTGCAGAAAAAAAGTGTGGAGGAATACCATTTTGCCCAGGCAAATCTGGCCCGGGCCATCAACAGGCTGCGGGTAAGGCGCCAGTATTATGACGAGTTGGAATAGTAGCTGTAAGTCTTGTTAAATGGAGGGAAAGCTGTCGGGGAGAATTATAATGTTTATAGATTTGTTGACGATATCTTTATTTTTGCTGAGTCGGAGGAACTTGCAAATGAAATAGTGAAAACATATTCAGAGATATCTGCGAAATATTTATTAAGATTAAATGAATCAAAATTATATAAAAATACAGTTCCGTTTGTATTAGATGAATGGATTAATGAAACTTCGATTTTTGCAAATAGAACAAGTGCTTGTTTGTTCCGTACAAAGGAAGAGCAAGAATTATGGTTACAAAAAGAAAAGCAAAATGACTTGGAGAAAGAGATAGTACCACACATTCTTAAAAGCAGAGCTTTGTATTATTCAAAAAGAAGCATAATGAATCAATTGAATGAGCTTATTTGCAAATATCCATCAAAGGATAGAACGATAGTGGCGTATTTTTTGGGAACAATTCTCAATAAGGTATCGAGAAATAAAGAAAATGTCAAAATTTTTTCGGAACAAGTTACAGAACAGACAGTAGCAAACTTTATGGATTTAATATTTTATGCGTATTCATTCTTTCCTAACCATAATAATACACAGCGATTTTTGTCCATTGTAAGTTATATTAGAGATGAATATTACATATTCATTTCATCTCAACAATTACAGAAATTAGTTAATAAATATGCTTTTATTTTTGACAAGGCGAATCTTAATGACATAATAAATTTAGTGTTATTTTGTGCTCATGCAAAAATAGAAATACCATATAGGCAAGAGCAAATGATTGTTTGTAAGTCGCGTGAAAAAGATGATCCAATTTTATGGGCATCCTATTTACTATATTCGCAGTACAGTACCAAGTATTACAAAGAGATACGAGATGAAATAGGAGAGATTTTGTTAGAACGCATTAACGCGATTATAAAAAAAGACAGTATATATACATACAGGGAATTTTGGTGGGTAATTATATTTAATAAGTCGCCACATCTTACTATAGCAGAGCAATCCAAAGTTGACGATTTAATTAACGAATTAAAAGTTAGTACAGCTGCAAATATGAGTGCGGAGGAGATATGTGGAAATCTGTTTGTTGAATTTGTGAAAAATAGCAGTAGGCAGTTTTTTGAATGGGATATGGAAGAAAAAGACTTTTTGCGTAATTACACTTTTAAGACATATGAAAGAAGTATATTTAAAAACTATCGTGAAAATGTAACTTCTCTTGCATGGGGAAGCTTTTGATATATTGTAATACTTCTTGAAAAGGAGAAAAATTGGAGGCGATAGAATGACAAGTGAATTTATGAGAGATTTGCTTACAAAAGATGAAAAAATAACAGTAGAATACAAATCCTGTCAGCATGGTGTGCAGGAAGATGTGTATGAAACGGTGTGTTCATTTTCAAACAGATATGGTGGATATATTATCATGGGTGTAGAGGATGATGGTACCCCTATAGGTATTAAGCGGAATATGGTTAAGGATATGAAGAGAAATTTTGTGAATCAGCTAAATAATCCGGATAAGATGTCACCAACATTATATCTTTCCATAGAGGATATCGAATATGAAGGAATGACTCTTCTATGGGTGTATGTTCCGCCAACGTCTACTGTGGAAAAGTGTGCAAACAGAATCTTTGACAGAAATGAAGAGGGTGATATGGATATTACAGATTCGCCTATTCAACTGCAAAATATGTATAACAGAAAGAGTAATACATATGCGGAGCATAAGATATTCCCATATGTTACAACGGATGATTTGCGCATGGATTTAATGGATAAAGTAAGAAACCTTGCAAAAAGTAAAAATCCGGATCATCTTTGGCTGAAGATGTCTGATGAAGAAATATTGAAGAGTGCAGGCTTGTGGGAAAAAGATTTTTCGTCAGGAATCCAAGGTTACAATCTAGCAGGGGTTCTATTATTTGGAAAGGATGAAGTAATACGTTCTTGTTGTCCTGGATATATTACGGATGCAATATATAGAGTGGAAAATCTTGATAGATATGATGATAGATTGCAGGTAACAACAAATCTGATAGAGGCATATGAACTTCTGATGGAGTTTGTGGCAAAGCATACTTCAGATAAATTTTGCCTGATTGATAATGTAAATACAAGCATTAGAGGTATTATTTCCAGAGAAGTAATTACAAATATCCTTGTGCATAGAGATTATTCCAGTGCGTTCCCGGCAAAGGTAATTATTGAAAAAGACTGGTTAAAAACAGAGAACTGGTGTATACCAAGACGCCATGGGAATATTATGAGTGATGAATTTACACCATACCCGAAGAATCCATTGATTCAACAGTTTTTCGCAAATATCGGCAGGACAGATACCATTGGTTCCGGTGTTAGAAATCTTTATAAATATACGCCAATATATTCAGATGGTGGCAAGCCTGAATTGATTGAAGATGATGTGTTTAGAATAATTATTCCGTTGGACAAGGTGGCAGCAGAAGAGGTAAAAGAGCAGAAGACATTATCGGAAAGAGAACAAAAAATATATAATATGATTTGCGAAAATCTTCATTTGTCGGTTGAACAGGTTATGGCAGAACTTGACATATCAAGAGCAACTGTATTTAGAGATTATGCGAAAATTAAAAAAGTTACAGGTGCTATGTACGATAAAAAGACATCAACATGGACATTATAATTGACTTAGTCTCATCAAGTCTCAAGTCAGTCTCAACAGAGTCTCGTGGTTTGAGACTACCTTGAGACTGATAAAGCAGCAGAAATGCGATAAAATCAATGTTTTTGATTGAAATTATAAGATAAATTCAGTCTCAGGTTAGTCTCGTTTTGTAAATGCGATTATGAGACTAACTTGAGACTGGTAATAGGTGTAAAGTTTCGAGTTGAATCGGAGGTGAAATAGTGAATTTTTTTGATTATATAAAAAATGATGCTTTCTTTAAACCATTAACCCTGAAACATAAAAGAATAGATGCTTTGCGGAATATCCAGAGAAACTGATTCCGGGAGCATATATTGACCTGATTCGGTTTCATTCAAAAGAAGCAGAGGCATCAGATGATTTTACAGAAAAAACATTCACAGGACCAATATGGAAACAGGTGTATGATG
>JAMOZS010000089.1 GCA_023667765.1 Roseburia sp. | reverse complement strand
CCCTCCATAAGGCTGGAGGACGGAACCGAGAAGATATTTCTGAATACCAAAGGAACAAGGAAGGATGTGGACGAGGAGCTGTTAAACCTGTTAAATTACTTTGAGAGCCGGGAGCCTCAGGATGCATATACCAGAGAGCTGGAGGAAGCTGTGACAAAGGCAAAGGAGCATAAGGAATGGAGGATGGAATATATGAAGCTGCATCTGTGGGAAATGGATGTGAGGGCGGAGGGACGAGAAGAAGGGCGAGAAGAGGGGGAAACAAGGAAGCTTATAGAACTGGTATGCCGTAAAATCAGGAAAGGCAAACCGCCGGAGGTAATTGCACAGGAGCTGGAGGAAGCGCCAGAGGTAATCAGACGGATATATGAAACGGCTGTCTCCTTTGCCCCGGAGTTTGACACAGGGCAAATTTATAAACACTTAAAATAGCAAGGAACCAAATTTTCCCGAAATTAAGGTCCAAAATGATAGCAGGGACTAAAATAACGTCCCTGCTATCATTTAATCATTCTTATTTCTTTATTCTATTTTTTTATTCCTACCTCTTTATTCATTCATTTAAAGCTGCTGCACACCGATTTTTCGCCGTAAAGAGGCAAATTCTCCTGCAAATCCGTGTACATTCTCGCCAAAGACTCGGGGCTCTAAGGAGGAGCTAATCTAATCAGCGCTTCCTTAGACCGCCAGGAAAAACTTCACCAAGAAAATAGCGGAAAGCACATAGGTTAATACGGATACATCCTTTGCCTTTCCTGTGAAAAGCTTAATAACGGTGTAAGAAATCAGACCGATACCGATAGCATGTCCAATGGAGCCCGATACAGGCATGGCAATCAGCATCAGTGCAACCGGAACAGACTGACAGATATCGGAAAAATCAATATTCTTTAAGCCGGTAACCATCAACACACCTACGTAAATTAAAGCGGCGGAGGTCGCTGCCGCAGGAATGATTCCCGCTACAGGCGCAATAAACATACAGGCCAGGAAAAGAATTCCGGTCACCAATGCAGTCAGTCCGGTACGTCCGCCGGCCTCCACGCCTGAAGCAGACTCGATAAAGGTCGTGACAGTGGAAGTACCCGTTGCAGAACCCACTATGGTGCCGACGGAATCTGCCAGCAGAGCCTCTTTCATATTAGGCATCTTTCCCTCCTTATCCAGCATACCAGCCCTGCTTGCGGTACCCACCAACGTGCCAATCGTATCAAACATATCGATAATGCAGAAGGTCACTATCAGAGTAATAACCGTAAACCATCCTATCTGGGCAAATCCGGCAAAATTAAAACGGAACAAAGTAGTAGCCGCCATATCTGCAAAAGGAGGCACGAATTTAGCGCCGGAAAGTCCCGCAAAGGGATTGGTTCCCAAAAAAAGCGCCTCGCCTGCCCAGTAAATAATGCTGGCAACCAGCATACCCAGAATAACGGCAGCCTTAATCCCCTTCTGGGCCAAAATAATAATCACAAACAGTCCGATAAACATGGTGACCACAGAAAGCACCATGGTACTGTAGGCTATCTCCCCCATAGAGCTTTTGGCAAGGCTGGGGGTAAGCGCGCCAAAGAAATCGCGCATTACATAAAAAGGGCCGTCGGTTTCCGAGTATATACTCGTATTGGAGCCCACGCCAATATTTAACAGCATCAGACCAATGGCGGGTGCAATCCCCAGACGCACTCCCAGAGGAATCGCCTCCACAATCTTCTCACGTACATTTAACACGGAAAGCACAAGAAAGATAATACCCTCAATCAGAATAATGCATAATGCCGCCTGAAAAGCCTCCACATAAGTCAGTTCCGCCAGTATCGCTATATTAGAGACAACTACGGCAAAGAAGCTGTTCAGTCCCATGCCCGGCGCCATGGCAAAGGGTTTGTTTGCGAGAAATGCCATTGCCAGCGTACCTACTGCCGAGGCGATACAGGTTGCCATAAACACGCCGTTCCAAAGCTGAGAGCCCACATCAAAGTTGGTCAACAGATTCGGATTCAACGCTATGATGTAGGCCATCGTCATAAAGGTGGTGAGACCGGCAATGACCTCGGTTTTCACTGAAGCGCCGTTCTCCTTGAGCTTAAAGATTTTTTGTAACATGTTTTCCCTCATTTCTGCACTGCTTTTGCTCCTTTCAAGTTTGCGGATGCAGCGCAGACACAAACTTGCCGAGTGAAATTCAGGAAATCTCAGCCGACGTATTTTCATGGCTTACATTTTCTTTTCACTCTTCTCTCCTACTGTAAATTTTTGTGGTGGCAATGCTTTTATCCGCACAGCCAGATTTTTATGAAATCCGAGTATAGGGCCGCTTTACTCAGAAAGCATACGTTTTAAAATCTCATCACACCCGCGGTAAATCTCCTCCGGATCTATCCCCGTGTTGTACTGCCCCTTATCATACAAAATCTTCCCATGAATCATAGTCATGATTACATTACTCTTACTGCCGCTGTACACAATATTCTTTGGTATATTATGTATCGGCTGCATATTGGGCTGATGCAAATCCAGCATAATAATATCCGCCAGCTTTCCCTTCTCCAGAGTATCCGCTTCCTTCAACCCCATAGCCGCCGCCCCCTGCACGGTCGCCATGCCCAGCACGCTCTCGGCATCCATACTGGCAGCATCCCTCTCGGCAACCTTACTTAAACCGCTGACTAGAAACATTTCCCTGAACATATCCAGACAATTGTTGCTGGCCGGGCCGTCAGTACCGATAGCCACCGGGATTCTTCGCCTTTTAAATTCCGCAATGGGCGCTATACCGCTGGCCAGCTTTAAGTTAGAAGCAGGATTCGTAATCACATACAACTTTCTTGCGTGAAATATGTCCATATCCTCCTTCGTCATATGCACACAATGATAACCACCGCCGCCAAACTCAAACATACCCAGAGAATCGAGAAATACCGTCGGCGTCATACCATAACGGTTCTTACATGCTTCCACCTCTCCTGCCGTCTCCGCTAAATGTGCATAGACCGGCTCCCTGTATTTATGGGCCAGCTGCGACACTCCGTCCAGAAGCTCCCTGGAACAGGTATATTCTGCATGAAAACCCAGTCGATAGCTGATTAAGGGACCGCTTTTGTTCAGGCGCAGATATTCCTCCTCCATCTGTCCCAGAGAGGAGGTAAAATTATTCAGCCCGGACACCAGAACGCAGCGCATCCCCATATCCTTACAAGCCTCCGCCACGACATAGGGATTAAGATACATATCAAATACGGAGGTGATACCGCTGGTGAGATACTCCAGTATAGCCAGTCTGGTAAAAGCATAAATTCCCTCCTCCGAAAGCTTTGCTTCCATGGGAAAAACCTTCTCATGCAGCCATTTATCCAGAGGCACGTCATCTGCATAGGAACGTAAAAAGGTCATAGCCGAATGCGTATGGGCGTCCTTGAAGCCCGGCATCAGAAGATTCCCCTGACAATCCATTTGCATATCCCAGGCAATTTCCGGCATATTTCGCTTGTCCCAATCCTCTTTCAGCTTCTCCCGGGAACCTACATAAGCGATTCTCTCGTTCTTTATCCATACTTCCCCCCAAAAGACGGGGCGATTCCTTTCCATTGTCAGAACTCTTGCATTATACAGGCGGATATTCATCGTATGGTCTCTCCTCCAAAACCAAAGGGCAGTAACTGCGCCAATGGATAGATTTCATAATCCGAAAGACTTTTCACTACCATTATCTGAAAATCAGGTCCGCAAAACTCCTGCATAACCTGTCTGCAGATACCGCAGGGCCAGGCATAATCCGCAGGCTCCTGCCCCTCCATGCCTCCCGCTATGGCAATCGCCTCAAACACCCTCTCCCCTGCGCTTACCGCCTTAAAAAACGCCGTCCTCTCCGCACAGCAGGTGGCTCCATAAGAGGCATTTTCAATATTACAGCCCTGATAGACCTTTTCTCCCTCTGTCAATAACGCCGCTCCCACCCGATAATGGGAATAGGGCGTATAAGCCATGTTTCTGGCCTCCAGCGCCAGCCCGGCCAGCTTTTTTATCTTCTCTTGATTCATAGGCTTCTGATACTCTCCTCTACCAGCTTTCTGAAACGGGGGGCTGCCATATCCGCCGCCTCCTGTACCTCCTTATGGTTCAACGGATTTTCGCCGAGTCCTGCAGCAAGATTACTGATACAGGAGATTCCGCAGATTTTCATGCCACAATGATTTCCTGCGATGGCCTCCACCGCAGTACTCATGCCCACTGCGTCACAGCCCAGCATACGCAGCATCCTGATTTCCGCCGGTGATTCGAAGGAAGGCCCCGTCAGCTGACAATAAACTCCCTCCTGTATGGAAATCCCCTGCTCCGCAGCCTTCTCGCGTATAATCTGCTGAAGTCCCTCGTCATAAATATGGCTCATATCCGGGAAACGTGTTCCCAGCTCCTCCACATTGGGACCGATTAAAGGATTCGGGGCAAATACCGAAATCTGGTCCTTAATCAGCATCAAATCTCCTGCCCGAAAAGAAGCATTGACACCGCCGGCAGCATTCGTGAGAAACAATATCTCTGCCCCCAGAAGTCTCATCAGCCGAATGGGCAACACAACATCCGTGATATCATAACCCTCATAATAATGTACCCGTCCCTTCATACACACGACGGGAACCTGACCAATAGAACCGAACACGAATCTGCCGTCATGTCCGGGCACAGTGGACACCGGAAATCCGGTAAGTTCCCCATAGGGAACCTCTGCCTGCACCTTAAGCTGCTTTGCGAAATCCCCCAGCCCGGAGCCCAGCACCAACGCAGCCTTCGGCACAAAATCTGTCCTTTCCCGCACATCTCTAAAGCACCTCTCCAGTTTTTCGTATACCCTGCTCATAACCGCCTCTTTTCTCTCCTTTCTACCTTTCGTTTCCCCCTTATTTCTCCCTTCTCAATTTATACCTTCCCGTTTTTCCCCTATTTCTCCCTTCTCTTTTTTGCCTTCTCATTTTTTCTTCTCACTTCTACCCCTCTCTTCTACGCATCCTCCTCCCAATATTCCAGCTTCACCACAATCATATCCTCAAAGCGCTGTACGCTGTTTTCCGCAGGCCAGCCCGGCATATAATAGCTGTGCTCCCAAGCCTCCTCCATCCTGTCCGAAGAGAGCTGTCTGTAATCCCGGCCCAGAACGCGCATCAGCCCCAGGATTCTCCCTGTACTATAATAGGAGGCCGGTTCCATCCGGGCATCATGCTCAAAAAAGGAATGTCCCATTGTCTCCCCCAAAATCGTAGCAGAATTCCCCTGAAAGCTCAGCTCCCCCACAAAAGCCACCGGCAGCGGATACTCCCCCTGGGCTCTGTCGATGGACTGTATCATCTCCCGGGCCCGGGCCACATCCTGTTCATATCGGCATTCCTCCGTATAATATAATCGAAGAGTCGTCTGCATCTGTCCCGCCAACCCCAACACACATACAATCAACGCCGGAAGAAACAACCGCTTTTTTTGTCCCAATTTCCCTATCAGCCAATA
>JAMOZS010000088.1 GCA_023667765.1 Roseburia sp. | reverse complement strand
AATAGTCCTTTTCCTGCTCCGTTCTAATCGAAATATCCATTACTTTCCTCCAATGCCGGCAGTAAATCCGGTAATTCATGCAAGCTATTGATTGATATGACATCCGGCGGCACAGTACTATGATTTCTGTTCAGCCAAATCGCACGGATTCCCAGATCCATGCAAGGATAGATATCCGTCTTCAAATCATCCCAACATAAATATAGCTGTGATTACTGCTATATTTCTTGCATTGTTCAAAAAAATCATACGCAGGCTTTGCTGTTTTCATTTCACTGGCGTATTTTTTTACAATAAAATATCCGTCTATCTTTGTCACTTGTAGTTTGTTTTGCTGCTGTGACATTTCCCCATTACTGGCAATTCCTTTTTCGGTTTCTTTCAATTTTTCCAAGCAGGTTACGACATCATCGAACAGTACCCAATCTGCTTCCAATTCTTTCTTGTACTCAGCAAAAATAATCCCCGCTTCCTCAAACGATATCTTTTTATCATCCATTCCAAAAAAAATCCAATATCCTCATGGCACCCTGTTCCTCAAAGGAAAGATTCTTTAATAGCTGAATAATGGATATTTTTTAAGTCTCCACTTATTCCAACTATCTAACAGAAGTCGGCAACAAGCGTGTCAAGTTTTCTCATAACCGCTTTAGCCCTTGTGTAGACGGTGGCGGTCAATTCTGCACACGTTTCCACCATACCCTCTCATGTTTTAGCCTTTCATAAAAGGCACAGCTATAAGCCATGCCCTTTAGCAGTCAACCGGAATTGAACCGATGCCTCGTCTGTCAACGTGTTCTGCCCGCCTAAACTATTTTCTGCTAACAAAAAGCGTCCGGATTTGAACCGGAGTTCATGCGTTGATAACGCCGCTTCTCCCTCGTGAGCTACTACTTTTTGCTTCTTCTATTATGCCATGTTTTCATAATTCGGTCAATCATTTTTATTTCTTTTCCAGACAGTATATAATCCCCTTTTTCATTATGAAAATATCCCTTGTGCGTATGCGGTTTTGTTGGAATGCCATTGATAAAATGAGCATGTGTTAGGTCGATTTGTTTCTTCCTTTTGACATGTTTATCGTAATAAGTGATATGCTTTGGCTCATTGTCACTTCCAAGTGTTACATATATTCTTCCATTTGTCATAGTTTCCATTGGCGCTTTAATAGAACCTTCTTTTGCTACAACAAATTTAATATTTCCAGTTTGATAAACGGTCGCGTACTCGCTCCCATATCTCTTTCCCTTATCCGACATGCCAGAACTTACACCTCTGCCGCCCATTATTCATCATCCTTAAACTTATCGTGAAATGCCTTTATCTGCACAATATTCCCCTCGCATTTCTCCGGCACTTTTCCATAAAACAATATGGTCGTAGGCTCTAACCGCTCAATCATGGCGTTATACCCCTGCAAAAACAGCTCTTTCTTCGCCTTGCTGTTCGCCGCGCCAACGCTTGATACCGTCACCGTGCCGCCGACAGGCTCACCGTTTTTAATAAATTGTCTAAAAATTTCAAACATATTAAAGAAATTTTAGCGTGAGTGAAGCAAAGTTGAATAGAAAAGCGACGAAATGATAAAACTTTGTCGAAAGGCTGAAATTTGAGAGAGTTTTATGGGACTGAACATGTGATATGCTTTGGGGGTAATAAAGCTTTGAGAAGCATTTATAAAGGCTAAACATAAAACAGGGATGGCAGTCAGCCGGAAAGGAGTATTTGTGAAAAGGAGAAATACAGGACACTTTATATTTTGTATTGTATTATTGATATTTGTGATTATTTTCAGTGTTTCAGGAACGGTGATGAGCAGGAGTGGTATGGGAGAGGCAGAGAGGGAGAGGTTATACAGGGAGAAGGAAAAGGAAGTGGTGCGGGGGACCAGATTATTTCTGGAGGAAAACGGTTATTGCAACAGCGGTATAGCCCTGACCCGAGTGACGGATGAGGAGAGCAGAATTTATACCATGACGATTCATCACGGAAGGATTGACCGGCTGTCCCAGGAGGAGCGCGGAGAGTTGAAGCGGTTGCTGCGGCAGAATGTGCCGGAGGATTTAGAAAATCTGGAATATGAATTCCTTATACAATAGGATACCGCTGAGGCTGAACAATAGTTTGGCTGGAGGACTGAACCGTTAGCTTTTTTTAGCGGATTCGCGGAATTTACATGACATTTGTTAAAAGAAAGGGTATACTTATTCTTAAATGCAGAAGAGTATGTAAGGAGGCGGCAAATGTCATTTATTCCAAAACCACACGAAATATATAAACATTTTAAGGGAAATCTATATCAGATAACGGCCATAGCAGAGCATTCCGAGACAGGTGAGCAGCTGGTTATCTATCAGGCGCTGTATGGCGATTTTAAGACCTATGCCAGACCTTTGGAGCTGTTTGTGGATAAGGTGAATCGGGAAAAGTACCCGGACGTGTCACAGGAGTATCGCTTCGAACTGCAGGGCTCTGACAGCGAAAGGCAGAAGGCTCGGACCCAGGAGGCTCCTATGCAGGAACAGGCAGCGGACATCCCACAGGCAGGAATGACAAAACAGGCGGAAGAAACAGCGTCGGGTCTGGATCCGCTGTTGGAGGAGTTTCTGGATGCGGACACCTATGAACAGCGTTTGAACATACTGGCAGGACTGCATCATAAGCTGACAGATGAAATGCTGACTACGATGGCTTTGGCTTGTGATATCGAGTTGAAGGAAGGCGAACTGGAGGAGCGGTATGCGGAGCTTCGGGGATGTCTTATCACGCTGGAGCATTATGAGTGCAACAGACTTCGATAAGCCGGCAGGCTCTTTTGGCTATCTGATAATGGATTTCGGAAGGAGCCGTCTATGACCTATGAATTAGATAATAAAATAGTAATTGGAGTATCCTCCAGAGCATTGTTTGACCTTAGCGTGGAAAACAGGATTTTTGAAACCCAGGGCGTGGAGGCCTATTGCAGATATCAGGTGGAGCATGAGCAGGATATTTTGAAGCCGGGGCCGGGCTTTGCACTGATTCGGTCTCTTCTTTCCTTAAATACATTGAGCCGGGATATGGTGGAGGTAATCATTATGTCCCGTAACAGTCCCGATACCTCGCTTCGGGTGTTTAATGCCGTCAGGTATTACGAGCTGCCGATTACCAGGGCGGCGCTGGTCAGCGGAGCTGCACTGGCCCCGTATTTGACAGCCTTTCACACGGATTTATTTTTGTCGGCCTATGAGGATGATGTGCAGTATGCGGTAGATAACGGAATCGCCGCCGGAATCATTTGTACGGAGCATATGGAAAAGCTGCAGGAGAGCGGAAATATTACCAGTATTTCAGGAAAAGTGTTTCTTCGGGAGCCGGGTCAGATTCGCATAGCCTTTGACGGCGATGCCGTGCTTTTCACAGATGAGTCAGAGCAGATTTTTCGGGATAGGGGACTGCGGGCTTTTGAGGAGAATGAGAGAGAAAATGCGGGAAACCCTTTGGAGGAAGGACCTTTTGCCAGTTTCCTAAAAAAGCTATCGGGACTGCAGAGGATGCTCGGCGATAAGGATTGCCCGATTCGTACAGCACTGGTAACCTCCCGCAGCGCACCGGCCCATGAAAGGGTGATACGCACTCTGCGCGCCTGGAACGTGAGAGTTGACGAGGCTTTCTTTCTGGGGGGCGTGGAGAAGAGAGAGATATTAAAGGCCTTTGGCGCCCAGATATTCTTCGACGACCAGACCGTACATACGATGAATGCCGCCCAGGCAGTACCGGCGGCGCGTGTGCCATGGCCGAAATGCAGAAAGAGAGAATTTATTACAGATGAAATACAGAAATATTGTACCGGCTGAGTTTGTGGACAGAGTCAATCGTTTTATTGCCCATGTGAAAATAGATGGCAGCCCGGAGACCGTACATGTGAAGAATACCGGCAGATGCGATGAATTGCTGCAGCCGGGAGTTACGGTATATTTGGAGAAAAGCGGAAACCCCGCCCGCTCTACGGATTATGACTTAGTGGCCGTGGAAAAGGGGGACAGATTGGTAAATATGGATTCCCAGGCTCCGAATAAGGTGGCGGAGGAGTGGCTTCGAAAGAAGGAACTCTTCCCTGACCTTATTTTACTGCGCCCGGAGACAAAGTTCGGGAATTCCCGTTTTGATTTTTATATAGAGACGACGAGGGAGAAGATATTTATGGAGGTGAAGGGGGTGACCAGGGAACAGGACGGTATTGTCTGTTTTCCCGATGCGCCCTCCCAGCGCGCCATAAAGCATGTGCGGGAATTGATACAGGCTAAGGAGGAAGGCTATCGGGCAATCCTATTGTTTGTGGTGCAGATGGAGGGCGTGCGTTATTTCACACCGGATGTGTCCCGGCACGCTGCTTTTGCTAAGGCTCTGCAGGAGGCGGCGGCACGGGGAGTGGAAACGCTGGCCTATGACTGCCTGGTGAAGGAGGACGGCATGACATTGTATCAGCCGGTGCCGGTCAGCCTGGATGGGAAGGAGCCCCAGTCGGAGGGAAAATCCCCGGTAAATAGAGCAGGAGTCGACTGCTCCCAAAAATCAGAAAATCTTAAGGAAAACTTTAGTTTAGAATTACTTTCTGCTGTTCCCAAACCTCTGCTAAAATGGTATGATACCAATAAACGGAGCCTGCCCTGGCGGACGGAGCCTACGCCTTATCGAGTGTGGGTTTCGGAGATTATGCTGCAGCAGACAAGGGTAGAAGCGGTAAAGCCGTATTTTGAGCGCTTTATGCGGGAACTGCCGGATATTTGCAGCTTGGCTTATGCGAAAGAGGAGAAGCTGTTAAAGCTGTGGGAGGGTTTAGGCTACTATAATCGTGTACGGAATCTTCAAAAGGCGGCTCTTCAAATTGTAGAAGATTATGGCGGCAATATGCCGGAATCCTATGAGGAAATTTTAAAGCTAAAAGGGATTGGGAGCTATACGGCAGGAGCAATTTCGTCCATCGCTTTCGGAGAACCTTTTCCGGCGGTGGATGGGAATGTACTTCGCGTATTGGCGCGTCTGCGGCAGGACGAGCGTCTGATTTCCGATATGAAAGTCAGGAAGCTTGTGGAGCAGGACCTGCGAAAGATAATGCCCATGGATAGGCCCGGAGATTTTAATCAGGCCATGATGGAGCTGGGAGCCTGTGTATGTATTCCGGCCGGAGCGCCCCATTGTGGAGAATGTCCCCTGGAGGGAATCTGTATGGCCCATGGGAAAGGAAAAGAGCAGGAATATCCTAAAAAGAGTAAGTCCCGGGACAGAAAGATGGAGGAAAAGACAGTTCTGGTCATTCGGGACGAAAATAAGATTGCCCTGCATAAAAGACCTTCCCGGGGGCTTTTGGCCGGCATGTATGAATTTCCTACTCTGGAGGGATATTATACGGCAGAGGAGGCTTTGAATTTCCTTGCAGATAATGGGCTTAAGGGTATTCGTATTACGCCGCTTAAGGAGGCCAGGCATATTTTTACGCATAAGGAGTGGCATATGATTGGCTATATGGTGCGGGTGGACGAGCTGGAGCGCAGTTTGCCGAAAGAGGCATCCAGGGACTGGATTTATGTGGAGCTCGAGGAGACAAAGCGAGATTATCCTATTCCTTCGGCATTTGAGGCGTACATGAAATATTTACGGTAAACAAAAAATGAGAGAGGTGTAGATGTAATGAAGTTGCTTTCTGTAGCCATTCCCTGTTATAATTCAGAGGATTATATGGCAAAATGTATTGAATCCTTATTGACGGGAGGAGAGGATGTGGAAATCCTGATTGTGGATGACGGTTCTAAGGACCGCACAGCAGAAATAGCGGACGAGTATGCGGCCCAATATCCTGCCATTGTC
>JAMOZS010000087.1 GCA_023667765.1 Roseburia sp. | reverse complement strand
CCTCAATCGTTTTCTTCAGCTCCTCTATGTTCCCAAGCTTCCTCTCCACCTCTTCGGCATTTTCAGCCAGAGCCTCTTGTATCTCGGAAAGCTCCGCCTGAGAACGGGCGAGCTCGCTTTCGATACGGTCCGCATTGGCCTGTCCGAAATCCGCAGTCTGGCGCATTTTCTCTACCTTTACATCCCACTCGTTTACCTGGCCGGCAGCCTCCGTCTCCTCCAGACGCAGCTTTTCTAACTGCTCCTGATACTGTAAAATCTGCTCCCCGGCCGCCTTCTCCAGTTTCTCGCTCTCGGAAAGCTCCCTGGCTGTAGTAGTCTTGCCGTTTTGCAGCTCCAGAATCTTCGCATCCAGTTCCTGCTCCTCCGTATGCAGACCCTGTACGCCCTCGGCCTCCTCCTCCATACGTTCCCTTGCGGAGGCAATATTCAGGCGGGTCGTATTCTGCTCAATAGATTTGCGTTGGATATCGGCCTTCAAGGTCTCCAACTCCATTCGCAGCTTATTTCTTCGGCTCTTAATGTCCTGAATCTCCTGATTGATGGTGTCCACCGTGTGCAGGAGCTCTTTGGTCTTTTTCTCCAGTTCTTCCAGCTCACGCCTTCTGCCCAGCAGATTACTGTTATTCTTAAAAGCGCCTCCGCTGATGGCTCCGCCAGGCACCAGCAGTTCTCCCTCCAGCGTAACCATACGGATGCTGTAACCAAATTTTCTGGCGAGCTTTACCGCATTGTCAATGTGGTCCACCACCACAATACGGCCCAGCATCGCTTTTGCCACATTCTGATACTCCTTTTCCGTATGCACCAGGGCGTCCGCCATACCGATAACTCCCTTTTCCTCCAGGGCCTCCGGGTTCTTAAACTCCTGGGGATTGGTGATACTGGAAAGCGGCAGGAAGGTCGCCCTCCCCAGACGATTCGCCTTCAGATACTGAATCATCTTTTTAGCCGTCTCCTCATTGTCTGTGACAATATTTTGTATATTGCCTCCCAGAGCAGTCTCTATCGCCGTCTCATACTTCTTTTCCACCTTAATAATATCCGCCACAACGCCGATGATGCCTTTTTCCTTCTCTTTCTGCTCCATCACCTTCTTTACGGAGCCCCCATAGCCCTCATAGCGCTCGGTCAGATTGGAGAGAGCCTCCAGCTTTGACTTTTCCTGATGGAATTGACTCTGCGCCTCCCTGAGTCTGGCGTCCTTACCGGTCAATTCCTCCCTGATGTCGCCCAGGCTAAGCTCAGCGGCCGCCTCCCTCTCATTCATAAGCCGAAGTTCTTCCGTTATGGCCTCAAAGGCCTCCTCCAGCTGACGAATACTCTCTTCTCTGGCCGCCTCGTCGGATTTAGCGCGCAACAGCCGGGAATTCAGTTCTGCCTTCCGGATATGAATCTGCTCCATCATTGTGTCAAAGCGCCCCAGCCGGGACTTAATGGTAGCCCGCTGATTCAATTCGCCGATAATGGTATTCTTGCCGCCCTCAATCAGGCCATTTAACTCTGCAATTTTGTCCTGAACGGCCTCTAATTCCCCTTTCAGCCGCTCCGCCGTGGCCGCAAGCTCTTGTACCTCTTCATCGGTTTTGCTCTTTTCGGACAAAAGGGCCGCCTTTTCCCTGTTCTTTGCATCTATCTCCTCCTGCAGGGTATTGCGGCGGTTATTTAAATGATTCTCGCTGCCTCTGGCGGAGTTAATCTGCTCCTTTAGAACATTGATTTCACCCTCCAGCCTTCCCCTGAGAAGTCCTGTGTCCGTAAGGGTATTTCTTGCCGTGTCGATAGATGCGTCCAAATCCTCTATCTCTGCCTGAATACGCTCATACTCCTCCTTGATGCCCTCATACTGGCCGGTGGTATCCTGGAGATTATGCTTTGCGGTGTCACATTTTTCCTGCGCCGCCTCCAGCTGTTCTTTGATACGTCTGTTTTCCAGCAGAAATACATTGATATCCAGCGTCTTTAACGCTTCCCTTTTTTTCAGATAGACTTTTGCCGTCTCGGACTGCTTCTCCAGAGGGCCTGTCTGCTTTTCCAGCTCCGACAAAATATCGGTAACCCTTACCAGATTCTGTTTCTCATTCTCCAGCCTGGTCTGAGCCGCCGCCTTTCGCCGCTTGAATTTCACAATACCGGCCGCCTCGTCAAAGAGCTCTCTTCTCTCCTCCGGCTTGCCGCTTAAAATTTTATCAATCTGACCCTGACCGATAATGGAATAACCCTCCTTACCGATACCGGTGTCGTAGAATAATTCATTAACATCCTTCAGCCGGCAGCTCGTGCCGTTAATCAGATACTCACTTTCTCCAGAACGGTAGATTCTTCTGGCAACCGTCACCTCGTCATAATCGATGGCAAGCTGATGGTCGGCATTATCCAAAGTAATCGCCACATAAGCGTAGCTTAAAGGCTTTCTGGTCTCTGTACCCGAGAAAATGACATCCTGCATACTGGCGCCGCGAAGCTGTTTAATACGCTGCTCTCCCAATACCCAGCGCACCGCGTCCGCCACATTACTCTTTCCGCTTCCGTTTGGTCCCACAATACCTGTGATTCCATTATGAAACTGAAAGATGATTTTATTTGCAAATGACTTAAATCCATGTACCTCAATACTTTTTAAATACATATCCCTTATCCTTCAACAGCAAAAGCGCCTGATAGGCCGCCTGCTGCTCCGCTGCTTTTTTCGTTCTTCCCAGGCCCCTGCCCAGACACTCCTCTTCCACAAATACCTCTATCACAAATATCTTATCATGCTCCGGCCCGTTTTCCTCTATCAGCCTGTAACTGACCTCTTTTTTCAGCTTTCCCTGCACTACCTCCTGGAGATTGCTCTTGCTGTCATAAAAAAGCTGCTTGTTCTCCAAATCCGAAAGTATGAAGCGGTTGATAAATGCCTTTGCGGGCTCCATCCCTCCGTCCAGATAAATGGCGCCGATGACAGCCTCCATGCCATCCGAGGTAATACTGTCGCGATTTCTGCCGCCGGTAATCTCCTCACCTCTTCCCAGGCGCATAAATTTCCCCAGTTCAATATCCCTTGCGCAAAAGGCCAGCGCCGGCTCACAGACCATGGAAGCTCGCAGCTTCGTCAGCTCTCCCTCCGGCAGTTCTGCATGCTCCCTGAATAAAAACTCGCTGGATACGAGCTCCAGTACGGCATCTCCCAAAAACTCAAGCCTCTCATAATTCTGATTCTTATTAATTTTCTGCTCATTGCTGTAAGAGCTGTGCGTCAACGCCTGCTTAAGCAGACCACTCTCTTTAAAATGATAGCCGATTCGCTCTTCCAACAGCTGCATATTATTTTCTCTTTGCATATTCCCTCCTCCGTTTTTCCAACGGAATACAAAACCCTCCCTATTCTACGCTTTATTTTATCATAACGACGCTCTAAAATTGCCGGCGGAGGGCGGGACAGCGTAACCCTGTCTGCTCCGTCAAATAGATTTTCTAAATGTTCCGACAAGGCTTCAGCTGTTTACGCAACCGCCCGACATTCGCCATCGTGGCTCAGGTCGGGCTTTCAGGAACATCCATGTTCCTGAATTGCTGACAGTGTACGGAACATTAAGGAAATCTTATTTTCCTGCGCAGAGACAGTTTTGTACGCTGTCCCGCCCGCCGCCGAAGCCATCAGCTCCCCCCGCCCCTCAATCTTGAGGGACTTGGCCGCTTTGCTGCATATTTCTATTCGCACGAATACGCATCCTAATTTTTATATCATAGGAAATTCATATGCTTTAGCGCTTCACAGCAACGCAGTATTTCCTATGATATAAAAAGAGTTTGCCCGTCGGCAAACTCTTGCAAGCTGAGCTTAGTTTATAGCGCCCTTGATTAATTCTACCGCTTCCTCTACGGTAGTAATCTTCTCTGCCTTCTCGGCAGGAATCTCGATATCAAATTCTTCCTCAATGCCCATGATAATCTGAAATACATCCAGAGAGTCGGCCCCCAAGTCGTCCATAAAAGTGGTTTCCATCGTAATTTCTTCCGGATCCACATTCAATACTTCCGCAATCACTTTCTTTAACTTTTCAAATTCCATAACGCTGTCCTTTCTCTTAATTCTCTAAGATTATTTTTTCCTTTATTTTTTCATTTATATTCTGTTCCTTAAATGCAATGCATTGAAGGATAGAATTTTTAATTTCAACTGCCTTGCTGCTGCCATGGGTCTTTACAACCAGCCCATTCAGACCGAGCAGAGGCGCTCCGCCATATTCCTCTGTACTAAAGCCTTTTAAGGTAGACTTCAACGCAGGTTTCACCAAAAACGCGCCGATTTTGCTCCGCAGGCTGCTCATCATGCCGCCCTTTATCTTCTTAATAAGCGACGCCCCTACGCCCTCATACATTTTCAGTATCACATTTCCTACGAAAGCCTCGCAGACCACTACGTCCACAACACCCGCAGGAATATCTCTGGCCTCCACGCTGCCCACAAAATGAATCTCCGGACAATTCTTCAAAAGAGGATATGTCTCCTTTACCAGGGCATTTCCCTTCTCCTCCTCAGCGCCAATATTTACGATACCCACTGTGGGATTTTTTACTCCCATAACACTTTCCATATATACGCTGCCTATCTTGGCAAACTGCACCAGCTGAGAGGGTCTTGCATCCACATTTGCGCCGCAGTCCAAAAGCAGACTGACACCCTTCTCCGTAGGAATCAGCGGGGCAAGCGGCGGTCTTTCCACACCCTTGATGCGCCCCACAATCACCTGACCTCCCACCAGCACAGCGCCGGTGCTTCCGGCTGACACGAAAGCGTCGCAGAGGCCTTCTCTCACCATATTCATACTTTTTACGATAGAGGAATCCTTCTTTTTGCGAATGGCCATTACCGGCGGCTCTGCCGTCTCAATGACCTCCTCCGCATGCACAATTTCAAGCTGTGCCTCATCAAAATGATACTTCTTCAATTCCTGTTCGATGACAGGCCGCTGCCCTACCAGGAGAACCTTGACACGCTTATCCTCATTAATCGCTTCAACTGCACCCTTTATAATCTCGAATGGCGCATTGTCACCGCCCATAGCATCCACCGCTACATTTACCAATTCAGCCATTTTTCCTCTCATTCTGCCGCTCTGACGACTACGGTATCATTACTCTTACACTACTATACTAAACGGCCTAATAAAAATCAAGAATTTTTTCCATGATTTTACAACCGCCTGAAATGTCCCCTTTAATTCATACACTTTAACCCTTCGCAGTAACACAGTATTTCCTATGGTATAAAAAAACTATCGGCAAATCATACCGATAGTCTTTCTCTTCCTACATGATGCGTTATTTAGTCAACGCTTACGACCTGCTTCTTATTATAAGAACCACAAGCCTTGCAAACTCTGTGAGGCATCATCAGCGCACCGCATTTGCTGCACTTTACCAAAGCGGGAGCACTCATCTTCCAGTTTGCTCTTCTCTTATCTCTTCTTGCTTTAGAAGATTTATTCTTGGGACAAATAGACATCTTTACACCTCCTTATTGCACTCAAAAATATCTTTTATCGCTGCCATCCTGGGGTCGGGCACGAAAGTATCGCATCCGCATTCCCTCACGTTGAGATCCTGTCCACACTTGGGACATACGCCCTTACAATCTTCCTTGCACAGAATCTTCACGGGCCAGTTCTCCAACATTTCATTGTATACAAGAGTCTCTACATTCAGTTGATAGCCTTCCATAAAGCTTAAGTCATCTGCCTCCTCCCCGGCATCATCCGGTGAGGTAACAATCCGGTCAAATGCGATGTCCAGCTGAACCGGCACCTCCCTGAGGCATCTGTCACAGGCCGCAATTAACGACAACTGTACATTTCCTTCTACTCTCGCCTTATTCGCACCAATATTCGTCAGCACTAAATTCACAGGGCTTTTCTTTGCAATCACAAAGCTGCCTAAGCTGCTACAAAAGCTGTCCTGCTCCAAAACAGCGGTTTTTCTCTCTGTTTTGCCTTCCTCTTTCAGTACATCGGATAAATTAAGTAACATAGCGACTCCTTTTTGCACACTGATTTATTATACATAAGCAGGTTAAATTTGTCAACAATTAGTTTTCTTGAGTTTCCGCAGTTTTATCCACCTCGTCCCGTTTTTATAAAAGCGACTGTC
>JAMOZS010000086.1 GCA_023667765.1 Roseburia sp. | reverse complement strand
AAGTGGAGGCCTTGAAAAACAACAGGGAGCATAAGATGCTGCCCGGCGTTAAGCTGCCGGAGGATATGCTTGTGACCGGAGAGGTTGAGAGAGCCGTAACAGGTATGGATTTACTGGTGATGTCTGTGGCCAGCAGATATACCAGGGAGACGGCTCACCGAATCAGCGCTCTTGTGGCGGAGAATCAGAAGATTGTAAATGTGGCAAAGGGGATTGAGGATGAAACGCTGATGACCTTGTCGGAAGTTATCAGTCAGGAGCTTCCCCAGGCGGATGTGGCGGTGCTGTCCGGTCCTTCCCATGCGGAGGAGGTAGGACGTTTCATCCCGACAACCGTGGTGGTGGGAGCCAGGAGCAGAAAAACGGCGGAATATATTCAGAATCTGTTTATGAATGAGGTGTTTCGGGTATATATTTCACCGGATGTTTTGGGCATAGAGCTGGGAGCCGCTTTAAAAAATGTGGTGGCGTTGGCTTCGGGAATTGCCGACGGATTGGGCTATGGGGATAATTCCAAGGCGGCGCTTATCACAAGAGGTATTGCGGAGATATCCAGACTGGGGATAAAAATGGGCGGTCACAGAGAGACCTTCAGCGGTCTTACAGGTATCGGAGATTTGATTGTGACCTGCGCCAGCATGCATTCCCGCAATCGCCGGGCCGGCATTTTAATCGGTCAGGGGAAGTCTTATCAGGAAGCTATGGAAGAGGTACAGATGGTGGTGGAGGGCGTGTACAGCGCCAGGGCCGCCATGAAGCTGGCGGAGAAATACCAGGTACAGCTTCCCATTATCGAGCAGGTGAATCTGGTGCTCTTTGAGGGAAAAGCTCCCGGGCAGGCAGTAAAGGATTTAATGCTGCGGGACAAGAAGCTGGAGGCTTCGGAGCTGCCCTGGGAGGAGTAACAAAGAAAAGCTTATCGGATAGCCGATACGATTTCGGCGGCAACCTTTGGTTTATTCATGGTGTAGAGGTGTATGCCTTCTACACCGTTTTGCTGTAAGTCCAGAATTTGGCGGATGGCATAATCAATACCGGCCTTGCGCATCTCCTCGGGATTCTCCCCGTAGGTGGCAATCAAATCGGCCAGCGCTTTGGGGATGCTGCAGCCGGACAGAGAGACGGAGGTGCCCAGCTGTTTTGCGGAGGTAATAGGCATGATGCCTGTGTGGATTGGCAGCGTAATGCCTTTTTTTAATGCCTTTTCCCGGAAAACATAATAGGAGTCGTTGTCAAAAAACATCTGGGTAATCAGAAAGCTGGCGCCCGCGTCCTGTTTTTGCTTTAAATGATTCAAGTCGCTTTCCATGCTGAAGCATTCGTAATGCTTCTCGGGATAGCAGGCAGCCGCAATCTGCAAATCCGTATGTTCTTTTAGATATGCAATCATCTGGCTGGCGTGGGCGAAATCTCTGGATTCATATTGTTCATCGCTCATATCCCTTGGCCTGTCGCCTCTTAAAGCCAGTACTTGGGATACATTGGCTTCGCGCAGCTCCTGGCAGATACGCAGAATCTCTTCTTTTTTGGAGCCCACGCAGGTCAGATGCGCCAGAGCGTCAAGCTTTAAGGTATTCTGAATATAGGAGGCAATCTCCGTGGTTTTTTTGGACTGGCTGCCGCCGGCGCCGTAGGTGACGCTGATAAAATTGGGCTTCAGCTTCTCCAGGGCATCAAGCACCTCAAAAGCTGCCTTGAATTCACCGTCCTTTTTGGGAGGAAAGACCTCGAAGGATAATGTCTGTTTCTGTGTGGCTGTATGTTCTGTCATAATTTACCTCGTTTCTGACTGTCCTTTGTTTTGGCGGTAATCGCTTTGCGGCGCAAATCCGTGCGCTTCCTTAGCATAACACAAAAAGAGTGGTAATTCAAGAAACAGGCAAGGGATTCCTTGATTTATTGGGAGGAATAGTGTAACATATAGAAATACAATGTCCTCGGAGTCTGGCGTGGTTCAGAGGGCGGAAGCATCAGAAGTATGAACATGAAAAACAGTATATGGAGAGCTATATGAATCAGAATCAACAAAATTTTCAGGGAACAGAGGAATATGTGGCAAGCGAGGAGCTGATGGCAAGCGTGAATATCGCCATTGCGCTCAAAAAGCCCCTTTTGATAAAGGGAGAGCCCGGAACAGGGAAAACCATGCTGGCACAGGCTGTAGCCAGAGCGCTGAATAAGCGTCTTTTAATCTGGAATATCAAGTCTACTACGAAGGCCCAGGAAGGCCTGTATGTATATGATACCATTCAGCGGTTGTATGACGGACAATTCGGTGAGGAGGGTGTGGATGATATTGCCCGGTATATTAAGCTGGGGAAGCTGGGAGAGGCCTTTGACAGTGAGGAGCAGGTGGTGCTTTTGATTGACGAGATTGATAAGGCGGATTTGGAATTCCCCAATGATTTGTTGTGGGAGTTAGACCAGATGGAATTTTATATCAATGAGACCAGGCGTACGGTGAAGGCGAAGCACCGCCCTGTCGTAATCATTACCTCCAACGCCGAGAAGGAGCTGCCGGACGCTTTTCTGCGCCGCTGCATCTTCCATTATATTGATTTCCCCTCTAAGGAGCTGATGGAGGAAATCGTGAAGGTGCATTACCCGGATGTGGAGCAGAAGCTGTTGGAGGATGCCATGGAAACTTTTTACAATATTCGGGCGCTTCGGGATATCCGTAAGAAGCCAAGCACCTCCGAGCTGATTGACTGGATAAATGCTTTGCAGATGGGCGGCATATCCCCGGAGGAGATTAAGAGTAAGCTGCCGTTTATCGGCGTAGTGGTCAAAAAGGATGAGGATTTGGAGCTTGTGAGACATCAGGGAGTGTAGCTTATGTTTACGGATTTTTTTTATACGCTTCGGGAGAAGGGGCTGCATGTGACGATGGGAGAATTCCTGACTCTGCAGGATGCGCTGCGTCAGGGGCTTTGCGGAAGTTCGTTGACTCAGTTTTATTATGTGGCCCGGATGATTCTGGTTAAGAGCGAGACGGATTTTGATAAATATGATATGGCCTTTGAGGAGTGCTTTAAGCCTGCCGGACGGGAGCCGGAGGTAGGCGCGCAGATGCTTCGGTGGCTGGATAAGTCTGATATGCTGGAGCTGGCCCATGAGGAGGCCAGAAGCCATTTGAATCAGATGGAGGAGGTACAGATTGACAAGGAGGACGTGGAGGAGACCTTTAAGCAGCGTCTGAAGGACCAGAATGAGGAGCATAACGGAGGGAGCTTTTGGATTGGCACCATGGGAAAGACCTCCTTCGGCAATATGGGCGGTAATGTGGGCGGTGTTAGAGTGGGAGGCCAGACCGGCTATCAATCGGCCTTTTCGGTGGTGGGAGCCAGGAAGTATCGGGATTTCAGAGACGACAGAGTATTGGATAACAGACAGTTCCAGATGGCTTTCCGAAAGCTCAGACAGTTCTCCAGCAGGCTGGATGTGCCGGAGACGGAGCTGGACATTGACGGTACGGTGGATAAGACCTGCAATCAGGGAGGCTGCCTGCAGATAGTGATGAAAAAGCCCCGCAAAAACGCCGTAAAGCTGTTGCTTCTGATGGATTCCGGAGGCACGATGATACCCTTCAGCAGTCTGCTGAACGATTTGTTTCAGGCAGTTCATAAATCCAATCACTATAAGGATGTCAAGACCTATTATTTTCATAACTGTATTTACAGCAAGCTTTATAAGAGTCCCGAGTGTGAAAACGGGGACTGGATTGACACGGACTGGATGTTTCGGAATGTGGACAGCGACTATAAGGTAATTATTGTAGGCGACGCGGCCATGGCGCCGGAGGAGCTGTATTCTACCAGCGGTAATTACAGGGGGCCGAATGGAGGATTGGCCGGGTGGGACTGGCTGAAGCTGATAAAGCGCCATTACAAAAAGGTGGTATGGCTGAATCCCAAAATGGCGCCGGGCAGAGCGCCCTGGCGGGAGGCGGAGACGGCTATCAAGGAGTTGTTTCCCATGTACAAGCTGACCGTGGATGGATTGAATCAGGCCATGGTAAAGCTTATGGTGGGTAAATGATAAGGCCTGACCGGATGGGAAGCAGGCCGGTTTGAAATGAGGAATACATTGGATAAAGAGATAAAGGAACAAAAAGAGAACTGTCTTGTGCAGGATTATGTGGAGGCATACCGTCCGGTTTTATGGGGATTGGCCGTGCTGGTGTTCATTGCCCACGGTTCTGTGCTCTTTTCGGAGCGTTTCGGGGTTGACACGGAGTTAGCCATAGACGGCATTCATAATTTTGATAAGATAGGGAGACAGGGATTGGTTTGGCTGGGAAAGCTTCTGGGGATGGGCTGGTTTAATCTGTACTACGCTCAGGCGTTGACTTTATTGTTTCTGCTGCTGTCGCCCATGGCTTTTGGCTATTTATTTTACCGATTGGGAGGGACGGCGCAGAGAACCGCGCTTTTTGCCTTTGGCGCATCCTATATCTGTTCTGTCTTTTGGACGGCGCAGATTTATTTTCTGAATCAAAGCGCACAGATTACCTGCTGCGGTATTCTTGTGCCCGCCGCAATTTTGGCGCTTCACCGGGGATTTCAGGGGGGCAGGGTACAAAAAGCGGCGGCGTTACTAGCCGCATGGCTGCTGCAGCAGATTATTTTTTCCTGTTATCAGGTTTTGATTGTTTTTTATGTGACGGCAGTGGCGGCCGCGTTCCTGGTTTATGCCGGAGGGAAGCGGTCGGATAAGAAGCAGATGTGGAAATGGACGGGAGTTCAGGCGGGCAGCTTCTTTGTGGGGGTTTTGAGTTATTTGCTTCTTGCCAGGCTTTTTTATATGCAGGGAGGCAGTTATCTGGGCGGGCAGCTGAAATGGGGAACGAAGCCTGCGGGGGAAGTGCTGGCGGACTGCTTCCTGGCGGTGGGAGACGCATTGCGAATCAATTATCCTTATTATACGGGTTTGTATGGCGTTTTCGCAGGCATTTTTCTGATAGTGGGTATCCGGTATGTTGTGAGGAAGCATTATCAGGGAAGTCCGTTCCTCTTCTTTGGAGCGGCGGCTATCGTGATATTGTCCCCCTTTGTATTTTGCTTTTTCTACGGAGGAGAGATGCTGGACAGGATGCAGCTGGTGATGCCTTTGGCTCAGGGCTGTATGCTTTATTTGATTGTTAAAATGGTCTTTGAGATGGCGGCCGAAAAGACGGATAATGAGAAAGGAAGGCTGTGGCTTAAGCGCGCAGGTTTGACGCTGCTGCTGGTATTGGTATTTCGGGAGACTACGGTGCAGCTTAGCTTCTGTAACCGTTTGTATTATACGGACGCCCAGCGTTTTGCTTTTGATTATCAGATGTCCCATGATTTATATGAGGCCCTGGAGCGATATAAGGCCGCTCATGAGCTGCCGGAGGAGGTTTTGCGCAGAATCGTGTTTGTGGGATATCCTAAGCCCCATTACAATAAGGGCAGCGTGGCGGGACATACCATCGGTTATTCCAATCTGGCCTTTGACAGGGTAGACCAGAGCTTTGAGAGGAAAAGAATGCTTACCTTTATGAGGGATGCGGGGTATCCTCTGGTGCCGGAGCCCTGGTTTACGGAGGAAGAAAAACAGATTTATGACGTCTGTTTTGAAGAATATTTCGGGGAGGCGGCTGCTAAGATGCCATGCTTCCCGGCGCAGGACAGCATACAGCTTTTGGAGGCTGAGGAAGCCGATATCAGCTGTATCGTGGTAAAATTCAGTGAAGAGTAAAGTGAAAAGTAAAATCAAAATCAGGAAGGAAAGAGGAGAAGGATATGACAGTATTTGACGAATTAAAGGCCAGAGGCCTTCTGGCGCAGCTTACCGACGAGGAGGAGATTAAGGAGCTGATTAACAGCGGCAAGGCGGTATTTTATATTGGCTTTGACCCTACGGCGGACAGCCTTCATGTAGGGCATTTTATGACGCTGTGCCTGATGAAGAGACTGCAGATGGCAGGAAACAAGCCCATTGCCCTGATTGGCGGAGGCACCGGTATGATTGGAGACCCTTCGGGCAGAAGCGATATGCGCACGATGATGACCACGGAGATGATTGACCATAACTGCGAGTGCTTTAAGAAGCAGATGAGCCGTTTTATTGAATTCGGCGAGGGCAAGGCCATGATGGTAAACAATGGGGACTGGCTGAGGGATTTGAATTATATTGACTTTCTGAGGGAGGTGGGCGCTCACTTTTCCGTAAACCGCATGCTTACCGCCGAGTGTTATAAGCAGCGTATGGAGAAGGGGTTGAGCTTCTTAGAGTTTAATTATATGATTATGCAGTCCTATGACTTCCTGGAGCTGTATCAAAGATATGGCTGTAACATGCAGTTCGGCGGCGATGACCAGTGGAGCAATATGCTGGGAGGAACCGAGCTGATTCGTCGTAAGCTGGGCAAGGACGCCTACGCCATGACGATTACCCTTCTGTTAAACAGCGAGGGAAAGAAGATGGGCAAGACCCAGAAGGGTGCGGTATGGCTTGACCCCGAAAAGACCTCTCCCTATGAGTTTTATCAGTACTGGAGAAACGTGGCCGACGCAGATGTATTGAAATGTATGCGTATGCTGACCTTCCTGCCTTTGGAACAGATTGACGAGATGGATAAGTGGGAGGGAAGTCAGTTAAATACGGCAAAAGAGATTCTGGCCTTTGAGCTTACGAAGCTGGTACATGGCGAGGAGGAAGCGAATCAAGCCCAGGAGAGCGCCAGGGCTCTGTTCGCAGGAGGGGGGGATACCTCCAACATGCCTTCCTACGAGTTGAAGGAGGAAGATTTCCTGGACGGTAAAATAGATATTCTGGGAGTTCTTGCCGCTTCCGGACTTACCGCATCCCGTTCCGAGGCGAGGCGTGCCGTAGAGCAG
>JAMOZS010000085.1 GCA_023667765.1 Roseburia sp. | reverse complement strand
GCTGACTACTATTTATAAGTTTTTTGAGAACAGCCTGAATGTCTCGGAGACCTCGAGACAGCTGTTTATTCATCGTAATACGCTGGTTTACCGCCTGGATAAGCTGCAAAAGAGTACAGGCTTGGATTTGCGTGTGTTCGAGGACGCCATCACCTTTAAAATTGCATTGATGGTCGTGAAGTATATGAAGTACATGGAGAATTATGCTTAGTGTATTGTATTGTTCATATCCTGTAAAATGGCTTGCCTGAAATATATTTTACAGCATTTCGTTGAAGGTGGATGTACGGTACATCAGAAGGAAAGGAATATCATAGATACATGTCTAAAAGAAAGGAATTATTGAGGAAAAAAAGGGATGAAATGATAGAGGATAAAGGTATCATTTTCCTGGATAATGTAAGCAAGTCATATTCCACGGGAGCTCCGGCGCTGAACGGAGTGAGCCTTAGCATTCACCGGGGGGAATTTGTCTTTATTGTAGGAGACAGCGGCTCCGGTAAATCTACTTTGATAAAACTTCTGCTGCGGGAGCTTACGGCCACCGGCGGCAGCGTTTATGTTATGGGAAGCGATTTGGCGAAGCTGCGCCACAGGGATGTGCCCAAGTTCCGACGTAATCTGGGGGTGGTATTCCAGGATTTCCGTCTGCTGAAGGACAGAAATGTGTATGAGAACGTAGCTTTTGCCCAAAGGATTGTAGAGACTCCGGTGGTTGAGATACGCCGGAATGTACCCGCTATTCTGGCAACTGTGGGACTGGCCGGCAAATATAAGGCAAAGCCCCGGCAGCTCTCGGGCGGCGAGCAGCAGAGAGTGGCATTGGCCAGAGCACTGGTGAATAATCCGTCTGTCCTGCTGGCGGATGAGCCTACGGGTAATCTTGACCCCAGGAATTCCTGGGAGATTATGAAGCTTCTGGAGGAAATTAATGAGAGCGGTACCACCGTAGTGGTAGTTACGCATAATCGGGAGATTGTAAACGCCATGCAGAAGCGAGTGGTTACCATGAAAAAAGGCGTAATTGTCAGTGACCAGGAGGAAGGCGGTTATATCGATGAAGATTAGTACTTTATTTTATACGGTCAAGCAGGGCTTTGCGAATATCTGGCACAATAAACTGTTTTCGCTGGCCTCTATTGCCACCATTTCAGCCTGTTTGTTTCTGTTTGGCCTGTTTTATGTAGTGGTAGCCAATTTTCAGCATATTGTAAAAACGGCGGAGGAAGGCGTCTCTGTGACGGTTTTTTTTCACAGCGAAATGGACAAATGCAATAGCCATGAAGAAGGGCAGGTTCCGACAAAGACCCGAATAGAGGAAATCGGTAAACGGATTGCAGACCGTGCAGAGGTCGCCAAGGTGGTTTTTATTTCCGATGATGAGGCATGGGAAAGCTTCGGCCCCCAGCTTTTTGGAGAGGATTACAATGAAGGCTTCCCGGAAAACCCCCTGGAGGGCTGGGATAGCTATGAAATATTTCTAAGCGATGTGTCCATGCAGAGCGTATTGGTAAACTGGCTGGAATCCATGCCGGAGGTGCGCCAGGTGAATTATTCGGAATTAACGGCCAATACTCTAAGCGGGGTGAATCTGCTGATTGCGTATGTGTCTCTGGGGATTATTGTGATTTTGCTGGCGGTCAGCATCTTTTTAATCAGTAATACGGTAGCGATTGGTATTTCCGTGCGGAAGGAAGAAATCAATATCATGAAATATATCGGCGCAACGGACTTCTTTGTGCGGGCTCCTTTTGTACTGGAGGGTATGCTGATTGGTTTAATCGGCACATGTCTGCCGCTGGCGCTTGTGTACAATATTTATAATTATGCCCTGAACTATGTGGTAGAGCGGTTTTCCATGTTGAGTAATTATTTGAATTTCCTGACTGTGGATACGATATTTGATTTTTTGCTGCCCGTTTCCCTTATGGTGGGTGTAGGAATCGGTTTTTTGGGAAGCATATCAACAGTGAGAAAGCATTTGCATGTTTAGGGCTTGCTGCCCCTTTTCGGAAGGGAAGCCGGGCAGGGCAGTCAGAGGGATGCAAGGGGTAGCAATATGAAGAAAATGGGAATCATTGCAAGTCTGATACTGGCCCTAAGCCTTACGGCAATCTGGCATAAGAATGTACAGGCTATGAATCTGTCCTCCATTACTTCCCGGAGCATTCAGGAGAAGCAGGACCAGATTAGCCAGGCGGAAAAAGAAAAGGAAAACCTGAAAAATAATCTCAGTGATTTGCAGGTTATTAAGAATCAACTGGAGGCCCAGAAGAGCGATTTAAAAAATTATGTGGTAAAGCTGGATGGCAGTCTTGCCGAGATAGAGCAGAATATAGCGGATTTGGAGAGCCAAATTGATACAAAGACGGAAGAGATAGCGAAGGTAGAGGCAGAGCTGAAGGTTGCTCAGGAAGAAGAAGATAATCAGAAAGATTCCATGATTAACCGCATAAGATTGATGTATGAGCAAAAGGACAGGTACATGTCTGAGCTTTTGTTGGATGCGCAGGGTCTGAAGGATATGGTAAACAGAGCCGATTACATGGAAAATATCATGTCCTATGACAGGCAGCAATGGGAAAAATTTCAGGAGACCCGGCAGCTTGTGGAGCTCTGCAAGGAAGAGATTGAGCTGGAAAAGGAGCTATTGAACCAGACAAGGGAGCATGTAGAGATAGAGCAGAATAATCTGGAGCTTCTGATATCTCAAAAGCAGAATGATATTATCGCCTATGAGACGGATATCAGCACCAAGGAAAAGGCAATCAGGGAATATGAGGAGGAGATTGCCGCTCAGGATGAGGAAATTAAGCTGCTGGAGCAGGCTATTGCCGAGGAAAAGAGAAGGATTATCGCCAGCAATGGTAAAGTCATTACCTACGACGGCGGTGTGTTTCAATTTCCACTGGAGACTTATACAAGGGTTTCGGATGATTACGGTATGCGTATGCATCCCACTCTCGGAGTGGAGAAATTTCATAATGGCGTGGATTTCGCAGCGCCTGCGGGAACGCCTATTTATGCTGCGTATGACGGCGTTGTGGTAGCGGCCACCTACAGCGGCACCATGGGAAATTATGTTATGATTGACCACGGCGATTCGCTCTACACCATCTACATGCATGCCTCTAAGCTTTATGTGTCGAAGGATGACGTGGTGATTCGGGGAGAAACCATCGCCGGAGTGGGAACGACAGGCCGCTCTACCGGAAATCACCTGCATTTTGGCGTACGCAAGGACGGTGACTATGTATCCCCGTGGAATTATATATCTGAATAAATCATTTCGTTTCAAATTTTATCATGAAAAAATTATGATGAAAAAATCTATAATCAGGAAAAGAGAGTATCAATGGATAACGACAATCGCTATTTTGACATGGATTCAATACCCCCGCAGCAACCGGCGGAAGGGGTCGACAACAAAACAGGAAGCAAGGAGAAGGCGGGAGGTAGAGCCGGCGTTTTTATAAGCGGTATGTTTTTGGGCTCGCTTGTGGCGCTGTTGGTATCCTGTACCGTATTTTGGGTTTCCAGCGTGCAGCAGAAGTCCGGCAGTTCGGGAAAGGCAAATCAGGACGACCGGAAGGAGGCCGTTGTTCTTTCGTCGAACAAGGTGGTTAATAAAGAGTTCCTGGATAAGATAGAAAGCCTGGAAGCCATCATAGAGAGCGAATTTTATCTCCATGAGGTAAGTGATGAGGATTTAAGGAACGGTATATACAAGGGAATGCTGGAAGCATTGGATGACGCCTATTCCGAATACTATACCTCTGAGGAACTGGAGGAGCTGTTGAAGCAGACGTCGGGAACCTATTATGGCATTGGCGCTTACGTGGGGCTGGACACAGAGACGCAGCTTCCTAAAATCAGCGGCGTTATTAAGGATACGCCGGCTCAGGCGGCAAAGCTTAGGGCCAATGACCTGATTTATGAGGTGAACGGTGAATCGACTTATGGCTTGAGCTTGACAGAAGCCGTGGCTTTAATCAAGGGAGAAGAGGGAACGCAGGTGGTTCTGACCATTCTGCGGGACGGCGAAACGCTGGAAATACCGGTTACCCGTGCTAAGGTAGAGACGCCCACTGTGGAATCTAAGATGCTGGAGAACCAAATCGGTTATATCCAGATTTTGGAATTTGATGATGTGACCACAGACCAGTTTGCTGAGGCGCTTGCGGTGCTGAAGGGCTCAGATATGAAAGGGCTGATACTGGACTTAAGGGCAAATCCCGGAGGAAATCTTGACACGGTGGTAGATATCGCAAAAATGCTTCTGCCGGAAGGGTTAATTGTCTATACGGAGGATAAGGCCGGCAGGCGTGCGGAATATAAATGCGATGGGAAACGTCGTTTGGAGCTGCCGTTGGTGGTGTTGGTGGATATGAATTCCGCCAGCGCTGCGGAGATTCTGGCAGGCGCCATACAGGATTATGAAATTGGCACACTGGTAGGCACTACTACCTTCGGTAAGGGAATTGTACAGTCCGTCATGCCCATGAAGGACGGTTCCGCCATAAAGCTTACGGTTAGCAGTTATTATACGCCTAAGGGCCGCAATATACATGGTACAGGCATAGAGCCGGATATCCTCTGTGAGTTCGACGGAGAAACCTATTATGCTACGGATGGCAAAGAGGATAATCAGTTGGATAAGGCAGTAGAGGTCATGCAGGGAATGATAGGGGAGTAAAAATAATGAGAAAGCAGAGGACGGATGCACACGAATTTGCAGGGGAATTTGCCGCCCTTGGGGCGCAAATCCGGTGCGGAAAGCGCTTCGGAATGGAGGAAAATGGACAAGAAATCTATGTATAAGCTGACCTACGGGCTGTTTATTCTCACCGCAAAGGATGGGGATAAGGACAATGGCTGTATTGTTAATACGGTAACTCAGGTTACAACGGAGCCCAATCGGATAACCGTAGCAGTCAATAAGAAGAATTTTACACATGATATGATTGTAAAGACAGGAGTGTTTAATGTTTCTGTTCTTTCTGAGCAGTCTCAATTTGAAACCTATAAGCATTGGGGCTTTCAGAGTGGAAGGGATGTGGATAAGGCGGCGGAAGTTACCTTCAGCAGAAGTGAAAACGGAATCATTTATCTCAGAGACGAGACAAATGCTTTTTTGTCGGCTAAGGTGGTGTCCATGACGGATTTGGGTACGCATACACTGTTTCTTGCAGATGTAACGGACGGAGCGGTACTCTCGGATGCTGAGTCGGTAACCTATAGCTTTTATCAGAGGAATATCAAGGCGGCTCCGGCGGACGCTGCCGTGAAAAAAGGCTTTGTCTGTACGGTATGCGGATATATTTATGAAGGGGATGTTATGCCTGAGGACTTTATCTGTCCCTGGTGTAAACATCCGGCGTCAGATTTTATACCACTGTAAACAGAAAATACATAAAAAGAATATTTAGGAGGACAGGAATATGAACAAATATGCGGGAACACAGACAGAAAAGAATTTAGAGGCAGCTTTTGCAGGAGAATCACAGGCAAGAAATAAATATACCTATTTCGCTTCTGTGGCTAAGAAGGAAGGTTATGAGCAGATTTCTTCTCTTTTCCTAAAGACAGCGGATAATGAAAAGGAGCATGCGAAGATGTGGTTCAAGGAGTTGAATGGCATCGGCAGCACAGCGGAGAATCTTGGCGCAGCGGCAGACGGGGAGAATTACGAATGGACAGATATGTATGAGGAGTTTGCAAAGACTGCCGAGGCGGAGGGCTTCTCGGAGCTTGCAGCGAAATTCCGTATGGTAGGCGCTATCGAGAAGCATCACGAGGAGCGCTACAGGGCATTGCTCAAAAATGTGGAGACGGCAGCGGTATTCGAAAAGAGTGAGGTCAAGGTATGGGAGTGTAGAAACTGCGGACATATTGTTGTGGGAACAGAGGCTCCAACGGTGTGCCCTGTCTGCAATCATCCTCAGAGTTATTTCGAGGTACATGCCGAGAATTATTAATTTATACGGTACATTTATAACCTCCGGGGAATTGGATGTTCTGTGTGATAAAATCTTGTCCCCGACACGATGAAACTCTCGGAAAGTCCCTATTCGGCAGCATGTAGCCGGTATAACCAGGGTAAAGTGTCGGGGAAACAGCTGAATCAGGTGTGGTACGGGTAGATTCTAAGAATGTAATAAGGAGCTGCTAAATGAAGGATTTGACGAGATTAACCGATTTATCATTAAGCGAGGTATACGAAATTTTCAAGATTGCAGATGAAATCAGTACCGGGAAATATACCGGTTTTTTTAATGGAAAGAGTGCAGTTCTATTTTTTCCTGCTTCCAGTATCAGAACACGAGTAACCTTTGAAAAAGGGATATATCTGTTAGGAGGCCAGTCTATATTATTTTCAAATGATGCGTTAGACAAAAAATCCGGCTCCGCTCGAATAGAAGATTTAAGAGACGTCTGTGGTTATTTAGATAACTGGGCGGACATTGTTATTATTCGGCACAAGAAGATACAGTTAATTGAGGAATTTGCCAGGTATTCAAAAGCCCCGGTTATTAATGCGATGACAGATATAAATCATCCTTGCGAGGTTTTGACAGACCTGTACTCGCTGTCAAAAATGAGAGACAGCTTTATAAATGATACATATTTATTCTGTGGAAAATCCGGAAATGTTGGTTTGGCTTGGAAAGAGGCATCTGAAGTTATGGGATTTGAGCTGTCGCAATGCTGTGGCGCCGGTTATGAAATGGATGGCGTGAAGGTGTACCATGATATAAAAACAGCAATCAAAGGAAAGGATATCATATGCACGGATTCTCTTTCTTCGGAGGAGCTAAATGATTTTAGAGATTGTCAGGTAACCAAAGAAATAATGGATATGGCTAACAAAAATGCTGTATTAAACCCCTGTCCGCCCTTCTACCGCGGTGGAGAGGTTTCTGATGATGTGATACAATCAAAATATTTTGTAGGGTATGAATTTAAAAAGAACTTATTAGTGATTCAGCAGGCTATTATGATATGGTGCATGATGTAGCCTTGCATCCATAACATAAGTGTAACTGTCGATGGTTGGTAAAATTTTACTTTTTTGTGCAGACTTAATTTTCCCAGGGAGGCACGAAAGCCTTGTTTTAAAGG
>JAMOZS010000084.1 GCA_023667765.1 Roseburia sp. | reverse complement strand
CCTGCGCAAACGGCTCCTCTTCTAAATCTGAAAACTCCTCTACCTGCGCAAACGGCTCCTCTTCTAAGCTGATGCTGTCCTCTGCAAACGGCTCCTCCTCCAAAGTCGGGACATCCAAAATCTCCTCTCCCTTGTTATTAATATCCTTTAATAAATTATCCAAATATTCTTCCTGTGAAGGCATACCTTTCCCTCAACTTTCTATCATGATTGATGATAACTGTTCATTTTAAATGCTGAATCACTACAAACTACGACACGTTATAGTTTAACACAGGTGGCTCAGCCAATCAATCGCATTTTCGGATATTGACACACCTTTTCCTTTCAGTTCCTCTGTTAATTGGTATAAATTTTCATTCACCCGATAGAATTTTGCCTTATTGTTAAAAAAGGCAGCCTTCTCAAAAGGCCAGCGTATCACAGAGGGAAACTGCATACCCACCCCCAGCTCCAATACCAGCAGCCGATGATTCAGACTTCCCTGCAGCCATTTCATATATCTCTCCCAATTCTCCAAATAACCGCTCTCGTCATAATTCTCGCAATATACATTATTCAATACCATAGCCCTGCCACAATGAGGACATCGTCCCAAAACCGTCTCCCGGCGCGCCTGCTCTATCGTACCGTTTTGCTCCAGTTCCAGAAACAGCTCTCCTATCCGTCTCTCATCCTCCCTTGTTACCGGAGCCAGACTGTTTTCGCAGTCAATACATTGCTTTTGACTGGCGCCCCCACAGGGCATTACAAACCTGTTATCTCTCCAGGACAGCTGCGCTATAGAAGAATCCGTTGCCACAGACACCACAAAATAATTTTTCCCCTCCAGTTTGTCAAGCAGTCTGCCCAAAGCCGAAGCTACCAGGACGCCCGCCTCCCGGCGCTTCCTTGCCTGATATGCCGGCAGCATCCACAGGCAGCCTTCCTCCTCCAGCTTTTCCCGACACCGGGAATAACCCTCGTCCGCATCCTTTAATGCCTTTACCCCATTAAACTCCTCTCCCAGACCTACCAAAATCATATCGGCCTCATCGATATCCTGCAAAAATGTATTTCCGTTCATCCAACAACCCTTTCCGCTATCTATTCATACCAACCTTCGCGCCGCTCTCCGACAGCGCGAATCCGGCTAAAACAACCGTCCAGCGGCGTCTTACTATCGCAAAGAAAAAGCTGGGAAAAGCTCCCAGCCCATTCTCTTAAACTTATTCATCCAGATGATATTTATCTACGAGTCCATCCACAATTTTTACTAAATTGGCAATCTCGGGTTTTGAAAGCTGGGCGTCTGCGCCAAGCTCCTCACCCTTGCTTCTCATTTCCTCATTTACCAGGGAAGAGAAAATAATCACTGGAATTTGCGCGGTAGCTTCATCACTCTTAACAAGCTTTGTCAATCTGTAGCCATCCATCTCCGGCATTTCAATATCCGTGACAATACAGCGGACATGTTCCCTCAAAGAACCATCCTCTTTGCACTGACAGATAACATCATACGCCTTCTGCCCATTCTCAGTATGTATCAGATTATCGTAGCCTGCCGTTTTCAGAGATTCCACAATCAGCTTATTCAGGAGAGGGGAGTCCTCCGCTATCAAAATCGGCACGGAGCTTCTCTTCCTCGGTCCCAATTGAGCAATCTCGGATACCTTTAAGCCGGTCTCAGGATTAATATCACACACGATTTTCTCAAAGTCCAAAATAATAATCAGCTTGTCATCCTTCTTTACAATTCCTGTGGCAACGCTGTCATCCATGGTGGTAATCGTCGCACCCGGTTTGATGATATCCTTCCATGAAACTCTGTGAATTCCCAATACATTTTCTACATGAAAGGCAATATTCAATTTATTGAAATTTGTTATAATGAACATTCCCTCAGGAGTCGCCTGTCCTCTTCCCAGACAGTTCTTTAAATCGATTGCGGTAATCATCGTATCTCTGGGCATAAAAATCCCTTCAATACTGGGATGCGAATTAGGCACCGGAGTTACAGCCTGATAAGGAATAATCTCACGTATTTTTGCAACATTGATGCCATAAGAGTAACCCGCTAGCGTAAATTCCAAAATTTCCAATTCATTGGTTCCGTTTTCCAGCAAAATTTTTGTATCCATTTTTTCCACCTCGCCGCTAATAATACATTGGTATACCTTTATAAGCAAGTAACCTGACTTCATTATAACATAAATTACTAAAAAAGGAACCGGAAACTTTAAATTTTCGTGAATATTTTTCTAAATATTTTCATTTTGGATGGTGGAAATGATATTCATCCGCTTTATTCTGGCCATAGAATAGCGCATAATACCATATAACAGCACGGCCACGCCTAAAATCGAAAACACGATACCACGCACAGGCAGCCGATAGCCCATCTCAGCCCCCTCCGCGAAAGCCCTGAAAAATGCCAGAGAAAGCAAGCATCCCGCCAGTATGCCGATACAGAGCGCCTTTGCGCCATAAAAAAGGCTCTCCAAATACATCATATGACTAAACTCCCCGCCAGTCATGCCAACAGACCTTAACATGGCAAACTCACGGCTGCGAAGCTCCATATTGGTAGTGACCGTATTAAAAATATTTGTCACGCCAATCAATGTGATTACAATCATAAAACCATATAGAAAAACGGCAACCAGCATATACATACTCTTTTCCTGCCTATAGTTTGCCTCCCGATTATATATGACACAATTCGTAATCCCCGGCTCATTCCTGATTTCACTCTCCAGCGCTCCCGCATCATCCGTACTTAAATATAAGAGCACCCGGCTCTGGCTATCCTCCCATCCCATGGCAGTACGCTTCGCCCACCATGCATCCATCCAATCATCATCTACCAGAATGCTAATACTGTTCAATTTCCCCTCGCTGCTGCAGAATATTGGAAATTCGTTGGTCTGGGCCGCCACCTCTATGGAAGTAATGGCATCCTCCGAAAACTCATACAAAAATCCTTCTATTACATCACCCGGATGATAGTCCGTGATATCCCCCAAATGACGTATCTGATTGCCCCGTTTATTCTTCGCAAAATACTGGTATCCGGCCCAGACGATAGCCTTTGAACCGGCTTTTTCAGGACTAAGCCCTATTTTCCGGCAGTACTCCTTATAAGGCTTTCTTCCGATGCTGTAGATTTCAATCGCAACGGTCTCCTCCGAAAAGCTTTCTTCATAATATTCCAAATAATCTCTGGTATAAGGCACTTTATCCCTGGCTGTCAAAAAGAAATTATGGCGCACCACATTATACTCCTTCACCCCCGGAAGCTCTGCCAGCTCATAAGCCTCCTCCAGCGCATCGGCGTCCTGCAAAACCACCTCCAACTGATATCCGTATTTATCATAATAGATATCATTAACCTTGAAAACCAGCTCCATAAAGGTAGTCATACTGATTACCATCGCAACGCTTACTATAATGGATACCACCGTGGTGCGGTACTTTACTTTAGCTCTTTTTAAATTTTTATAGGCAATTACTCCGCCTATACCAAAACATTTTTTTAGGAAAGCCGGACTCTTTAATTTTCTCCTGCCTGTTTTTACCGTATCATTGGAACGAATGGCGCTTATAGGAGTGAGCCTTGCCGCCCTCCCGGCAGTTCTTGACGCTGAAACAAATAATGTAACGATTGCAAGAGCCGAGCCCAAAACAATGGCCGGCCAGGATATCACAAACTTAAGGTCCGCATCCATTGCGCTCTTCATAAGGCCCTTCGTCGAGCAGACTATGACCAAAGTAGCCAGAATACCGCTCAATACTCCTATCGGGATTCCTATGGCTCCCACAAAGGCAGCTTCATAATATACAATTTTCCTTCGCTGTCTCTTCGTAGCTCCTACGGAAGCCAGCATTCCATACAGTCGCAGCTTTTCCGTCAGGGAAATGGCAAAGCTGTTACGAATACAAAATACGGCGGTTACAATAATAATAAATAAAGCTATGGCTGTCATGGAATAAAGCAATGCCATAATGCCGTCGCTAAACCGCATCAATTCCCATTTTATTAAATCCTCGTGCTCGAATACATCTTCCGAGGTTCCCAATAATCCTGTTGTAACAGACTCACATTTCTTAAGTCCCTCTCTGGTATAGGTAACAAACAGATTCTGTTTCCTGTACGCATCTTTTTTTGCCATACCCGTGACAACCGTATACCCCGGGGCGGTATATACTTCCATGGTATAACTGGGCCTTTCCATGATTCCCACTACCCGATAGGTTCTTTCCGTCGTGTCACACAAAGTCTCCTCCCCTGCCATATAGGGATGATTCTGTTTCAACAGGCTGCCGTCATCCGCCACCCTGTTCCCTACCTGAAGCGTCAGCTTATCTCCAATCTTTATATCCACGCCCCCATTGGTACGAATATGTCTGGCAATGACTATCTCGTCCTCCGTCTCGGGCATACGCCCGTCCGTCAGCTTGAATGCCGCCGCCTTCCAGCCAGATTTGTCAAAGCTCTGCAAATACACATAGGGTTTATCCGCATTTTGACTGCCCACAAGCTCTGCGTAACCCAGCTCTGCACTGTAGCTAATCCTCTGAATATACCGATTGTTCTCATAATACTTCAGATTCTCCTTATCCACGCCCTGAAAAAGATAATGAAAATCTCCGCTTCTATCCCGTTCGTACTGTATCACGCTTGCCCGAAGGCTCTCCGCCATATTGGCAACTGCAGTGAGCAGGGCCGTAGCCAGTATCACTCCGATGATTGTAACGACAGTACGTTTTTTACTCTGCCTCACGGATTGCAGGGCCACCTTTTTCATAACATTCATGCTTCCGCCCTGCCTTCCCTGCGTTCATACACACGGCCGTCTTCTATTCTAAGCACTCGGTCCGCCTGTTTTGCAATCTCCATATCATGGGTAATCATTACAATCGTCTGCTTATACTGACTGTTAGACAGCCTGAGCAGCTCCACTATCTCGTCACTGGCCGCCTTATCCAGATTTCCCGTAGGCTCGTCAGCCAGCAAAATCGCAGGACGGTTCATCAGTGCTCTTCCAATCGCCGTCCTCTGCTGCTGTCCTCCCGAAAGCTCATTGGGCAGATGTTTCAGCCTGTCTGTCAGGCCTAAAATTCTGGTGAGCTCTTTAAAATAATCCCAATCCGGCTCCCTTCCGTCCAGCTCACAGGGCAGAACCATATTCTCCTGCACATTCAACACAGGAATCAGATTATAAAACTGATATATCAGACCCACCTGTCTTCTTCGAAAAACCGCAAGCTTATCATCACTCAGCTTATAAATATCCTGTTCCTCAATAAAAACGCTGCCCTCCGTAGGTCTGTCCACCCCGCCCAGCATATGCAAAAGAGTAGATTTTCCGCTCCCGGAGCTTCCGACAATCGCCAGAAATTCCCCTTGCTGCACTGACAGATTCACCCTGTCTACAGCTCTCACCTGATTTTCGCCCTCGCCATATAATTTTAATAAATTTTCCGTTCTTAAAATCTCCATGCCATGCATATTCCTTTCCTTTTTCTCTCATCACTCCTCAGGCCTGTCGGCAAACCCAACCCGCCTCCGGCCTTGTAACGATTTTATTTTATAAAAGCAATATGACATTTCCGTGACATTTTCCAGCTTTTTCATTCCTAGGAGCAATCAGCCAAGTAAATGTACTTATCCTATCATCTTATAAAATTTAACGAAAAAACAGGTTCCCTCATCCGGTCCGGATTCTACCGTGATAGAGCCTTTTTGTTTTTCAATAATTTCCTTTGCCAGAGCCAGACCGATACCGGTATTTTCGGTTAGGCCATAATAGCTCTTCCTCCCTGTCGACCCTTTCCCGCCTTTCCTTTGATAAAAACGCTCAAAAATATGCTTCTGCTCCTCCTGCGTCATTCCCTCGCCATAATCTCTTATCAACACCTGCGTATATACAGAATTGTCCTGTATCCGAAGCTCTATCTTACCATGTTCTTTGCTGTGCTCAATTCCATTCTTCACAATATTCGTAAAGGCCTCCTTAAGCCAATGGGAATCCCCATATACCGTGCCTTTTCCCTCTCCGTCTAAAGAAAGCTCCACCTGCTTCCACTCCGCCATCATTTCCAGATTCTTCAGCGTTTCTTCCAGCAGGCTTTTCAGCCCCACCTGCTTCCACTCAAATTCCACCACACCCGCCTCCAGCTTTGAAAGCTTCAACAATGCGGCAATCAACCATGATACGCCGGTTAACTGCCGGGTAATCTCAGCCAGGAAATGCTTTCTGATATGCTCCGGCATATCATTACTCTCAGCCAGATTGTCTACCAGAACCATCACCGAGGTCAAAGGGGTTTTCAACTGATGAGAAATATCAGAGACCGATTCCGCCAAGGCTGCCTTTTGCTGCTTTGCAGCCGCAGCCTGTTCCTTTAACATCACAGTAATCTTATACAACTCGTTTTTGAGGCTGCTTAAATCATCCTCCTGATTATTGTAAAAATCCAGGCTATAATCTCCCTGCTGAAGCTGAAGCATATATCTTGTCAAAGCATTTATATTTTTCTGACGCCTCCTGAGATACAAAACCACAACAATCATCCATCCCAGGCCGACCGTTATCATACCTAAATTACTGCACAACAAAAGAAGCCCAAGCTCCCTTTCCCTCGCGTTAAAGGTTTTATCATTCTCCAGAATCCCATATGCATTCATAATGCGTCGGCCTTCCTCATAATGTTCCTCCCCATTTAAAAGCTGTATCCATTCTTCTTCCTTTAACTGGGGACACAATGCCTTCACATTTCCAAGGAAAAAGGCGAATTTATGATTGTCCTCTATCCTCATTTGATTCCGATATCTGTTCTGCATGATATTACAAATCAGCAAACCCGTAAAAAAGATGGCAAGCAGCGTAACCATTAATCTCTTCACCTGTCTGTTCCATAAATTTTCCATTCCAAAACCTTTGCCTTCCCACAGTCCGTCGGCCCTGCATCTATCTACTTATCCATGCGATAACCGATACCCCGTATTGTTTTTATTAATTTACCCTTTTCCCCCAGTTTTTCCCGAATCCTTTTCATCGTAACGGAAAGCGTATTATCATTTACAAAATTGCCCGAAATATCCCAGATACCCGCCAAAATTTCTTCACGAGTGAACAGTTTCCCCAAATTTCCCATCATCGTGGCAAGAATCCTGTATTCCAGCTTTGTAAGCATTACCTCCGCTCCGTCGCATGTCACCCTGCCGCTCTCCGTATCCAGACAAATACCCTGACAAACCAACACAGAAGCTCCCCTCCCACTCCGTCTCAATACGCTCTTAATCCTCGAAATTAATTCTCTGTTTCGAAAAGGCTTGATAATATAGTCGTCCGCCCCCAGCTCCAGACCTCTCACTACATCCGCCTCTTCCTCCCTGGCTGTCAAAAAGATAATGGGAAGCTTTCTGCTCTCTCTGATTGCCCTGCACAGCTGAAATCCACTGCCATCCGGCAGAGAAATATCCAGTAATATTAAATCGGGATTCTTCCGGGCCAGAAGTTCCTCCGTCTCCGTCACGGATTGAGCAGTCAATACATCATATCCCTCTTCCTTTAACAGATAACTCACTCCCAGAATAATACTCTCGTTATCTTCCACCAATAGAATTGTCATAAAAACTCCGTTTCTGCGACACTCTCTTCGCTTGCAAGCTTCTCTATTGTGAAGCACAATCCTGTTTCTTTCTATCATCTTAGCATTTACAGTGTCTTCGGACAATAGAGACAGAAATTTTTAAGACAACAAAAAAAGACAGAAACATTTATATTCGTTTTCTGTCTCCCTGAAGGCTTATACCCTCAAAACCGAACATTGAACGCTCTCTCTTACCCT
>JAMOZS010000083.1 GCA_023667765.1 Roseburia sp. | reverse complement strand
ATATTTCCATCCAAATCCTTTTCCACTCGAATACCTTTAATTGCTATATCCATTTCCTCCAGCATTCCAAAAATCTGTTTTCGCTTTTCTTCTGATTTAGGCAAAAACAGCTTCTTTTCATTTTGAGGATTATCATAATTCAATATCTCCATATCCCAAAACCACTTAACAACCACATCTATGGTTTCTATATCATAGTTGATAGCAATATGTGAAAGTAAAGGTATATTGTCATTTACCTTTTCCACAGCGATATCTTCTATTTCTTCTCCTAAGATGCACTCTTCTTCTGAACGCTCAAAAAACAGCTCTACTTCATCTGTTCCCATTTCTTGTGAATATAAATTTTCCTGCACTATCCTATTTTTTAAGATAGAAAGCTGATATTTGAATTTTTTGCCTTTTGCGCAAAACATAATTTCAAATTTTGTAGGCAACTCCTTACATTCCGAAGAAAGCTTATAATATATTTCTCTGGATGGAAAAGAATACAATTTACGCATAACAGACTCATATTTATCCTCTTCGTCATGCAATTTTGTAATCACTATAACGCGTAGTATAGTAGCTCTCAAAAAATTTAATGCTTCAAGTACAGTTGATTTTCCTCCCCCATTAGGACCATAAATTGCTATGACAGGCACCGCTTTTTCTCTACACTCTTCAGCAACGATTAGACTGTTCTCATGTTCACCTATTTTTTCAGCTAAAAAGTCTAGCGCTGCCTCTCCCTTAAAAGCCTTATAATTTTCAAATGTAAACTGACATATCATAGTGTCCCTCCCGCGAGATTTTTTCTCACTATTCAGTTTCTTTTATACATATTATCACCATTTTATAGGATTTTCAATATAATTTATTTGTTTTTTTCTCCCTCAGTCAAACAATATCTCCTCCACCGTCACAAAGGTATACCCCTCCTCCAGCAGCTCATCTATCGCCTGTAGCGCCGCTGTCACAGATGTGTCATAATAATCATGCATCAGGATAATATCGTTCTCTTCCACCTTGTTTACAATCTTATTCGTAATGCGGGATACATTTCGGGAGCTCCAGTCCAGCGGGTCTACCGTCCACAGCACCGGAAACATATTCAATTCCTTCTCAAAGCTCTTGTCCCAGGATCCGTAGGGCGGGCGCACGAACTCAACCTCTTCTCCGGTAATCTCCTCCAGCACCTCGTTAGTGGCAATCAACTCCTCTTTGAATTTTTCCCGATTGTCTTTGGTCAACTGGATGTGGCTGTAGGTATGATTTCCGATGAGATGCCCTTCCTCCTGCATCCGCTTAATAATGTCCGGATGCAGCTTTGCATGCTCTCCCGTCACAAAAAAGGTAACCACCACCTCCCGCTCCTTCAGTCCATCCAGGAGCTGTTCCGTGTAGAAGGGATGAGGGCCGTCGTCAAAGGTAATCGCAATTTTTTTGCTATCCTTTAAACCCTCCCCTTCTTCCTGCTTCTCCCCCTCCTTTATAGCATAGGATGAGTTCACAGCCGTAACATAAAAAGGCCCCTCCAGATGCAAGGCAAACAAAAGCAGACAAAGCAGCATATCAAAGAGTAATAAGGCAATACTCATTTTTTCTCGATATTTCATCTATAATCTTCCTTCAGACATAAATTTGCTATCATACACAAAAAATATATGTCCCGATTCCGAATATTATTATATAACGGAACAGCAAATCTCGTTATTTCCTATTCAATAAAAAACATCAGCAGAAGCGTTTTACTCCTGCTGATGTCCCATTCCTTTCACACAGACTTTTCTCTTCCGATATATGCCGCTTTCCTCAGCATTTCCCTAAATCTTAAATACCAGCATCTCGGATTTCAACTCATCCATATTCTCGCCCAAGATATCTGCCGTCTTATTTAAATTCTCCACATTCTGCAAAAGCTTATTTGCCACTTCGTTTACCGTCTCAGTGCTGGCAGCAGTCTCCTGGATAATTGCGGAAATATTCTGTACCGCCTCTACGGCCTTATTGCGTTCACCGTCAGCTCTCTCCGTATTTTCCACAATCTCCTTCAGGCCGTCTACAAGCTGTCTCATCCGAAGCTGCATATTCCGAAATACATCAATCACTTCTTCCACAGCCTCACCCTGCAGAGCCACCATAGACTGTGCCTGGCCGGCATTTTCTACACTGTTGAGAGTCTGAGCCGTAATATGGTCTACATTATTGCGTACCTCTCCGGCTGCCTTCGCAGAATTATCCGCCAGCTTTCGGATTTCCTCTGCCACAACCGCAAAGCCTCTACCCGCTTCTCCGGCTCTTGCCGCCTCAATCGAGGCATTCAGGGACAACAGATTCGTCTGCTCGGAGATATCGGTTATCGTCTCCACAAAGGTATTGATAATCTCAGACTCCCTGCGCAGAGAATTGATACTTTCTCCTACTCTTGCGGTAATTTCCGTCGTCTCCTTCGCACGGTCGCCCAGCACACGTACAATTTCCATACCCTGATTAATCATATCCTCTGTCTCATTAACCAGCTTCTCAACCTTTTCCACCACCAGGCTGACTCCCTGAATTTCATTAGACAGAATATCGGTTCTGGTAACGCATTCCTGCGCATGTACGGACTGCATGGCCATACCCTCATTGATATCGCTGATTGCCTGCGTAATATCCTTGGAATGGCTGTCAATGATATCCGAGGCTTCCTCTACCTCCCGAGAGGACACTTCCAACTGGGCCGTTGCAGCCGTCACCTTATTTACCAGCTTCTTGGTATTTTCAATCATATTATTGGCAGATCCTGCCAGGCCTCTGAATTCATCATGTCCTTTGGCCTTTATCTGTACAGTTAAATCTCCCTTGGCCACCTCGCCGAACTTGCTGGAGATACGCTTCATATTATTCTGTATACCGGATGCAATAAAAAGACATACCAGGACTACAATCACTACTGCCAGGATAACCAGTCCTACCGTCAGGCTCTTTATCTCCTCCGCCTGCCCGGTAACAGTTTTCATAGGTACCAGAGCGCATATGGTACAGCCGTTCATTTCACTGTAGCTGTATATAAATAAATAATCCTCTCCTTTATACTTAATCTCCTTCGTGCCCTTCATATTTTCTTCATTAATTTCATTAAAAAATTCCTGTCCATAAAATACGCTTTCACCTTCCGTGAGATTCGAAGAAGCTCCCTCCTCCAGATTCTCATTGACCAACTCCCTGCCATTTCCTGTGATAAAACCTATCATACTTCCTTCACCCAGGTCTATTGTTTTAAGGAAATCAGCTATTGCCGAAGTCTTTATATCAATAACAATTGCCGCGCTATTGGACTGCCCCATAATTTCATATACCAAAAGATAATCATCCTGTACCAAAGCCAGCGATTTATCCAATAAATCATGATGGTCATTCCATTTGGGTATTGTCTTACTTCCCCCGCTGGCCTCCTCCCTGAAACCGGATAAAATACCATCCAGGCTGTAATCGGCAGATACCTTACCTGATACAGCATTACTGCTGGATGTGGTAATCATATTAAGCCCTTCACGCGTGACAATATGTATATTATTAATAAATTCATTGGATGACATGGCTGAGGTAATATTGGTACGCGTATTTTTCACTATGTTGATTTCTGCAGCCGGATCCGTATCATACATACCCAGAAAATACTTTCCCAAATCACCGTCAAAAGCATATTTAACGCCTTCCGACTCAATAAAGGTACAAATCATATTCACATACTCTGCAGCGGTATCAATCGTCTGCATGGTAGAATCCATATAATTTGTGCTCATACCTTCAGATGCCCTTTGATAAGCCGAAACGCCGATTACAATCATAAATACCACCGGCACCAAAAAGCCTGCCACAATTTTGTTCCTTATACTAAACAAAAGGAAACCGGACTGCCTGGCGGAACCCTTATTCCCTTTGACGGCTTTCGCTACCTTAACAGTCTTTATCGCTTTCGGCTTTTTCTTTTTCGCTTCCCTCTTACGGGGTTCTTTTTTGAACTTCTCTTTTTGGGGTTTCTCCTTTTTGAGCTTCTCTTTTTTGGGTTTCTCTTTTGGGGTTTTCTCTTTTTTTAGTCTTTCTTTTTGGGATTTCTCTTTTTTTTGCGTCCCCTTTAAACCTGCCTCATTCATTCCCATTTTGTTTGTTCCTGTTTCCCCTATTACAGATTCTTTTACGGTTTCACCCACTCCGGACTCACTTAATTCCGTCTTTACTATTTCGGATTCCTTGATTCCAGCTTCCATCTTTCCCGTTTTCTTAACTTTTGCAGGGCTCCCGCCCTCCCTTCCTCTCTCAGGCGACTTGGGCTCTCTGGGTGCCTTTTCCTTTTTAGTCTTTGGAATTTTAAAGGTCATTCTCTTTTCCTTCACTTCCTTATCTTTAGCCTTCCTCATAATCGCATCCTCCAAATCTGTAAGATAAGTTCATCCTAAAACCAGTATACACTATTTTTTATAACAATGAAACAAAAAAAGTGAGAAAAAAGCAAAAAAGTTAGCTTCTTCTCACAAAAGTTCTAAGGAAGCGCTGATTTAATCAGTATTTCCCTAACTTCGTTAATTTCATTGCTTGTAAATAATGCTGGGGAAACTGCTCCTCCTCCGCCAGATTAATGATTTCAACGTCTTTTACGCCCATCAGTTCCTCCAGCCGCTCCTCCTTTGGCATCCGCCCAATCAGCCTTCTTCCCATAAGAAGAGCGCCGGCCAACGCTGTGTTGCCACCGGCTATGGTTCGATCCGTCAGTTCTTCGGGGAGCAGGCCTATCTCCGCCGCAGACGCAGGCTTCAAATAATAGCCGAAACCGCCCGCCAGAATCACCTTGTCTATCTCCCGAAAGGAAATAGCAAAGCGTTCCGCCAGAATCCCGATTCCCGCCGCTATCGCTGCCTTAGCGCACTGTAAAGCTCTGATTGCCGATTGTGTCACACAGACATCCCCGATTCGAATGCCGTTTTCCAGATATTCTTCCTCTAAAAGACCCGTTTCGTCCAGGACGCCTCTTTGGCGCAGGCATGCCGTCAGCCACACCATATCAGCCCCCCAGATACCACGGTTTACGCCTCCTTCAAAGGCCGGCCCTGCCGCCGTCGCACAGGCCGCTATCCTGTCCTCATTTCCCAGTACTATCTCACCGTTCGTACCCAAATCTATCAGCAGCGTCAGTTCCTTCCTGTAGGGAAGCTCCACCGCCTGCATACCGGCCACAATATCCCCGCCCACAAATGCGGACAACCCCGGAAACACATAACAGGGAATCTCATCCGCCGTCAGTACCGTGCAAAAAGCCTGCAGACGGCTGGCGCAAAAAGGCGCCTGTCCCAGCTCTGCAGGCTCCCAACCCATCAGAAGATATACCATCGTGGTATTTGCGGCCAACACCATAACCAGCCTCTCTCCCTCCTGAAGCAAAGCCTTAAAGCGCTCCGTTCCCTTCTGGAGCACGCCACGGACGAGAGCCTTCATATGTGCCGCCTTCGCCCTGTCCCGGGCCTGCGTAATTCTGGAAAGCACATCCGCCCCATACTGCACCTGAGGATTGACCGTCACAAAAGTATCCACACAGCGGCCATCCGTCCCGTATAACTGCATGGCAATCGTAGTCGTTCCGATATCCACCGTTACCAGACGCTCTCCATTTCTTCCCTCAATCGGCCCGGAGGGGATATCCAGAACATGCTCTGTGATAACCTCAGGCTTTTGAGATTCGCCGCCCGTTCCCGAACATCGTCCGCAATTCACACAAATCCTGCACTTCTTATACAAAGCGATTGTTCTCCTCATCATAATGATAGTCTATAGCAGCCAGACTGCTTATCAAAGCCTCCTTATCCGCCGAAAGGTCCTCGCACAGGGCATCCAGGCTGGGATAATAGTCCCTTAATTTCAGATTGATATAGCTCAAAAGCATTACCGGGTCCTGGGGCAGCATCGTTTCCTCCTGTTATCGGAACGGCGCTCCTCCAAAGCTTATGCGGAAACAACTGCCGTCCTCATGTATTTTTACGAAATAAGAATAAAAATATCTTAACACAAAACCGCCGGACAATGCAACTGCGCAAATCAGCGCAGCGCCGCCGTCAATTCTCCGTTTCTTACGGAAATCAATATGACGTCTCCCTCCTTCACGCTGTCCGAGAGAATCAGCTTAGCCGCCAGCGTTTCCACATATTTTTGGAGATAGCGCTTCAGAGGCCTTGCACCATATACCGGGTCGTAAGCATTCTCCACAATATGCGCCATAGCCTCCTCGGTCAGCTCTAGAGACAGCTCCTTATCCGCCAGTCTGCGATTCAAATCGGTTAACAGCAGCTTTATAATATCTCTGATATTTTCCTTTGCCAGAGGCTTAAAGAGAATTGTCTCGTCCAGCCTGTTTAAAAATTCCGGTCTGAAATGGTTCCTTAAGTCATTCATAACAAGCTTTTGAGCCTCGGGATTTATGGTGCCGTTCTCCCCAATCCCCTCCAGCAGATAATTTGCCCCGATATTGGAGGTCATAATCAAAATGGTGTTCTTAAAATCCACGGTTCTCCCCTGAGAATCCGTAATCCGTCCGTCGTCCAGCACCTGCAAAAGCACGTTAAACACATCCGGGTGAGCCTTCTCTATTTCATCAAACAGCACCACGCTGTACGGCTTCCTGCGCACGGCCTCCGTCAGCTGTCCGCCCTCCTCATAGCCCACATATCCGGGAGGCGCCCCAATCAGGCGGGAAACGGAATATTTCTCCATATATTCGCTCATATCAATACGAACCATATTGTTCTCGTCGTCAAAGAGAGAGGCGGCCAATGTTTTTGCCAGCTCTGTCTTACCTACGCCCGTAGGCCCTAAAAACAGGAAGGAGCCAATCGGCTTCGTAGGGTCTTTAATCCCTGCCTTGGAACGCATAATGGCTTCGCTGACCTTCGTCACGCCCTCTTCCTGGCCCACAACCCGTTTATGCAGCTCCTCGCCCAGATGCAGCGTCTTATTGCGCTCACTCTCGGTCAGCTTTGCCACCGGAATACCTGTCCAACGGGAGATAATCCGGGAAATTTCCTCCTCCGAAACCTTCTCCCGCACCAGTCGGAGGTTCTCGCCTCCCACCTTTTCTTCCTCCTGTTCCAGTTGCTTTTTCAATGCCGGAAGTCTGCCATAGCTGAGCTCTGCCGTCTTCTCCAGATTACCCTCCCTCTGTGCAATCTGAATCTCGCTGTTTACCTGGTCGATTTCTTCCCTCAGCTTTGAAAGCTTGTCCACCGACGCTTTCTCATTATCCCACTGAGCCTTTTTCGCCGAGAACTCCTCCTTCAGCTCTGCCAAATCCTTCTGCAGATTCTCCAACCTCTCGATGCTGAGTCTGTCATCTTCCTTTTTCAGCGCCGCCTCCTCTATCTCCATCTGCATCACCCGCCGCTGTAGCTCGTCCAGCTCCGCAGGCATACTGTCCAGCTCGGTCTTAATCAGCGCACAGGCCTCGTCCACCAAATCGATGGCCTTGTCGGGCAGAAAACGGTCCGTAATATAACGATGAGACAGGACCGCCGCACTCACCAGTGCATTATCCATGATTTTCACCCCATGATATACCTCATAGCGCTCCTTCAGACCCCTGAGAATAGAGATGGTGTCCTCCACCGTAGGCTCCTCCACCATCACAGGCTGAAAACGCCGCTCCAACGCTGCATCCTTCTCAATATACTGTCGATATTCGTCCAGGGTTGTAGCTCCGATACAGTGAAGCTCCCCCCTGGCCAGCATAGGCTTCAACATATTGCCGGCGTCCAAAGCGCCGTCCGTCTTACCGGCTCCTACAATGGTATGCAGCTCATCGATGAACAGAATAATCTGTCCGTCGCTGTTCTTCACATCCTCCAGAACCGCCTTCAAACGCTCCTCAAACTCTCCTCTGTACTTCGCGCCTGCCACCAGCGCCCCCATATCCAGCGCAAAAATCTTCT
>JAMOZS010000082.1 GCA_023667765.1 Roseburia sp. | reverse complement strand
CATCTGCCTTACAAGCAGAGGGTCATAGGTTCGAGCCCTATAACTTCCACTCCGGTAAAACCGGCTGTAAATACGGCGAAGTAGCTCAGCTGGCTAGAGCACACGGTTCATACCCGTGGTGTCGAGAGTTCAAGTCTCCCCTTCGCTATTGCGAAAACAGTATCTCTCGGGATGCTGTTTTTTTTCCCTGATTCTGCGCAATATGTTTTAGGCGAAGGTCTGAGACGGCTTCTTTTAACGGGAAAGCTTATGTCAGACTTGGAATGGTCAGTGGTTGAGGCTTATGGCGTATGACAGGAAAACGGCCGCCATAGGTAAAATGAAATGATGGAAGTTCTTAAATTTTAGAATCTGGCGTGCCGGGACGCCCCAGCGTGTGTCGGGATACCAGTAGAAAGAGTGTATGAATTTATATGGAAACTACAACAATAGAAAATAACAGTATTGCGTCTATAGAGCCCTTATTGGACAGTCGGATTGTGAGAGCGATTCGGGAAATGGGTTTTGAAAAGCTGTCCCCTATACAGGAGCAGGCGATTCCAAGTCTCCTGGAGGGAAAGGATATTATCGGGCAGGCACAAACCGGTACAGGTAAGACGGCAGCCTTTGGCATTCCCTTGATTCAGAGGGTTAATCCGGAGCTTCGCAAGCTTCAGGCAATTATTCTCTGTCCTACCAGAGAACTGGCGATTCAGGCGGCGGAGGAGCTTCGCAAGCTGGCGAAATATATGCAGGGAGTGAAGATTCTGCCTGTTTATGGCGGACAGGAAATAGGAAAGCAGATTAGTGCCTTAAGAGGCGTACAGATTATTGTCGGGACGCCCGGCAGAGTGATGGACCATATGCGCAGACATACCGTGAAGCTGGAGAATGTGAATATGGTAGTGCTGGACGAGGCCGATGAAATGCTGAATATGGGCTTTCGGGAAGATATGGAGCTGATTCTGGGGCAGATTCCCGGAGAGCATCAGACAGCATTGTTTTCCGCTACCATGCCGAATCCGATACTGGAGATTACCAAGCAGTTTCAGCAGGATGCGGAGCTGATTAAGGTAGCGGCAAAGGAGTTGACCATCCCTCTGGTAAGTCAGAAATACTACCGAATCAAGAGTCAGGATAAGGATGCGGCCTGTGTCAGACTTCTGGAGTATTATCAGCCGAAGTTATGTCTGATTTTCTGTAATACCAAGACCAAAGTGGATGATGTGGCGGAAATGTTAAAGCAGCATGGTTATCAGGCGGAGGGGTTGCACGGCGATATGTCCCAGCATCAGAGGGATGTGGCCATGGGGCGTTTTCGCAACGGCAGTACCAGTATTTTAATTGCCACGGACGTAGCGGCAAGGGGGATTGATGTGGATGATGTGGAGGCCGTTATCAATTATGATGTGCCTCAGGATATAGAATATTATGTACATCGTATCGGAAGAACCGGCCGTGCGGGGAAAACCGGCCGTTCCTTTACCTTTGTGACTGCCAGAGAGGTTTTTCGTATCAGAGAGATAGAGAGACTCTGCCGCACGAGAGTGGAGGAAAAGAAACTGCCGGGAGCTTCCAGGGTGTTAAAGGCTAAGGCGGAGAAATATTTGAATCAGGCGTGGGAGCTTCATGAGCATGAAGATAGGGAGCTTATGAAGGAGTTTGTACAGCGGAAGATGGAAGCGGAGGATTGCGATGCGCTGGAATTGGCAGCAGCCATGCTGAAGCTTCAGATTGGAGATAAGGGAGAGGAAATAGCGGTGGATGAATTTGCCCGCCGCAGCGACAGAGGCGGCCGAGAGGAACGGGGCAGATTTGGCAGCCGCGGCAGAAAGGGCAGCCGTGATGGAAGTAACGGCTGCGACAGGGAAGATAATAGAGGCAGAAAGGGCAGCAGAAGCGGAGAGTATGGCAGGGGAGACAGCCGCAGAAGAAAGGATAGCCGTGACAGAGGAGAGAGCCGGGCAATATGAACGGCCGTAACCGGAGTGGCCGTTATGAGAAGAAAGCGCCGAGGCAATAACGACTGCAATCGTAGCAAGCTGCTCTGACAGGGAGGATTAGTATGAGAATTGGTATGGGTTATGACGTACACAGGCTGACTAAGGGAAGGGATTTGATTGTCGGCGGTGTAAAAATTCCTTACGAAAAAGGACTCTTAGGTCATTCGGATGCGGATGTGCTTTTACATGCGGTTATGGACGCCCTGCTTGGAGCGGCGGCATTGGGAGATATCGGAAAGCATTTTCCGGATTCGGACCCTGCGTATAAGGGAGCGGATTCGCTGAAGCTATTGGAGCAGGTGGGAGAACTTCTGGGCAGGGAGCGTTTTTTAATTGAGAATATCGATGCTACCATTATTGCGCAGGCTCCTAAAATGCGTCCTTATATAGACAGAATGAGAGAAAATATAGCAGGAGCATTGGGAATAGAAGCGGGACAGGTGAATGTGAAGGCTACTACGGAGGAGGGGCTTGGCTTTACCGGAAGCGGCGAAGGGATTTCCGCTCAGGCCATTTGTATGCTGACCAGTCCCTATGACTTAACGCTCCAGCCTATGGAGGGCGGCTGCGAGGGCTGTGCGGGCTGCAGAAGATAGGACGGCGAAGCGGAAAGGCAGGTAAGTCATGGAGCAGATGTCTTTGTTTGAGATGGAGAGTGAGCGTCGGCCGACAAGCACGCCCCTGGCGAATCGTCTGAGACCTGGAGACCTTGCGGACTTTGTGGGGCAGGAGCATTTGCTGGGGCAGGGAAAGATGCTGCGACAGCTGATTGAGAGGGACCAGATATCTTCCATGATATTCTGGGGACCTCCCGGGGTGGGTAAGACGACTCTGGCCAGCATTATTGCCGGGCGCACGAAGGCGGAGTTTATTAATTTTAGCGCTGTAACCAGCGGCATCAAGGAAATTAAGGAAGTAATGCAGCATGCGGAGGAGGCCCGAAGGGCCGGAAGGCGCACGGTGCTTTTTGTGGACGAGATTCATCGCTTTAATAAGGCGCAGCAGGATGCTTTTCTCCCCTTTGTGGAGAAAGGGAGCATTGTGCTGATTGGCGCAACCACAGAAAACCCTTCCTTTGAAATAAATGGGGCGCTTTTGTCCCGATGTAAGGTTTTTGTGTTGAAGACCCTGGAAGAAAAGGACCTGATAAAGCTCCTGACAAGAGCAATCAGAGAGGAAGAGGGCTTTGGCAGGCAGACGGTAGTGATGAACCAGAATCAGATAGCGGCGATAGCGGCTTTTGCCAACGGGGACGCTCGAACAGCATTAAACACTCTGGAGATGGCCGTGTTAAACGGCGAGATACATGAGGACGGAAGTCTGCATGTCACAGACGAGGGATTGGAACAGTGTATCAGCAGGAAATCCCTTCTTTATGACAAGAACGGCGAGGAGCATTATAATATCATATCGGCATTGCATAAATCCATGCGCAATTCAGACCCGGATGCAGCGATTTATTGGATGTGCCGGATGCTGGAGGGGGGAGAAAACCCGCTGTACATAGCCCGCAGGTTGATACGTTTTGCCAGCGAGGATATCGGTATGGCGGATTCACAGGCATTGCAGGTGGCGGTGGCGGCTTATCAGGCCTGTCATTTCCTTGGGATGCCCGAATGCGACGTGCATTTAACCCACGCAGTCACCTATCTGGCTATGGCCCCCAAGTCAAATGCTCTGTATATGGCCTGTGAGGAATGCAAAAAGGATGTAAAGGAAAGGCGTGCCGAGCCTGTGCCCATGCAGATTCGGAATGCCCCGACGGCGCTGATGAAAGAGCTGCATTATGGGGAAGGCTATCAATATGCTCATAATACTGAGGAGAAGCTGACCCGGATGATATGTATGCCGGAGAGTTTGCAGGACAGGGTATATTACTGTCCCGGGGAAGAGGGGCAGGAGAAAGAGGTAAAGAGAAAACTGGAAGCAGTTAAGGCGTGGAAAGCCGGCGATGATACGGCGATTTGAGGGACGGATAATAGAGCCTCCGGCGGATGCGCACAAGAAGCCAAAGCGGCGGAATGGGAGAAGGAATGGGAGATAAGAGAGAAGTTTACTGGCATTTACCTGGATTATGTTATTTTCGTTTTCTGAATCAGGTGGTAATTAATACCATGCGACAGTATCCGGATAAGTTCAGAAAAGGGTATAAAATCGGTTCGGTTTACGGTACAATTCCGGGAGCTATATGGAATGGAGGCAGGGCGGTGTTTGGCATTACCGGCAAACCCGAGGTGGAGAAGATTGTGGAAGCCTACAACAGTAAGGGAGTACCGGTTCGTTTTACCTGGACGAACTCTCTGCTGGAGGAGAAGCATCTGTCGGATACTTACTGCAATATGATAATGAAAACGGCGGACAATGGCATGAATCAGGTGTTGGTGAATCGTCCGGTATTGGAGGAATATATCAGGCGGGAATATCCCGGGTATCAGATTATTTCGTCCACTACGAAGCGTATGGTGAATTTGGAAACCTTAAAACAGGAGCTTAAAAAGGACTATTTCCTGGTGGTGCTGGATTATGATTTGAATCATAATGAGGAGGCGCTGCGGGAATTATCGCCGATGGCGGACAGGCTGGAGATATTGGTAAATGAAATCTGTTATCCTAATTGTCCGAAGCGGGCGGAGCATTATTTGGACGAATCCAGGCTCCAGCTGGAATTTGATAACCGCACGGCCTTTCGCTGCCCCAATAAGACTTATGAAAAACGTAATTTTGCAGAATGCATGAAACGTCCGGCTTTTATTTCCAATGAGGAGATAGAAAGCTATATTGACAGAGGCTATGTGAATTTTAAGATTGTGGGGAGAGGCCTTCCGGTGGATTTTGTAGAAGATTCTTATCTGTATTTTCTGGTGAAGGATGAGGAGAGAGAATTTATCCGTAATGTGATTGATAAGACCCTTAAAGAAATTTCCAGAGCGCAGAAACCGGTTAGAAGATAGGAAAGGAACAGAAGGATATGTATAATGACCTTTTTAGTATCGGTCCCATTACGATACACAGCTATGGAGTGATGATAGCTATCGGCGTGCTGGCGGCCCTTTATATGGGAGAGGCGAGAGCGAAAAAGCGCGGCATGAATGCGGATGTATTATATGTGATGACTTTTTTGTGTGTCTTTTTCGGATTCTTTTGTGCGAAGCTATTGTTTATTCTGGTGGAGTTTAAGAGCTTTTTAAACGACCCCGGAAGCTTGTTTTCCAACAACGGCTATGTGGTTTATGGCGGAATTATCGGAGGCGTATTGATAGCTTATGTCTATTGCAGGATAAAGAAGCTTCGGTTTATTGATTATTTTGATATTGTGCTGCCATCGGTAGCAGTAGCGCAGGGCTTTGGCCGAATCGGCTGCTTCATGGCGGGGTGCTGTTACGGACGGGAGACGCAGGCCTGGTATGGCATTGCCTTTACGCATTCTCATTTTGCACCCAACGGGGTGAAGCTCATTCCCACGCAGCTGATATCCAGTGCAGGAATGTTTGCTATTGCGGGAATCCTGCTTTGGTATGCCCATAAGCCTAAGAAACCGGGCAGAGTGGGAGCATTGTATCTCATATTATACAGTACGGGAAGATTTTGTGTGGAATTTCTGAGAAACGATTATCGAGGTGAAATTGGGCCGTTATCTACCTCCCAGTTTATTTCCATTTTTATTTTTGCAATTGGCATTTTTGTGTTTATGACAAGGAAAGACAGAGTATAAGCCGGTCTTTTACAGCAAAGCGTATTTGCGCGCTTTGCTCTTTTTTAATAAATGTTTATGTTTATTTAATTGCGGTTTTGGAGGGAATGTCTGATAATATATCTTATATCATAGGAAATATTGTGTTGCTGAGAAGGAATAGAGGATATGGATTATGATAAATATCTGAAACGGAGAGCAGAGTATGAGAGAAAAATTACAGAGATTCATGTATGGACGATACGGAAGTGACAGATTGAATCAGTTTATTATGATACTTTCCATTGTATGTCTGGTTTTATCTGTGTTTGGGTTATCTTTTTTTTATGTCATAGCCCTTGCTCTGCTGGTTCTGGAGTATTATCGGATGTTCTCAAAGCAGATTAGCAGGCGCGCGGCAGAAAATGCCTGGTATCTGAAAAAAGAGACGGCAGTCAGGATGTATCTTTCACGAAAGAAACATCTCCTGAAGCAGCTAAAGCAGTATCATATCTATAAATGTCCCGGTTGTAAACAGAAAATCAGGATTCCCAGAGGCAGAGGGCGCGTGGCAATCCGCTGCAGCAAATGCGGCACGGAATTTATAAAAAAGAGCTGAGGATGGGATATGTTTGGATATATCATTGTCAATAAGGCCGAACTGAAATTTAAGGAATTTGATGTTTATCATTCCTATTATTGCGGCCTTTGTCGGGAATTGAAGGAAAAATACGGCGCACTGGGCCAATTATCTCTAAGCTATGATATGACCTTCCTGGTGATACTTCTGAGCAGTCTGTATGAGCCGGAGACAGAAGAGGGAAGCTGTAAATGTATCGCCCATCCGTTTGAAAAGCATCCTTATCGCAGAAATGCCGTTACGGAGTACCTGGCAGGGATAAATGTACTTCTGACCTGCTATAAATGTCGGGATGATTGGGAGGACGAGCGTAAAGTTACCAAATGGATTTATGGAAAGCTACTGGAGGGCAGATTCGGGAAAGCAAAGCTTTTTTATAAGGATAAGCTGGAGAGGCTTGTTCTTCTTATGCAGGATTTTTACGACGCCGAGAAAGAGAATGCAGATATAGATACCATATCCGGGCTTTTTGGCAGGATAATGTCTGAGGTTATAAGCTATCGGGAGGATGAATGGAGCGAGAGCCTGAGAAGATTCGGATTTTATCTGGGAAAGTTTATTTATCTGCTGGACGCCTATGAGGATGTGGAGACAGATATAAGGAAGGGAAATTATAATCCGTTGAAGGATATCTACGGGCGCTCTGATTTTGAGGAGGAATGCAGGACGATATTGACATTAATGATGTCGGAGTGCTGTAAGGAGTTTGAACAGCTGCCGCTTCTGGAAGATTTGGAAATCCTGCGTAATATTCTTTATTCCGGTGTGTGGTGCCGTTATGAGACGGTGAGAGAAAAGCGGCAGAAATAGATTTTTCGGTAGTATTTGAAATGGACAGGAAGGGAGAACAACCCATGTATGACCCATATAGTGTGCTGGGGATAAACAGAAATGCTTCGGAGGAGGAGATTAAAAAGGCTTATAAGGCGCTCAGTAGAAAATACCATCCGGATGCGAATGTAAATAATCCGAATAAGGCGCAGGCAGAGGAAAAGTTTAAGGAGATTCAGGCAGCTTATCAGCAGATTATGAAGGAGCGAACCAATGGGTACGGGGCCTATGGCGGCGGTTACGGACAGGGCGGTTATCAGGGAGACGGCGGTTTCGGAGGATTTGGCGGCTTCGGGGGATTCGGAGGTCAGCAGGGGCAGAGCACCGGTTACGAGGAGGAGCCCAGACTTCGGGCAGCGGGTAATTATATTCGCAACGGTTATTATCGGGAAGCGAGAAATACCTTGGACGGAATGGAGCAGCAGACCAGAAATGCACGCTGGTATTATTACAGCGCTATAGCAAGCTCCGGTCTGGGAAATAATGTAACTGCTCTGGAGCATGCGAGAAAAGCGGCGGCTATGGAGCCCAATAATATGGAATACCGGATGCTTTTGTCCCGATTCGAGAGTGGAGAGAGCTGGTATACCCAGAGACAGGCGGCCTATGGCTACCCGACTATGGGAGGCAGTAATCTGTGTGTGAAGCTCTGTATTGCCAATATGATTTGTAATATCTGCTGCGGCAGCGGAGGAATGTGCTGCGGAGGCAGAGGTTTTTATTATTGACGGGATAGTCTCTACCCTGTCGCTGTTTTTTGGGAAAAACAAGAATATCCTGAATAAACACGATGGTAGCGCCATCGCCAACGACTCGGATAATTCCAAGCAATTCATCATTTT
>JAMOZS010000081.1 GCA_023667765.1 Roseburia sp. | reverse complement strand
CAGGCCGGAATAAAGGGATATGAGACGGCGGCCTCTCTGGGGATACCGGTGGTGGTGATGGAGCCCGTGAAGGGCGGTTCTCTGGCAGTCTTTGCCCAGGATATTATGAATCGGTTTCATGCGCTGGACGCCAATGCATCCGCGGCTTCTTATGCGCTTCGCTATGTAGGGAGTCTGCCGGGTGTGATGACTGTGCTCAGCGGTATGTCGACCATGGAGCAGGTGGAGGATAATCTGAGTACCTTTACCGGATTCAAATCTTTGTCTCAGGAGGAACAGCAGGTAATCCGGGAGGTGGTGGAGCTTTTGCGAAGCAGGGTACAGAATGGCTGTACCGGCTGTCGTTATTGCATGCCCTGTCCGGCGAAGGTAGATATTCCCGGTAATTTCCGGGTTTGGAATACCTATCATATGTATCAGAATTATAATATAGTCCGCGGGAGCTGGGAGCAGGAGATAGGTAAAGAGCATCAGGCCAAAAACTGCATCAAATGCGGCAAATGCGAGCAGGCCTGTCCGCAGCATCTGAAAATCCGGGAGGATTTGGAGAAGGTACAGGCGGATTTGGATAAGAAGGAAATGATATTATAAAAGCAAACAATTCTTTATGGTAACGGTTCGTCCAGGAATGAACCGTTACCTTTTATGAAATGATAGGTCATGGAGGAATACACAATCGCATTTTCCGCCGCTGTCACAAGGAAGTCTCCCTTTAAATAACAGTGAGCTGCATTGGGGAAAAAATCTTCCGGCAGGGGAAATTTTGCGTTGGGATTGTGAAAAACAGTAACGCCCTCAGCCCAGGTTTCCGAGTTTTCTTCGGACACAACATAGGCAAAACGTAAGGGTTTGGAGGCATTTGGGGCGGGGTTATAGAAGCGGCCCTCCCTGAGCATAAAACTCTCGCTTTCGTCCAGTCCGCACTGTTTTCCGATGCGATTGAATTTGGAGATTGTGGCGCAGGAGGAATGCAGTACGGCACTGATATGCTCCGCTTGCGCCTGAAAAAAGAAGCCGGAAGGAATCGGCTTTGGGTTATTCGCCCTTTCATGTTGTTCGACCTTATGGAATCGGATTTGCAAATTTCCTTCTCTGTCATAGGAGCAGGAATACCTGCGCCCGTACAGATAGGTAGTCAGGGAATTTTGGCTCCAAATCATGGAAAACGGCTCATGAAAATCAGCGATTGCTATCACAAAGGGCTTATTTTGCGTATGTTCATGCTCCCAGTAATGTTTTCCCGTCTTATCCGTATGGCTGAGCTTGCTGTAAAGCGGACTTCCCCACCGGGCCGCCATCAGCTTCTCTTTTTCTGGCAGCTCTTCCGGTTCGGGTATTTTGCCTGCTGTTTTCAGTCCTCGGTCTGCTGCAATCACAGCCTCCACGCTCACGGCTAAATTGCCGTCGGAGAGGAGGAAATCCGGCGCGGGATGGCTTCTGTCTATGTTTAATCCCTCTTCCTTAAAGTAGCAGAACAGGTACAGCTCCCATAATCTTGCGTCGAAGCCTCCGGTCTGGAACTGTTCCACAAAATTATTGTCCACATCAAAGAAATGGGGCATTAATTCCCTGATTACATTTCTGGCGCAGGAAAATACAGGAGACTGAGCCAGCGCCAGGTATGCGTCATTCCAATGCTTTTTTGGTAATGGCCGGAAAATGGCTTCGGTATTGCTCCTGTTGAAATCAGATTCCCTAATAACGGATTTCTCTAACTCTCGCATTTTATCGGGAAGATATGCTCTTGCCGCTTCTATGGTTACAAAACCGGTTTCCGTATCCATACAGCGTATCTGCCGGTTCTTATCCCTCGCTGAAATAATAACGGTGTAATCCCTGTCCTGCCGGTCCAGACCAATAACGGCCCACAGGCTTTGGGCTTCGTTCATATACCATTCCAACTCCTCCACAAAGAATTCAGCTAAGACATTTCTGGTAAAAAATACATACAAATCATATCTGTTTTTTGAGATTTTTATCATGGGCAGCTCCCCCCCCCCTGAGCAGTATCAAAGCCTGAAACAAGGCATTCGGACTTATTGTTTTTAGTCAGGCAGCCTTGTTTGTCGGAAGTTGTCGCAAGCCAGGTCGGCAATCGTGTATTGGCTGAAAAATTCCCGTACCAGTTGGTTTAAGTCTCTCCACATAGGAAGGGTCAGACACTGTCCCTCCCGGGGACATTTTGCGGAATCAGCTTCCAGACAGGAGACCGGGGCGAGTCCGCCTTCCTCTGTCAGGCTGATAATATCCCATGCTGTATATTCTGCAGGCTTCCTGCTTAATTTATAGCCGCCTTTTTTTCCGCGCTGTCCTATCAGTAATCCTTCTTTTACCAATATTTTTAAAATGGCTTCCAGGTATTTTTCCGATATTTCCTGGCGTTTGGCAATTTCATTCAGGGGAACAAATTCCTTATCCTGATGCTGGGCCAAGTCTATCATAACCCTAAGCGCATATCTTCCCTTTGTTGATACAATCATAAAGAAACCTCCTCAAAAGTCGGGTTTTGTTCTTATATTATACCTAGGAGGGAATAAAATAAGCAAGAAAAATGTTGACAAAACAGGATAATGGTAATATTATACATATAACCTATTTTTTTGGTAGGAATAAAGCACGGGAGGAAACAGGATGCTGATTTTGTTTGAACTTTTGTTAAGAGCAAATTTTCGATATGGCCGAATGCCTGTCTCTCGTGCGAATCACGGAACATAAGTCTGCGATTCGTTCGGGAGTAAACAGCGATTGGGGCTTTTGGCTGTGGAAGAAACTATAAAAATTTAGAATGGGAAGAAAAGAGGATAAGATAATGAGTACAGAGTATAGATTTGAGACACTTCAATTACATGTAGGGCAGGAGCAGGCAGACCCGGCAACAGATGCCAGGGCAGTACCTATTTATCAGACGACATCTTATGTTTTTCATAATTCACAGCATGCAGCGGACCGCTTTGGACTGGCAGATCCGGGAAATATTTACGGAAGGTTGACCAATTCCACCCAGGATGTGCTGGAGAAGCGGGTGGCGGCGTTGGAGGGCGGCGTGGCGGCGCTGGCAACGGCGTCAGGCGCGGCAGCCATCACCTATACGTTGGAGGCCCTTGCCGCAAACGGAGGGCATATCGTAGCACAGAAAACGATTTATGGCGGAAGCTATAATCTGCTTCAGCACACGCTGCCTCAGTACGGGATTAGCGCTACCTTTGTAGACGCTCACAATCTGAAGGAGCTGGAGGATGCCATTTTGGAAAATACCAGAGCGGTTTATCTGGAAACGCTGGGCAATCCCAATTCTGATATTCCCAATCTGGATGCGATTGTGGAAATCGCACATAGACACGGGCTGCCGGTTGTAGTTGATAATACGTTTGGCACGCCATATTTTATCAGGCCCATTGAGCATGGAGCTGATATTGTAGTGCATTCGGCCACAAAATTTATCGGCGGACACGGAACGACCCTTGGCGGAGTGATTGTTGACGGAGGCAGCTTTGACTGGAAGGCAAGCGGAAACTATCCGAATATCGCAGCGCCGAATCCCAGCTATCATGGTATTTCCTTTGTGGATGCTGCAGGGCCGGCGGCTTTTGTAACCTTTATCAGGGCGATTTTGCTGCGGGATACGGGGGCCAGTATATCCCCTTTCAATGCTTTTCTTTTATTGCAGGGGGTGGAAACATTGTCCCTTCGTCTGGAGAGGCATGCCGAGAATACCAAAAAGGTGGTGGCATATTTAAGCGGGCATCCGCTGGTGGAGCGGGTGAATCATCCGTCGTTGCCGGAGCATCCCGACCATGCGCTGTACGAGGAGTATTTTCCGAATGGGGGAGGCAGCATCTTTACCTTTGAAATCAAAGGCGGTCGGGAGGAGGCCTGGAAATTTATTGATAACTTACAGATATTCTCCCTGCTGGCGAATGTGGCGGATGCAAAGAGCCTGGTAATACATCCGGCCTCTACTACCCATTCCCAGCTTTCCGAGAGGGAGCTGGAGGAGCAGAATATCAGACCCAACACAATTCGCCTTTCCATCGGTACAGAGCATATTGACGATATTCTTGCAGACCTGGAGAGAGGGTTTGCCGCCCTTTGATTGTCGAGTATTTTGTAATAGACAAAAAGGAAATAGTGTAAAAACGACCCTTGAAGCGGAGAAATCTGCTTCGAGGGCTTTTTATCCCCTTAGAGGCAAAATTAAAAAGTATCGGTTTATGTTTTGTTACGAATGGAACGGAAGGTGAGACAGGGCAAAGGAATGTCTGGATGAGGGTAAACGTAAAACTGTGGAAACACAGCCCGAAAGCAGTTCCCGATAATTCAGAAGCTGCCGATTAAGGGGTCTATCATGATATGGCTGACCGATGTGATGAGCGTCGTAAAGGTCATAATCAATGTGCTGGTGCCAACAGCAGATTTGTAACCGACAGATGAAGTAAGTGTCCATCAAATTAAAAGGGGTATCCAGGCGCACAAAGTACAAGGGTTACAGGGATTCAGGAAGCATTTATCAACGGCAATGATAGAATCGGGGGTACGTGAACTGAAAAATTCCTGTCAGAGCATGGTTTATTGGATTATTTCGGAAAAAGATTCATACATTCTAGTAATCGGGATTTATGAGAGGTATGTTTTGTCGAAAACGGAATTAGAGCATTTCGGTAACAGAGAGGGTGGAGGTATGGAATGGCAACTTACAGATGGGCAGAAATTGGATATTAAAAAGGCTCTTAAACGGGGAGTTTATCAGGAGTTGTATCATAGAGAGTATCTTTCAGATACTCAGCTAAACGAGCTGATTGGAAGAAATACATGATATGGTAAGAGGTGATGATAATAAACTCAGAGTCGCTGCATATTGCAGAGTTTCAACAGATAAGGATGACCAGACAAATTCCTTAATCAGCCAACGTCGCTATTTTGCGGATTACATTAACCACCATGAGGATTGGATATTAAATGATGTGTATTATGATGTGTAGAACCAAAGATTGATACAATTTAATGCGGTGTCAAGGCTGAAAATAGTGTAAAAACGGCTCTTGGAGCGGAGGAATCCACTTCGAGGGCTTTCTTTTTATATGTCATTCAGGGGTTAGAGTGTTGGCGGCGTTTTGGATTTGCACACCCCTGCCAAGGTGGACATACACCCTCTGTACACCCCTTAGAGGCAAAATTAAAAGGGAGCGTTTTCTTGACATACTTTGCAGCGTATGATAAACTTAAAATGGTTAGCGATAACTAACTTCTATTTGAAGGAGGAGCCTATGCTGACGATTCTTATTGAAAGTCTGATTGGAATTGTGCTGTTTACGGTTGTTATTGTTTCTGTGATGCTGAAAAATCCATTGACATCCGTGGGGGATTACCCTCCTGCCATACAGAAAAGGTGCAGCCCTTATTGTAGTTGCCGCACTTTTGGCGGCGGCTGTTCACAGCTTCAATGGGGCAGATACGCAGGAACACATTTCGAGATGGCATATAGCGTAGCAGAGTCTATGCAAAAATAGAAATTGATGGAGGCATGAAATGGAAAGGTCGAAACCCCAAACAATACGGAAAAGGATGATGTTTATTATCCCAGGCATGATTTGTTTTATGATAGGTGACTATTGTATGGGAATTGAGCCTGCTGACAGCTATGCTGTTTCCGGTATGGTTTCATCCGGCTGGCTTACGATTGCCGATTGGAGGATTGCACTCTCAAATATCGGCGGCATGATTGGTGCAATGTTTTACACGGTAGCAGCACTGTCCTTTGCGGATTTCTTAAAAGACCGGCTTTTGGGATTGCAGGACAAATGGGACAGATGGATTTTGAAGGTCTACATGGCAGGATTGATTTTAGGCTGCATATCCTTTATGTACTTCCATTTAGCCTGTGGGACGCTGATTCATAATTACAATGTCATTTACGGTGTAGCTGGTGGGGATACGAAGCTGGCATTGCAAATGTGGAACCGGTCGTATATGATACAGGCTGTGCCATACTGGACCACGTTTATTGTTTTTGGCATTGCCGTTACGGGAGGCTGGATAGCCCTGATACTGAAGGGTATCCTTCCACTGAAAAAGGTGTGGCTGCTTGCGGCGCCGCTTATCATTGCGGGGATTGGTTTCCTCTTGGAAGCGCTGATTCCATTTCCGTTCAATGGATTTGCTTCCGGGTTTGAGAGCTTTGGGTGGATTGTCATGTTTCTCGGAGGTAAGGAGTGCGTGAAGCAAAACAAGGGAATAGACCGATAATGGAGTTTGGAAGCCGGACATTCCACTGAAAGTGATAAGTGCATACGAGGTTAAAGTAATATGAAAGAGAAGAAACTGGCATTTGATAGAGAAAAACATATGCCCTATTCAAAAACCGTAAAGAATGTCATGTTAAAGCATCTGATGGCGGCATACGGAACTGATGGTGCAGAAGAATTATGGGAAAGAATCCAGAAAACGTATGTAGATTTTCTGAAAGATATGCCGTTCATTGGCGGAAGGAAGAATACACAGTCAAGGGGTGTGTATGACAGTATTGCGCTTTTTGCATATTATGAGGCAGTTCCTGTTAAGCCGGATTTTGAGGAAATGAGCATTATGAACAGGGAAACTTTTGTGCCTGCAATGCAGGCAATAGGTTTTCTAGACATGAACAGGTCATGGGTGTTAAGGTTACAGCATTTTGTATTCCTGTCTATCGCAAAGCGGGCAGAAAAGCATGAACGGGAATGGGTGGGGAATTACCACATGAAAGTCAGACCGTATGACAAGGAGAAAGGGATCTATTATGAGTTTACAAACTGTCCGATTGCGGATTTTGCAAAAAGGCATGGGTATGTTGATTTAATGCCTGCATTCTGTAATTCTGATTATCCCATGCTGGGGGCGATGCACGGAGGGCTTATCAGAAAAAGCACCTGTGCGCACGGCAGCTTCTGTGATTACTGGATTGTTGGAAATCAGAGCAGATACTTAAAGAAGCATCCGGCGAAAACAGACAGTAAGGGTTACATCTATAATGAGTAGATTGTAACTGCGGTTATATCAGAAAATTGGGTTTAAAGAATAGAGGGGATGGCGTGTGGGATGTGTGAAGCACACATCAACGAGGCCGTGAGGAATGCATTCCGGGTAAAAAGGTAACAAGCTCGCATACAAAGAAGCAGACGGTCATCATTGCGGAGCAGGATATCCCGGAACAGGAGTTTAAAAGTGTAGTGGCAAAGGCCGACTGCGATACCATATCGGCGGACAGTGAGCCTTATGAGAAAAAAAGGCGCTCTTGGGACGGCGCTGACTATCCTTGCGGCGGGTTTCACAGTTATGATGGCGCCGTGGGGATGGTTCATATGTACCATAAGGATGTACAGGATAGGTGTGTGGAAATAGGACTGACTACCCATGAGCGCATCCGGAAAATATCAACCAAAAAGATAAGGCAGTAAAATGGGCAATAGGAACGGTAGGTTTTGCCGTTTTATCGGCGGCAGTTGCGGCAGTTATGGCGCTGCTGTTGTAGCAGAAAGGCGGTTTATAGCAATGAAAAAAACAGGGAACCACTTTAACAATATTGGCATTGGCAATGAATTGGATATGCCGAGAATCAGGCATCTTATGAAAATCGGGCTGGTTGCCGCAGTCATGGTACTGGCAGGGGATATGCTGCTGGGGTATGGGGCAGCGGATAGTGCAGTATCCGGCATTCCCGTGACTTTTGCAAGATACTTGACCGTATCAGACGAAAGAATATTTTGGTCGGCACTTTTAGGGATGATAGGAATACCACTGGAGTGTCTCTGCTATTTTGCAGTTTACCGGCTGATTGCCCATAAAAGCGAAAAGTATGCGCATACATACCGCACAGGAATTTTCGGCTGCATGGTTTTTGGCGGCTGTGGGGTTCACGTTCCCTGTTGTGCAGCAGTTTATTTCCTAAAGAAAATGTATGAGTTCAGTCCGGACAAGGCGCTTGAAATGACAGTGGAATTTCTGGCTTATTTCCTTGCGCCTGCGATGGTTCTGTTCCTGGTTTTCTTTTTGATATTAATTGCGACGCAGATAAAAGCCTTTGCAAAAGGGCTGACGCCGCTTCCCGAATGGGCATGGATATTTTCAGTTTTGTTCGGTTTGCTGCTGGCGGTGATATTAAAGGCTCCGAATCTGCCGCTGACGAATGCGCTTGCAACGGGGTGGATTAGCATCGGGAATATCTGGATGTTCGGCGGGTTGCTTTTGGTAACAAAAAGAGACAGGAGGATTAGGGGATGAAATTATTGGTTTATGGCGCAGGCGTGATTGGTTGCGAACTGGCTCATGTGCTGAAAAAAGGTGGGAATGATGTAACGCTGCTCGCCAGAGGGGATTGGAAGGACACCCTTGAAAAGCGAGGGCTTGTGATTCGGCACTATCTGCAAAGGGAAACGACAACAGACAAAGTGAAAGTCACAGGCTGCC
>JAMOZS010000080.1 GCA_023667765.1 Roseburia sp. | reverse complement strand
GTCAGCTTCGTGCCATCCTCCACCTGATCCAAAAGGATAGCTACCTCATTGGGCTCCAGACGAATGATTTCTTTTTCATGGCGTTTGGGAAGGGGCACCAGAGCTGCAGGATTCTTTTCAATCATTTCATTCTCATAGAAATAATTGTAAAGGCTTCTCAGAGAGGCCAGCTTTCTGGACTTGCCTCTTTCGTCATTGGTGATATCCCTGCCGTCCTTCTGATAAAGAGAAATATATTCCAGATATTCCTCAATATCCACCCGGTGCAGCTGCTCCAGCAGGGAGAGAGGAAAATCCTTTATCTCAAGCTTGGCGCAATAGCTGTTCTTTTCATGCAGATATTCAAAGAAAAGCCGGATATCATAGGCGTATGCCAATCTGGTACGGGCGGAGGTATACTCCTCGATTCCCCTGAAAAACATACGACAAAAAGAGGGGAGGGTATCCATTACGGCCCGCAGCTTTATAATATTTTGTTTTGTCTGTTCATCATGATAGTTGTCATTTTTTATAACTGCCAAAGTATTCTGACCAGCCTTTCATATTCCCATTTTGGATTGCCGTAAACATGCGTTCCTTTACGCCGGGATTCTCAAGATTTATCTGCCGCAAAAGCCCCTTCACATATTCCCGCTTGGTAAAACCGTCTGCAGGGCAGGGGCTTTTGACCACCGGCACATCATATTTATGTACAAAACCTATTACATCAGCCTCATTCATATAGAGCAGAGGACGGATTACCGTAAGATTCGTGCGGTCCAGATAGGTCACCGGAGAAAAAGTATGGAAGCGCCCCTCAAAAATCAGTGACATCAACATAGTCTCCACAACATCATCCTTGTGATGGGCATAGGCAACCTTGTTACAGCCCGCCGCCTTTATCGCATCATTCAAAGCTCCCTTGCGCATCTTGGCGCAGAGAGAGCAGGGACTGCTTTCTTCCCGTTCCTGAAACACAATCCGGGCAATATCCGTTTTCACTATCGTATATTCCACCGACAGCTCCCGGCAAAGCTCCTTTATTTTATCCAGCTTCAGATTTTCAAACCCCAGGTCAACCGTTACCCCATGGATTGTAAATGGCTTGGGATAAAAGCGCCTTAAACCGTTTAGGGCATACAACAGAGTAAGACTATCCTTGCCGCCGGAGATACCTATGGCTATTTTGTCTCCGGCCTCTATCATATGATAATCATCAATCGCCCTGCGTACATAGCTTAATACCTGCTGTAGCTTCATATCTTTTTATTCCTTATCCTGTCTTTATTAAATCATTTTATTAATTCGTAACAGTTCTGCCATACCCTTTATTTTATCCTTTTTTCAGGCTAAAAACAATAGAAAAGAATAGAAATCCTACTTGTGATATGTTATTTTTCGGTGTATGATAGAAGATAAGAGCAGTATTTGAGAAGAGAGGATATTTATATATGAAATGGAAAACAGGCAGTAAATTTTTTCGTTGGGGACTGACAGCTTTTCTGGTGATTGCCGCAAGCATCTGTTTTTATTATATTATGTTCCACGGTTCTAACATAAAGTTTGCCTTGGAAACGGTGACAGGTATCCTGATGCCGATAGTTTTTGGACTCATTATAGCATATCTGCTGATGCCTGTTTTGAACTTTTTTGAGTTTCGTGTCATTAGACCGCTATTTCAGAAATGTAAGCTTAAGGAAAGCCCCCGCAGGAATTCCCTGTCCCGGGGGATTAGTATTCTGATTACCACCTGCTTGTTTTTTGCTTTGATTTACGTCCTGATTTCCATGCTGATTTCCGAAATCGTGCCCAGTATCGTAAATATCGTAAATAATTTTGACGATTATATTAATAATTTTACCGTCTGGCTGAACAGATTATTAGAGGACAATCCTGATATGCGGGATTATGTGGTACGAACCATTAACAAATACTCTACGGAACTGGAAAAATGGCTCAATGAGACGATTCTGGAGAAGAGCAGCGAACTGATTAAAATGGTCTCGCTAAGCGTTATTGGCACGCTTAAGGTGCTTTGGAATTTGATTATCGGTATTATCATATCTATCTATGTAATGGCCAATAAAGAGAAGTTTACCGGCCAGGCAAAGAAGATGGCCTATGCGATTTTTCATGAGGATACCGCCAATATTATTATTAATAATTTTCATTTTACCCACAGGACATTCAGTGGATTCATCAGCGGAAAGGTGCTTGATTCCATTCTGATTGGCTGCCTTTGCTTCGTGGGAACCACATTGATGAATACACCCTATGCGCTGTTAATCAGCGTGATTATCGGCGTTACCAATGTCATTCCTTTTTTTGGACCGTACTTGGGCGCCATTCCCAGTATTCTTTTAATCTTCCTGGTAGACCCCATGCATCCTCTGGGCTGCGCTTATTTTGCCATTTTTATACTGGCATTACAGCAGCTGGACGGTAATTTCATAGGGCCTAAAATTCTGGGAAATTCCACAGGACTTACCAGCTTCTGGGTGATTTTTGCCATTACCTTTTTTGGGGGATTGCTGGGTGTGTTCGGTATGATTGTGGGTGTGCCTTTGTTTGCGGTGCTCTATGCGGCGATAAAATCTTTTGTAAACGCTGCTTTGATGAAAAAAGGACTTCCCTGTGAAACCGAAAAGTATATGAATGTCTGTGCTGTGGACGAAGAGGGACTGCATGAATATACCCCTGAATATATGCAGGACAAAAAGTTTGTTAGCAAACATCCTTTTGGCGATAGATTCCTAAGCTCCATGGATGAAATAACCCGGAAAAAGAACGAGAAGGTTCCGGAAACAGCTTCGTATTCCGATGCCGTTTCCAATATCACAGAACCGTCGGCAAATGCCGAAAAAGCAGATGAAAAATAAAATCAGGAATGGCATTGTTTTTAAAGCAGGAATGTGTTACCCTAAAAACAGAGAAGTTATATATTATTGAAGAAGGGGTTAATATATATGAATGAGTTAATACTATTATTGATATTAGCTATTATAGTCGGTGTAATAATTTATTTTATAACAGTCCGCAAACGTAGTTCCGATTCAGATGCGCCAATTGAATATATAGTAACAACATATTCAGAAGAGCATCCATCCAAACCATCGTCCGAACACATCCAGAAGAGTATCAATCAATTAACGGAATATCCATATGCAAAAAAAATGCTTCTTACCAAGGCTGAGTATTCATTTTACAACATATTGAAAAGAAAATGTGATGAAAAGAATCTGCTGATTTGCCCAAAGATTAGGATGGAGGATTTCCTCAACGTAACAGACAAAAAGAATCTTATGAAATACAGAGGTTACATAAGGTCGCGCCATATAGATTTCATGATATGTGACAATAAGCTTCGTCTGCTGGCCGGGCTTGAATTGGACGATAATTCACATTTGAACAAAGATGTCGCTGATATAGACAGATTCAAAGATAAAGTTTTTGAAGCAATTGATATGCCTTTGTTCAGAGTAAAAATGTCACAGGGTGCGTATGAGACCCAATTGGACAATATAATGAATAATATTATTAGCAACCAAAGAACATGATAATAATCCTTTGAAAACTACAGCCAATTATTCGTTAAAGTTGTCTTTTGCGCATAGTTGCAGAGCGATTAAAATGCTTATCTCATAATTCCCCTATTTATATTAGACACACAAAGTTCCCCCCGGATAAAGAACCTTTTCCGGGGGGGATTTTGTATGACAAAATTTTCATTATTTTTCTGATTGGTCTACGGTTTTGTTTCCGGCAGCCTTGCCGCCCAGGAAACCGGCTAAGACGGCGCCTAAGTCAACGCCGGTAGATTCCTTTAAACCATCCGTTACCTGTACAACGGTTCCCATAATATCCTTCATAAGCTTAGAGGAATTACCGTCGCCGTACATGGTAATCTTATCCACATTGGCAAGAGGTTCAGCCGCATTCTTAACCACATCAGGCAAAGCCTTAAAGTACATTTCCAATATGGCGGCTTCGCCCATCTTCGTCATGGCCTCAGCCTTTTTCTCAATACCTTCGGCCTCAGCCAGCGACTTTGCACGAATAGCTTCGGCCTCAGCCAGACCCTTTGCCCGGATACCGTCGGCCTCCTGCTCCATGGTGTACTTCTGAGCCTCGGCCGTCGCCTTCAAAGCCTCTGCTTCCTTCTCTTTTTCAAACTTCTCAGCCTCGGCGTTCTTCTGACGCTCAAAGAGCTGTGCTTCAGAATTTCTCTGAATCTCATATAACTGAGCATCCGCCTTCTGCTGACGGGCGAATTTTTCGGCCTCAGCCTTTTTCTTAACCTCTGCGTCCAGAGCCTGCTCCATAACCTCAGCCTCTTTGCGTTTTAAGAGAATTTCTTTCTCCTGACGGGCAATATTGGCGTCGGCGGTGGCAATTTCCACTGATTTACGCTCAGACTCCTGCTGAATCTGGTAGGCTGCGTCCGCGATAGCCTTTTTGGTATCGGCAGCCGTCTGCAGCTCCGCCTTTGTAATAGCCAGTTCATTTTCCTTCTGAGCTATCAGAGTATCTGCATTAATTTTCGCCTCCTGAGCTTCTCTCTCGGCATTGGCCAACACTATGGATTTCTCCTTCTGGGCTCTCGCCTGCGCATTGGCGATTTCCAAATCACTGGATACCTGGGCATCATTGGCCTCTTTACGGGCCACAGCCTGTGCCTTGGCGATTTCCTTCTCGCTCTCCGCTCTGGAAATAGCGGCATTTTTCTGGATTTTTACAATGTTATCCACACCCAGATTTTCGATAACGCCATTGCCATCTACAAAGTTCTGCACATTAAAGGATACAATATCCAGTCCCATGGCGGCCAAATCAGGATCTGCATTTTCCTTTACCAGCAAAGCGAATTTCTGACGGTCGGAAACCATTTCCTCCAGGGCCATCTTACCCACAATCTCACGTACATTACCCTCCAGAACCTCTCTTGCCACATGGCCGATATAATCAGGCTTCTTATTCAGAAAGTTCTGTGCCGCCAGACGTAGTTTTTCGGGATTGTCGCTGATTTTCACATTGACGGTGGCGTCCACATTAATGTTGATATAATCTGCAGTAGGTACTGCATTGGATGTCTTTACATCAATGGGAATCAATTGTAGATTCAATTCATCCTTCCTCTCAAGGAAGGGAATTTTGACGCCGGCCTTACCGATAAGTACCTTCGGCTTTTTTCTGATACCTGAAATAATGACTGCCGTGTCCGGTGAAGCCTTCACATATCCCGATAGGACAATAATAAGCAGGATGATAACTATCAGGGCAATCGGCACGATGGGAATCAGTAAATCCAACATAATTAAAATACCTCCTTCTTGTTCCTGGCGCTGCAGGTTTTATTACATGCTTCATTCTATCATAATCGACAAAATTTGACTACCTTAAATCCTGCATATTAAGCCTGTTAATATATGTTATTCCACACGTTGCGTTATTATTTTATCCCTTGCAAATCCGATGTACGTCCGCCAAAGGCTTTAAGAAAGACCTTGATTCAAGCAATCCTTCCTTAGAAGGCTTGCAGCGTATAAAAATAAGCCGCCATCTGGGCCCTGGAGCTAAAGGGGGCCTCCTTCCTTAAGAGCTCCTCCACTTCTTCTCTGCTATATAGATTCGCCTCAATCAGTTCATTTTCAGACGTCTCTCCGCCGATGGTCCCCTCCGCCTCCACAAAGGCGATATAAGTAGTCATATCGGAAATTGCCACCGCCGCAAAGGAGGGAGGCAATATTCTGTGAAGTTTTTTTACCCGAAGCCCGGTCTCTTCATAAAGCTCCCGGGAGATACACTCCTCTATGCTCTCTCCCGCCTCCAGCATGCCTGCGCAAAGATTATAAACCATGCGGTTCACTCCCATACGAAATTCCTTTAACAAAAGCAGCTTCCCCTGACAGGTCGCCACAATGGATACCCCGCTGGGCTTTGCGCCGATATCCGCTACCTCCTTCAACTCTCTTCTGCTGACAATCTCATACTTTTTCTCACGGCCACCCTTATTTAAATAGGTGAGTTCATATTTCTTTAAGTATTTCCCGTCGCCTACCTTCTCCAAACCTAACAGCTTCATTGTATCAAGCTTCATTGTATCAAACTTCCTTTCCTTGCCAAATTCCCACAGCCCTTGCCTGTTCATGAAGAGGTCTGCTCTTCTTCTGTCTCGTAATCTCCATTAATCCCAAAGGAGTCATATCCACGGCGCTGGTCTTTACCATGCTGTCCTTTAAAAGCTCTCTCATATACTGCAACAAAGCCTCCTGATTCTTTCGGGATTTCATATTAATAAAATCTACCAGTATCATACCTGATAAATTGCGCAGTCTCAGCTGTAGGGCAATCTCCCGAGCCGCCTCCCGGTTGATTTGAAGGTAATATTCCTCACAGCTTTTTTTTGCGGTACACTTACCTGAATTTACATCGATTACCGTCAGGGCTTCCGTAGGCTCAATAATCAGATAAGCTCCCGATTTAAGCCATACACGCTTCTCCAGAGCCCCTTCCAGCTTTGTCTTAAGGGAATACAGCATGGAAAGGGAAAAGGATGTATCTTCATAAAGCCGCACTTTCTTCCCCGGCAGCTGCGTCTTGGCATACTCCACAAGCTCCGGATAAAGCTGACTGTCATCCGTGATAAGCTCCGTATATTCCTCCTCTTTCGCAAGCTGGCTGCAGGCTGACTGCCAGCTGCTTGGCGGTTCTTGCAAACAGGTAAAACAGGTTTTATGTCCGGCTTTTTTAAGAACCGCTTCATATTCCTCTTTCTGTGCAAAATTGGCGCTCAGCATGGGCAGCTTGGTTTTCTGGGCGTCCTTTATAACCCGCACCACCAGTTCGTCTCCCTGCAAGAGGCGGCCGTCATAATTTCTTCCGGTCAACACAGGCTGTCTTGCCTCTCTTCCCGACAGAAAACAGATTTCACCCTTTTGGATTTCCACAAAGTAGGCGTCCATATTTTTTACCGCATCTCTGATACGTCCAATATAAATGCCCCCCATTTTAGAAGATTTTGCCGGAAAAAACGCCGCCGCAGTCAGACGGTTGTCCTGTAAGAGCAAAGCACAGGGATGCTCCTCATAAACGGTAAACAAAAGCTTACCCTCTCCGGTATTTCTTAAGGCCAGCTCCGTTTCATCGGGAAGCCTTCTGTTTGTCATAATATTACGACTCATGGGCGGATGTCTCCTCTCTTAGACATACCGTTTCTCCCGAAGGGTTTCTTTCGGAATCCTCGGTGCCCACGGCATCCAGAGGAGCCAGCTTCCTCTCCTCCGTAGTGCCCAGATTACAATAAGTCTCCTCTCTGGTAATGAGCAGGGCATTCTCCTGCAAAGTCTCCCCGTGACAGGCCAGCAGCGCCTCTATAATCTGCGCCGGCTTTATATTCCCTGCGCTGGAGGCGTCCACCAGCATGAAAAAACAGTCTCCTTTCCAGCAGATATCATAAATGCCGGCTTTTAAATCCACCTCCCGAGAGCCCTTCTTTGTCTCCTTGGTTATCAGAATCTCCTTCCTTGAAAGAAAATCGGGCAAGGCGGAAGCGATATTAAGAGACGGAGCCCTCCCCTCCCGGAAACGAACCGTATAGGAGGCCGCCGCCACGCTGGCCATAGCATTTCCCGCCTCCTTTGGCAGTAGCTTCACGGAAAGTACTTCTATCCCGGGTACGCTGGCGCAGTTGAGCCTCTCCTTTACATCTTCACAGGAGATAAGGGAATGGACTTCCATATCCATATACTCCCCGTTACTTTCCAGCCCAACGCTTAAAGGGGAGGCAAAGGACATAATCTGATGAGGGCTGAATCCGCCGGTATAAGCAATATCTATTTCCGCTCTGCGAATCGCTTTCTGAAAAAATCGCATCACATCCAGATGGCCGATAAAACGAATGGCTCCATGTTTTGTGAATTTTATGCGCAGCCTGATGGTTTCACTCATACTTCCACACTCCTTTCCTCCAGACAGATACCGCATCCGAAACGGGCTGCGCCACATCCCTGGCACTTTAATTTACAGTTTTCCGAGACGGTTTCCTGTTTGGCTTTCAGCCACTCTCTTCTTAAAAAATCCTTGGTCACACCGCAGTCGATAAAGTCCCAGGGGAAAATCTCGTCCAGAGCTCTCTCTCTGGTAGTATAGAAGGCAATGTCCAGACCACATTCCTCAAAGGTTTCCAGCCATACGTCATTTTTGTAATATTCACTCCAAGCGTCATAAAAGCATCCCTTTTTGTACACCTTCAGAATGACCTGGGACAGTCTCCTGTCTCCCCGGGCTAAAACCCCTTCCAGCACGGAAGCGTCCGCTTCATGCCAATTATATTTGATACTCTTTTGATTCAACTGCTCAGAGATAGCCTTTCTGGTCTGGTACGCCTTATTAACAAATTCTTCCCTGGTACACTGAGGCGCCCACTGGAAGGGTGTAAAAGGCTTGGGCACGAAGAAGGAGGTGCTGGTGACAATCTGTACCTTTCCGTTGGTGCGCTTCTCCTTGGGAACCGTTTCAAAGAAGGTGGCGGCAATTTTATTGGAAAGCTCTGCAATGCCATAAATATCCTCTTCGGTCTCCGTGGGCAGC
>JAMOZS010000007.1 GCA_023667765.1 Roseburia sp. | reverse complement strand
AGGGCGCTGTTGCCATCTGCCACGGCGCAACCGGAAAGGGCAACGACCAGATTCGTTTTGAACTGGGCATCAAGGCTCTTGCTCCCGATATTAAGATTATCGCCGCATGGAGAAGCGACAAGTGGACCATGGATTCCCGTGAGTCTGAGATTGCATACTGTCAGGCACACGGCATTCACCTTCCTTTCTCCGCTGATTCTTCTTACAGCCGTGACCGCAATATCTGGCACATCAGCCATGAGGGTCTGGAGCTGGAGGACCCTGCCAACGAGCCCAACTATGACCATCTGCTGGTGCTGGGTACCACTCCCGAAAAAGCTCCCGAGGAGGGCGAATATGTGACCATGACCTTTGAAAAGGGTGTTCCCACTTCCGTAAACGGCAAAAAGATGAAGGTTTCCGAAATCATAAGCACCTTAAACGAGCTGGGCGGCAAGCATGGCATCGGCATCGTGGATATCGTGGAAAACCGCGTGGTAGGCATGAAGTCCCGAGGCGTTTATGAGACTCCCGGCGGAACCATTTTGATGGAGGCGCACCGGCAGCTGGAGGAGCTGATTTTAGACCGTGACACCTACTCTGTGAAAAAGGAAATCGGCAGCAAGTTCGCAAGCCTTGTATATGAGGGCAAGTGGTTCACTCCCTTGCGTGAAGCAGAGCAGGCATTTATCGAAAAGACTCAGGAATATGTGACCGGCGAGGTAAAATTCAAGCTTTACAAGGGCAACATTATCAAGGCAGGAACCACCTCCCCTTACACCCTTTACAACGAAAGCATCGCTTCCTTCACCACCGGCGATTTGTACGACCATCATGATGCGGAGGGCTTCATCAATCTGTTCGGGCTTTCCTGCAAGGTTCGCGCCATGAAGATGCAGGAGCAGGGTGAGAAGTTAATCTGATTATGGAAATATTGTTGATTGCTTATCTGGTCATCATAAATATCATAGGATTTGCCATGATGGGCATTGATAAAAAAAGAGCCATCCGGGGTGCCTGGCGCATCTCGGAGGCTTCTCTTTTTACGGCTGCCTTAATCGGGGGAAGCCTTGGCTGCATTTTGGGAATGCAGCTCTTCCGCCATAAAACAAGGCATCCGAAATTTCAAATTGGGATGCCTGTTATCTTAATCCTGCAAGCTTGTATTTCCATATTTATTTATAGATATCTTCTGCAGTAATATTTTTATAACCCATATTTTAATACCCCTGCCTTATACCGTCACCACAATGCCTCCGTCGCTTGCGTACAGGCTGCCCACTCCTCTGGTATCCACGATGAGGGATTTTTTAAATTCCGCTCTCTCCTCTATCATCTTCTGCACCTGTTTCGCCCGCTCCGGCGCATTGCAGTGGGAAATCATCAAGGTACAGTCCTTCCTGCCCTTAAGCTCTCCGATCACCATATCCGCCATTTTGATCAAAGCCTTTTTGGTGCCTATGCATTGACCCTTTTGGACAATGACCCCCTTATCCGCAGACATTACAGGTTTTATGTTTAACGCCGATGCCGCCAAAGACTTGATTCCTGTGAGCCGTCCGTTTTTCCTGAGGGCATCCAGATTATCCAGCACAAAATAAGTACGCATTCTGTCGCGGAAAGCTTCTATCTGCTTTACGACTTCTTCAAAAGAAAGCCCCTGCTCTTCCAATTCCATCAATTTCAGGGCAATCTGTCCCTCCCCGCAGCAGGCGGATTCAGAATCCACCACATGAATCTGCTTCTCTCCGTATTTTTCATGATAGAGATTCTTGCCAAGCACCGCGCTGTTGTGGCTTCCGCTTAAGTGGGAAGACAGTGTCACAACATAAATCCGCTCCGCCTCCGCATGGTACGCTTCCCTGTACCGCTCCGGCGAAGGACAGGAAGACTTCGGGCACATAGGGCACTCCGCTACTTTGCGCAGAAAGAGCGCCTGATTAAAGCTTTCATCATCCAAAACCCTATAATCCCCTACCTCCAGCTCCAATGGGATGTTTTCTATCCTGCTGTCCTTATATAATTCCTTGGGCAGCTCGCAGCAGCTGTCAATCACTATCTTATAACTCATCTCCGCTCTCCCTTTCCTTCTATTAGCGTTACCGTTTTCCAAGGTCTTTAATCATTTCTTTAAACATTGTTTCCACATCATGTAACTCAAGCAGACTTGTGACATAGTTTTTATTACTACTTATCGTATCATATATTCATATATCTGTAAAGGGAATTTTCCCGGAAATGTTTCGTGATATGTTTTTTGATTGCCACACCCCGCTTTTTCTGCTATACTAGTTACAAATCACACCAAGCGTATTTACTTGCGCAGAAACGAGGTTAAGTATGACATATGAAGAGTTGGTAGCAACCTTAAAACAGGCGTACAGCACTGCAGATGCCAGCAAAATCAAAGAACATGTTGCAATTCAGTTTAATGTGACCGGAGAAGGCTCCGGAGCGCTTTATGTCAAGATTGCAGACGGTCAGATAGACATCCAGCCCTATGAATATTATGACAGGGATGTGCTTGTGACCACCTCCGCCGAGAACCTGATTGCCATCGCAGAAGGCAAATTGGATCCCGTGAATGCTTATCTTACCGGCAAAATCAAAGCTTCCGGCGATTTAGGCAAGGCTGTTTTGTTAAAGGAAATCGTTCCGAAGCAGCCAAAGACCAGAGGTCGCAAGCCCAAGAAACAGTAAGAAGGAGTACATTCGGATGCGCAGGATGGAATTTAAAATGGAACGATCCGGCTTTCTGGAAGTGGGACAGAAAATTCATGTGACGGAAGGCGTACTTCCCAGCAATTACTATTACACCATTGACCCGGCCCTTGCCATGTCCGCCAATATTCCTTTCAGGGACAGGCTTCGGACTAAAGAGGGCACTGTGGTAGATATTGCGGAAAATGACAGGGGATTTTATGTGACGGCGGAGTTTGACGAACCCGACCCTTAACAGCAGTCCGCAAAGTCCATCCAAACAGAACATTCACACCGAAATTCAAAGGAACAGGGAGGTATTCAAATGTTAAATAAGATTTCAACCCAAAACGCCCCCGCGGCAATCGGACCTTATTCCCAAGGTATTATCACAGGCAATCTGCTCTTTGCATCGGGACAGATTGCAATTAATCCCGCTAACGGCGAAATTGAAGGAGACGACATTGTTTCCCAGACCAGACAGGTCATGAAAAATATCGGCGCGCTTTTGGAAGCGGCGGGCACAGATTATACCAAAGTGGTAAAAACCACCTGTTTCTTGGCGGATATGGGCGATTTTGCCACCTTTAACGAAATTTATGCGGAATATTTTACGGAAAAACCCGCCAGAAGCTGTGTTGCCGTAAAGACCCTTCCCAAAAATGTACTTTGTGAAGTGGAAGTTATCGCAGAAATCTAAGCCGGGGTTATAGGGCTATGAACCGCAAAACCACAAGAAACAGTTTTCTATTATTTACAACAGCATTTATCTGGGGTATGGCATTTGTGTTCCAAAGCAAGGCAATGGACTTTATGCATCCCCTGACCTTTAACGGAGTGCGCTCACTAATCGGGGCGCTCTCCATTTTGGCGTATTTATTTATTTCCCGCCGGATTTTCGGGCAGAAACCGGAACCCTCCGACCCCAAAATTACCATCCGGGCAGGCATTCTCTGCGGCATTGCCATGACCGTTGCAAGCACCCTGCAGCAGTTTGGCATCCAATACACCACCGTGGGCAAATCGGGCTTTATCACCGCCCTATATATTATTTTCGTTCCCATTGCCGGAATCTTCTTTCACAAAAAAGTGTCCGGTATCGTGTGGTTCGCGGCATTCCTTGCGGCGGTGGGGATGTATTTGCTATGCATAACGGAAAGCTTTCGCCTCGGCAAAGGGGATATTCTGGTATTTTTGTGTGCCATTGTATTTACCGCCCACATTATGCTGGTGGATTATTACTCCCCCAAAGCGGACGGCGTCATGATCTCCTGCATCCAATTTTTCATCTGCGGCATTCTATGCAGTATAGGGGCGCTGATTTGGGGGCAGCCGAACCTCTCGCAGATTACGGAAGGCATGGGGACGCTGCTGTACGCCGGGGTCATGAGCTGCGGCGTGGCATACACCCTGCAGATTATCGGGCAGAAAAATTTTAATCCCACCGTTGCTGCGCTGATTTTAAGTCTGGAGTCCGTGATTGCTACCGTAGCGGCATGGCTTTTCTACAAAATCGGATTTCTGAAAACCGACCAGAGTATGACCCCCAGACAAATCCTCGGATGCATCATTGTCTTTACAGCGATACTCATCGTGCAGCTGCCGTCGGAATGGTTACATAAAAAATAGCTTTTTTGCCCATACTATTCCTATACAAAATAAAAAGGAGTATAGGAAATGGACTATATCAATGCTTTCTGGGTTGGGGGACTGATTTGTGCCCTGGTGCAGATTCTCATGGAAAAGACCAAGATGATGCCCGGACGGATCATGGTTCTTTTAGTAGTCACCGGCGCAGTCATCAGCGTGTTTGGATGGTATGAACCCTTTGTGGAATTTGCCGGAGCCGGGGCAAGCGTGCCTTTATTGGGATTTGGCAATATTTTGATGAAGGGAGTCAAAGAAGCAGTCAACGAGCAGGGATTTTTAGGTCTGTTCGCCGGAGGTTTTAAAGCAGGCGCCGTAGGAACCGCCGCCGCCTTGATTTTCGGATATCTTGCCAGTATCATTTTTAAGCCCAAAATGAAAAAGTAAGAAAAAATTGAATCAAACCGGAACTCACAGTTCTTCAAAACCAATGCCCTTTCCGGCAAGATATTGAAGCACTGCCCTGTCCCAGATTTTATCAGGCTCTCTGGCCATGACAAAAGTATTGTAAGCGATACCGGTAGTCAGCAGAGCGCCTTTTTCATCGTATTTCACCGTCAGCGCCAAAGCTTTTATCACGGAAGCTTCCGCCCCCTGCTCTTTTGCAAAAAGCTTTGCGGTCTGTTCCGGTTTCAAATGCAGGACAAACTTAAAATGTAGAGGAGCGCGCCTGCCCTTGATCAGTTCAAAACACAGCCCCTTTATCTCGCTCCAAGGCTTCAGTTCATAGGGCAGCATATCGGTCCCCCGCTCCTCCATAGGATAAAATTCTTTGTGGATATGCCCGTCAATGGTATAGGTAACTGCCGTGGCGATAACCGCCTCCTCCAGCAAAAACGGGTCAAAGGCGTCCCCCACAAGCATTTGGTTCATAAAATTTTTCAGGGAAGTAATCCTTAATGCCAGCATAAATTCTCCGTTCGCTTTTTAACCGTTAAAGTTTCTATTCTTCTCAATTTTACAATAGGAACGGAATAATTGCCAGCCTTTTTGCAAAAAATCAGCATTTTTCCAGCACCAGCGCATGAGCAATGCCCGGCACGCTCTTTCCCTCATTAAAACTGGTTTTGCTGAGAAGGGCTCCCGTAGGCATGAACAATACCTTTTTCCAGTTTCCTTCTTCCAGCTGCTTCAAAATATAAGCGGACAGAGTCACCGCACTACAGCCGCAGCCGCTTCCCCCGGCATGGGTATCCTGAGCCTGAGCGTCAAAAATTTCAATTCCGCAGTCCATATGCTGCGCGGAAATATCATATCCCTTTTTCCGGAGCAGATCAATTAAGACCTTCTGCCCCACAGAGCCCAAGTCCCCTGTGATAATTTTATCATAATTCTCCGGCTGACTGCCAAAGTCAATAAAATGCTGTTCCAAAGTAGATGCTGCTGCCGGAGCCATACATGCCCCCATGTTCATGGAATCCTTTAAACCGTAATCTACGATTTTTCCTACGGTCATGCCCACAATACGGGCTCTGGCGCCGCTTCCCTCCAAGGGCTGATTCCCAAGCACAAAGGCGCCGCTTCCCGTCACGGTCCATGTGGCGGACAAAGGTCTCTGGTTCCCATACTCTAACGGAAAGCGGAATTCTTTCTCCGCACTGGCAAAATGGCTGGAAGTCACACATACCACCTTATCCGCATACCCCCCTGCAATGGTCATTGCCCCCAGCGCCAATGATTCCCCACAGGTGGAGCAGGCGCCGTATACGCCGAACAATGGAATATTATAAGATGAGATTCCGAAAGAAGTGGCAATGGATTGACCAAGTAAGTCACCCGCATAAATAAAAGAAATATCTTCCGCACTGACTCCCGCCTTGCTGAGCGCCAGATACACCGCATCCTTCTGTAAACTGCTCTCCGCCTCTTCCCAACTATTGCAGCCGAAAAGGTCATCCTCCCCAATCATGTCAAACAAAAGCCCCAGAGGGCCTTCCCCTTCTTTTTTGCCGACTATGCTGGCGCTGTTCAAAATGTATACACTATTTTCCAGCTTAATGCTGGCTCTTCCCGCTTTCTGATTCATACTGCTCTCCTTTTTTGCATTACGCCAAATATTTCTCTGATACTATCATGCCCATTTTTTTCGGTTCTATCAAAATTTGTTTCTTTTGGGCAATATCGTTCCATATAGGCGGCCAGTTCAGAAAACAGGAAAATACGAAACTTATAATTTACATCCTAAACGGATTCTTCACCGTACTTTGCACTCTGCATACGGATCAGCTCTTCGTCCTCAAAATAATTGATGCGCATGGCAGTCTTTACTTCCGATAAAGTCCGGGCAGCCACTTGTCTTGCATCCTCGCTCCCTTTTTTCAGAATATCATAAATTGCCGGAATATCCTTTTCCAACTCTTTTCTGCGGGTTCTGATAGGCTCTAAAGTTTCCTGCATCACATTGTTCAGGAATTTCTTTACCTTCACATCTCCTAAACCGCCCCTCTGGTAATGCGCTTTCAGCTCGTCCAGATTGGCATAATCCGGAAGATATCTCTCAAAATGCTCCTGCCTGCAGAAAGCGTCCAGATAGGTAAATACCGTATTGCCCTCCAGATGCCCCGGGTCGCTTACCTGCAAATGCAGCGGGTCGGTAAACATACTCATGATTTTCGTGCGCACCTCATCCGCCGTGTCCGACAGATAAATGCAGTTTCCGAGAGATTTACTCATCTTTGCCTTACCGTCAATGCCCGGCAGTCTCTGACATGCCTCATTCTGCGGCAGAAGCGCGGCAGGCTCTGCCAGAACCGGGGCATACACCGTGTTGAATTTATGTACGATTTCCCTTGTCTGCTCAATCATGGGAAGCTGATCTCCCCCCACCGGCACCGTGGTAGCCTTAAATGCGGTAATATCCGCCGCCTGACTGATGGGGTAGGTAAAAAATCCCACCGGAATGCTTGCCTCAAAATTACGCATCTGAATCTCGCTCTTTACGGTGGGATTCCGCTGCAGGCGCGCCACCGTCACCAAATCCATATAATAAAAGGTCAGCTCGCACAATTCCGAAATCTGGGACTGGATAAACAAAGTTGCCTTCTCGGGGTCAAGTCCGCAGGATAAATAATCTAACGCCACCTCTATAATATTCTGCCTTACTTTTTCCGGATTCTCGATATTGTCGGTAAGGGCCTGCGCATCGGCAATCATAATAAAAGTCTTTTTATATTCTCCGGAATTCTGCAATTCCACACGCCTGCGCAAAGAACCCACATAATGCCCCACATGCAGCCTTCCGGTAGGTCTGTCCCCGGTTAAAATAATCTTATCCATTTCCTGCTCCATTCTGCGCATATGCTGCGCCTGCTATCTCAAATCTGAGCGGCTCCCTGTCATTATAAGCCACCTCATATATCATATCATTTTTTTCGCCATTGGCAAATAGTTTTTACAAAAACCATGATTTCATGCGCAAAAAGCGGAAAGGCTGCCAGAACGGCAAGAATTTTCCATTCCCGGAAACTTAAATGGGTGGTTCCGAACGCCCTGATCAGAAAAGGCACTTCCGTCACCGCAAACTGAAGCCCAAAGCCAATGACACAGGCAAGTATCATCAGCGGATTTTTTAAATGGTTCATCCGAAACACCGATGTGTTCACATCCCTCATACCCACGGCATGAAAAAGCTGTGACATGCCAAGCACGGTAAATGCATAGGTCTGGGCTTTGGAAAGAATCACATCCTGCTTTAGCACTATGGACAAATTTTCCAGCGTAAAGGGAAGTCCCTGTACCCGAATCCATGCGCAGGGCAGCATTAAAAATGCCCCCAGGCTGGCGCAGGCAATCAGCGCCCCGTAAAAACAGGTGCATACAAACCCGCCTCTGGAAAACAAACTTTCGTCCGCCTTTCTGGGGCTGTTTTTCATCAGGCTTCTTCCGTCATTATAATCAATCCCCAAAGAGAGGGCGGGCAGGGAATCGGTAATCAGGTTAATCCACAGGATATGACTGGATTTTAAGGGAGCCGCCAGACCGCATAACACCGCAAAAAACATGGTCATAATTTCCCCAAGATTGGAAGAAAGCAAAAATATCACGGATTTTCGGATATTTTCATATACTCCCCTGCCCTCCTCAATAGCTTTCTCAATCGTTGCAAAGTTATCATCCGTCAAAATCATATCCGATGCCTGTTTTGCCACATCCGTTCCCGCCATTCCCATGGCAATGCCGATATCCGCCGCCTTTAAGGATGGCGCGTCATTGACTCCGTCTCCGGTCATTGCCACTATCTGTCCCTTTTTCTGGAAACCCTTCACAATCCGCACCTTTTGAACGGGGGACACTCTGGCAAAAACCCTTGTGCGCTCTAACTTTTGCAGAAACTCCTCTTCCCCCAGCTCCTGCATTTGTCTGCCCGTCATGCACTGTTCTTCGCTCTCTACGATTCCCAACTGACTGCCTATGGCAAAAGCGGTGTCCACATGGTCCCCGGTAATCATCACCGTTGTAACTCCGGCTTTTTTAAAGATTTCCACTGCTTTCCCGGCTTCCGGTCTCGCAGGGTCTTTCATTCCTACCACTCCCAGAAATACAAGCTCCCGCTCCACAGGTTCCCCGGCGCACTCCCTCATTGCCACCGCCAATGTGCGCAGCGCCTGAGAGGACATCCGGGAAACCGCCTCTTCAATCCTCCTCCTGTCCTCTCTTGTCATAGCCCTGCTTTTTCCCTGTATCCGAATATGGCTGCATCTTTTTAAGATTTCGTCGGGAGCTCCTTTGGTATAAGATGTGCCATTATTGTGATAGGTAGTCATCAGTTTTCTGTCAGAATCAAAGGGCAGCTCCCTCATCCTCTTTATGGTATGGTCCAAACTCTCTTTATGTATTTCAAACAAAGCTCCCATGTCGAGCAAAGCAAGCTCCGTGGGGTCCCCGATGCGGTTTCCTCCTTCTATGGAAGCGTCGTTGCAAAGCACCATTCCCTGCAGAAAATTCCTGTCCGGCATCCTTCTGCCACTCTCCCGCAAAACATCCTGCAGGTAGTTCAAACCGCCGTCACACCAAAACATTTCCACCGTCATTCTGTTTTGTGTCAAAGTCCCCGTCTTGTCGGAACATACCACGCTCACCGCCCCTAAAGTCTCCACGGAAGGCAGCCTCCTGATAATCGTATGCACCTTCACCATCTTGGTAACGGACAAAGCCAGACAAATGGTGACCACCGCCGGAAGTCCCTCCGGCACCGCCGCCACCGCCAGAGAAATTGCCGTAATCAGCATCTCCGGGATATTGCGGTTCTGCAAAACCGCTATGGCAAACAATGCCCCACACAGCAGGAGGGACAAAAGGCTCAATACCTTCCCCAGCTCCCCTAAGCGTTTCTGCAAAGGAGTCATCTCCTCCCCCGTCTCCGTAATCATGGCGGCAATCTGTCCTATCTGGGTATTCATTCCGACAGCCGATACTACTCCCATCCCCCTGCCGTAAGTCACAATGGTGGACATGTACGCCATATTCCGCCTGTCTCCCAGAGGAATCTCCCCTGTACATCCCACCAGAAAGCGGGAATCCTTCTCCACCGGCAAAGTCTCCCCGGTCAGAGCAGACTCCTCGATTTTCAGATTTACCGTTTCTATCAGCCTCATATCCGCAGGCACCTGACATCCTGCCTCCAATAATACAATATCTCCTTCCGTAAGCTCCGCCGCGGGAATTTCCCTGCGCACCCCGTCCCTTATGACAAAAGCATGGGGACTGGTAAGCTTCTTTAAGGATTCCAGCGCTTTTCTTGCCTTTCCCTCCTGTATCACACCGATTAAGGCGTTCATAAACACTACCACGGCAATGATGACCGCATCTCCCACTTCCTGCAAAAGTATGGATATCGCGGCCGCCACAATCAACACATAAATCAACGGATCATTTAACTGCGCCAGAAAATTTTCCGCCGCCGTCTTTTTCCTCGCCTCCCGCAATTCGTTTTTTCCGTAACGGATGAGCCGGCTTCCTGCTTCCTCTGTTGTCAGTCCGCATTTTCCATCGCTTTTTTGCCTGTCTAGCGCTTCCTGTTCACTGAGCTTTTCAAACACAAACACACCTCCCGCAAGCTTGTTTTGCAACTGCCTATTACTATCTATGCTTGCTTTCGGCAAAGTATGTCCTTAAGAAATCATTCGTTTTTGTGTTTTTATGGCTTCTACAAATACAACCAACCTTGTATAATAAAAAGCATCTGGATTTTTTATTTTCCAAATGCTTCTCATCTCTTACATTGTTCCATACCTTTAAACATAATAAAAGCGTTATTATCTTGGCTGGGCGGTGTATCCAGCATCTCAGGTACTCTTTTCAGAGTGTGTCGGGAACCATTTCCGACCTCAAAATAATAACGCCTTAATTATTATATTCTATTTCTAGCTATAATATACTACTTATTTTCCTCTGTGTCAATAACAAATTCTTTAATTCTTCCACTAAATAAACGTCTCTCAATCTTTTTTTCTTGAATATCATGCATTGTAGAAACATACAAATATCCATTATCAGAGTCTAATTTAATTCCAATCATCACATTATCTCTATATCTTTTAATAAGCTCTACTGATTTTACTCCATTTTCATTAGGATTTATACCTATATAATCTGGATTTTTTATAATATCCGGAATGTAATCAATGTACCTTAGACATTTTCCATGACCACTTTTAATCATGTGTGCCGGAAGTCCTCTTGATCTGTATATGTCAAGCTCTTCAATATCTATTCCCAATATCTCATTAAATTTTTTGTTGTACCTTCCAACTTTAATTGAGTTATCATCCATAATTTTCTCCACAGTAATAAAATATATAAATAACTATACCACTTCATAATTCAAAATTCCACAACTTTTTCAATCAAGATAATAAAGTTCTACAATGGATGAACTGAGGACGGCACTTTTATGATGAAATGCGCGGTCAACTCACTAATTGCAAACAGGTTCGGCTGACACGAAACAGCCAAACCTGTTGCACATACATACTGTCTACCATAATTTCTTTATGCCTGCGATATGGTTATAGACCATCCTATTGTCCTGTACACTGATTTTACCATCCCCATTCACATCTCCAACCAGAAAGTCATAGCCTTCAAGCTGCTTAATGCCTGCGATGTGGTTATAAACCATTCTATTATCCTGTACGCTGATTTTACCATCCTTGCTTGTATCTCCCACAAGGCACAGTTCCACATCCTGTTCTAACGGTTCTCCCCCTAGCGTGATTTTGTAATCCCGGGATACACAGTTGGTTTTACTTACCCTCAGGGTATAGGTGCCTGCCGCTACATCTTCCAGCGCATACTCTAAACCGTTTCCGCTCACTTTCGTCTGGGCTATTTCCTTGCCGCCTGCATCGAGCAGCTGGATGGTCATCTGGGTATTGCCTGATACACGACAGTTAATCACGCCGGTTATGGAAGTAACAGGCTGTTTGACCGGCTCCTGCACTGGCTCTTTTATTGTAGCCGATGTCCCTTCATTTGCATAGTTACCCGCTGCATCATAAGCATAAATATGGGTAATATAACTGCCTGCTTCATTATTATGGTCTGAGATATTCACTCTGTAAGAATAGGTGTTGCCATATGCCGGAGATGTTACGCTAGGCAAAACTTTCGGCAAATCATCCTGACCGTTTAAGGTTGTCCATGTCGGAAAATCCACCCGTGCTACCCCAACATCATCCGTCACATCACAAGATACGGTATATCCCGTAGCATCTACATCCGAAACCCGAACATTTGATATAACAGGAGCTGTGGTATCTATCAGTTCAAAATACCAGAGCTGGTTATCACCTCCGTGAAATGCATACTGCACCAGCTTTGCGCCGGGAGAAGCAGAAGCATCATACACATCCACCGCCAACCCGGAATGAATATTCAACATTCCATATTTCCCATTGCCTTTATCCACCAATCGAAATCGCTGCTCATCCGCAGCCACATAGTCATATTGTGTTACTGCAGCCTCTTCTTGTGTTGAACCGCCTGCAATATCCATTGCCTTTCCTGTTCCCACATTAACAAACGAATAACCATCCGAGTGCCTCACTGCTTTCCAACGCATCCACGCATCCCCTTCTCCCTCGCAAGGCCAAACATTGAGCTGCTTCGAATTCTGACTGCTGCCGCTGGAAACCTCGATTACCTGATTAGAAAGAACACTGCAGATTTTATAAATTCCATTGTCAACTAATGGAAATGCAGAACTTCCTCCTGTTGTAGTAAAGGTTTGAATACTGCTGATATGTTCTATGCCGTTTTTGGTACAATAAAACGCATAATAATAGGTAGTTCCCGGGGTCAATGCTGGCCACCATTTATATCCATAGGTAGCATCATAATATACTCCCAACTGATAGCTATTACCATAGGTGGTAGTTGTAGTAACATTGGAATATTTGTATTCACTGACTTTTGTCATGCCACTCAGTTCTCTGCTTGTCCCGAAATAGAAGCCTATGTCACCATAAGTATCCCTTTGGTAATCCGCTTTGATTTTGGCAGAAGTAGCTGTTATTTCCTCTGCGCTGACATTGGTAAAGATGGGGGAGTTTGTGACGGGGGAGGACGGTGTAGTTCCTCCGCCTGACTCACTAATCCTCAGTCCTGTACTATATTTATCAGCCGGCATACATCCATCACTCAACCAATCACCATTGCATCTTACCGGGTCAATAATATAAAAATCGCTTTCGGTCAGACTATTGGGATTTGCTCCCTGCCTATATCCAACCACTGCAACCCAATGATCTCCCGGGGCATAGTAAGCAGAGTTGCTGCGATAATGACCTGTCACATACATACAGACCGGCTTTCCACCATTAATCTGATCATATACAATCCGAAGCACTCCCTGTTTACTTGAAGCTCCCGATACCATATAGCCAGCCCAGCTATACATACCACCGATTCCTGCCTGCCAATATTCGTTTCCTGCATGTGTATAACCGTCCAAAATTGTCCTGCAATATGCCAACGCATATGCCATACATTGATTCGAACCCTGTTGCCCTACTGCCGCAATGTTAGATTCGCTATAGGGCAATCTATACAAGTCTGCAGCGGCTACCGGCATATAATCTGCCAATATGACAGAAAAAATTATTTCCAAGCTAAGCAAAACCGCCATGCCTCTATAACATACACTCCGTTTTTCCATATTTTACTATACCCTTTCCTTTCTTACAGGAACCCAGCTAATGTACTGTCCCTTAATTTTCGTTCAAAGCAAGTGAAATTTATTCACGCTTTCAGTTTACCATAATGCCTTTATGCCTGCGATATGGTTATAAATCATCCTATTGTCCTGAACACTGATTTTACCATCCCCATTCACATCTCCAACCAGAAAGTCATAACCTTCAAGCTTTTTGATTCCTGCGATGTGGTTATAAACCATCCTATTGTCCTGAACACTGATTTTACCATCCTTACTTGTATCTCCCACAAGGCACAGTTCCATATCCATCTGCTGGGTTTCTTCCCCCAGCGTGATTTTGTAATCCCGGGATACACAGTTGGTTTTACTTACCCTCAGCGTATAGGTGCCTGCGGCTACATCTTCCAGCGCATACTCTGAACCGTTTCCGCTCACCTTAGTCTGGGCTATTTCCCTGCCGCCTGCATCGAGCAGCTGGATGGTCATCTGGGTATTGCCGGGCGCACGGCAGTTAATCACACCGGTTATGGCTTTCGCCTCTTTCCTTTGCTCTACACTGCTCACCTTAAATCCCCAATTCTCGCCTGCCTTGTCGGAAACCAGTTTCACTTTAATGGTGTTACCCTCAAGAGATATGGTCTGTCCTGCAAGACTCTTTCCGGTATACTTTCCGATTTCCTTGCCCGAAGCATCATAAAGATAAATAAAGTCAAACCCATCCTCCACTTCAGTTCTTGCATCAAAGGTCACTGCAATCTTATTTGCTCCTGCCAGCGTATAAATCCACACATCGCTGCAGTTGTTTTCATAGTTATGAGGACTTTCCATTGCTGCCACCTCATTGCATTTATGAATTGTATTTGTCACGGTAAGACTGCAGCTTTTTGATATTCCGCTGCCATCCTGTGCTGTTGCTGTGATGACTGCGTTACCCTTGCGCAGCGCCGTAACCTTTCCCATGGCATCCACTGTAGCGACACTCTCATCGGAGGAACTCCATGCAACAGACTTGTCATTTGCATTACTAGGGGACACCGTTGCCTTCAGCGTATAGGTTTGCTCCGCCTCCATGGAATAGCTGGTTTTGTTCAGGCTGATGGATGTCACCGGCTGCCGCACCGTTACTTTGCAGGATGCACGCACATTTCCTACATTGACCTGAATCTGGGCTTCTCCCAATGCCTTTGCTGTAACTACACCGGAATCTGAAACCGTGGCTACAGAAGTATTGCTACTCTTCCATGTCACTTCGTCCGTAAAATCTGCAGGTGCTATGGTCATAAGCAGAGTCTTGTTGCTTCCTATATTTACCGTCACAGAAGTCTCTCTCAATGTCACAGATGTAGCAGGCTTTTCCTGAGCGACAAAGGTCGCATTCACATTGTTTGCCCATTCTTCTGCATAAGTTCCGGAAACGCCATACACCGTCATCTTGATTGGATAGCTAAAAGCATTGCCAATGTTTGTCACGGCTCGAGGAACCGTCAGTTCCTTTAACTTTACACAGTTGGTAAATGCATTATCATCCACTGTACCCGTCTGATAGGGCAGAACTATTTTTTCCAAAGATGGGCAAAGATTAAATGCATATGCAGGAATCTTGGTTATTCCTGTTCCCAGCATCACTCCGCCCAGCAACTCACAATCCTCAAATACATGAGTTCCCAGAGAAGTTACGCTGTCTGGCAGTCGCACATCTGTTAACGCATCACAATTGTTAAATGCATAATTACCAATGACCTTTACCTGATTGCCCATAGTCACCTTTGTCAATGCTGTGCAGTTTTGGAATGCGCCGGTTCCTATGTTTTGGGTATTTTCGGGCAAATTTATCTGCATCAACCCTGTATTTTTAAAAGCATAAGAATTTATGCCAATAACAGATTCCGGAATATCAATCTGCTCCAACTGAACACAATTTTCAAATGTTCTCATCGGTATATAAGTTATATTTTGAGGTAATATCACCTCTTTTAAGTTTTTACATTGTGAAAAAATGTCTGTTCCAAGTTCCAACACATTGGACAATGTAATATTTTCTAGCGAATAGCAATACTCAAAAACACGGTTTCCTACTTTTTCTACAGAATTCGGAATAACTATATCCGTCAAATGCTGACAGTTACTAAATGCCCCGCTTTCTATTTGGGTTACTGTATTTGGTATAATAACTTTTTCTACAAAATAACAGTTCTCTAATATACTCATAACAATAGTTGTAGTTCCTTCTTCAAACCTGACTTCCTTTAGTTTATCACAATGCGTAAATGGACCTTCCGAATAGCTGGAATACCATATGGATTTTAGACTCTTAGGTATTTCTATAGATGTCAAAGAATCACAATTATTAAACGATCCCTCTCCAATACTCCTCAAGGAATCCGGCAAAATAATCTCTTCTAATGCATAACAATTTCTAAAGGCATATGGTCCGATACTTATAATGGTAGATGGAAGATCTATAGTTTTTAAATTCCAACAATTTTGGAAAGCTGAACTATTAATAACTGTAACACTATCTGGAATCTGTACTGTCTCTAAATTTTCGCACCATGTTAATAGGTTATCAGCAATCTTTGTTGTTCCTTCCTCAAACACTACTTCTTTTAAATTGTCACAATATGTAAATGGTCCTCCATCTCTATAGTTAGGACCTCCGCCCAACCATATCGACTCAACCCCAGCACTTGATAGCTTTTGCGGAATCTCAATACTACTTATACTGTCGCAATCTCCAAATGCCATATATCCCAAATATTCCAATTTCTCCGGTAGTTTTACATTTGAAAGACTGCTGCATTGATAAAAAGCGTTTTTATCTATTGTTGTAATCGCATCTGAAAACATTACATTTTTTAAATTGTTACATTTGAAAAATGCGCTTTCTGCTATACTAGTGACTGTATCTGGAATCGTGATAGACTCTATACCTGGACAATTTGCAAAAAGCCCTTTAGCAATCTTTGTTGTCCCCTCTTCAAATATAATACTTTTTAAATTGTCACATCCAAAAAATGGACCATACTGATAATTATAGGCAAATTCATATATATAAGCCGAACTAGTTTCTGTTAGGCTTTTGGGTATCTCTACCTCTTTCAGATTATCACAATTATAAAAAGCATGGGCTCCCATTGTCTTCAAAGACTTAGGTAATTTAACGCTAGATAAATTTTCACATTGTCCAAATGCGCCTGCTCCTATACTAGTTATGCTATCTGAAATAACAACCATTCTCAACTTCGAATTATGAGCAAATACTTTCTCGCCAATCCCAACCACACTATGACCATCCAATGTATCTGGTATGTTCAATGCGGACACATTTCCATTATATTTAGTGATGGTTGCTTGATCTTTCTTGTCCAAACTATACTCAAATATTGCAAAGGGCTCACCTTCTAGTGTTGTTCCGCTGTTCAGATTGGAAAAACCATATTGTGAATTAATTGGTGTGTAATATTTTCTATTCCCGGGGGTGACATCCTCGCCGGACTCTCCCGCATCACCAGAACTCTTTCTTCCGCATACTTGTACCGACTGACCATCATCAAAGTGAAAATAAACCCTCACCGGACTGTTGTTTTCATTAAATATATTTTTTTCTTCTTTCCATTCCACTTTAATTAACCACAAATCAACTTTTACCTGACAACCAACATCCATAAATAACCACGCCCCAACATCCGCACATGTGGTAGGAATTTTTCCATCAAAATATGATTTTGCTTTTACACGCGCTTTTGCTCCAAATCGGGCATAAATACTACCTTCAATCACTCCATAGTTTATCTTAAATGCCAGTTTTACACCCATCGAAACTTCTGCTTCTGTAGAAATCGTGAAAGCTTCTTTCTGAAAACTTTTCACAAGGCGAAATCCGTCTTGTACTGTGTATTTGACACCCATAGATACTTTACTATCCTGAACAAAAGAACACTTACCTCCAAATTTTAATTCCACATCCCCTGTCAGAAATCCAACACAGCCCACCGGAGCTTTATACATTGAAACCGTCTTCTCTATGCCAGATGCTTCCAATACATCTGCCTCTACATTGCATTGCAAGCTTACTTTCGCATTCAAACCTACATAAACCCCTGATTTGTCCACTTGGTAGTCATATTTGACTCCACTGACCTTACATACCAATTCAATCTTCTTGCCCGGTTCAATCTCATAGCCTCTTCTAACATTCTCTGGAATATCATAAAACTGTGTAATCTCTACAGCGCTAATTTCCTGCTCGCCAACCAATTCCAGACTGTAAAACTTCTGACCGTCCTCCCAATTCTGCTCCTCAGTCCCTCCAACAATATACTGTAATTCTGCATTTTCCCCCACAACCTGCAATTGGGTCAAATCTGCCTCTTGATTTCCTTGGACATCAATGTTCACAAAAGCATCCTGAGTAGCCACATTGGAGAAAGTAACGATGGTACGGTTTTCCGATAGGGCAATCTGCTCCACTCTGTGTACCACAGGAAATCCATCATAAACAATGCCAAATTTGTCCCCTGCTTTCAAGATTACCGAACAGTCATATATGGTCAGCTGGTTTTCGTCCGTCAGTTCAACCCTTGTGCCTTCTGGAACTACAATGACATCTGATACAAATTGATAGGAACCGCTATAATCGGAATCAATTATTTCCGCCGCCTTGACTTCCCGAGCATCCTGAAGCATCTTGTCTCGTTCGGCTGCTGTAATGGGCTGCTGTGGCAGAAAATTGCCGTTTTGCAGGGCAAACCAGCCCCTGTTTACAGCAATTTGAATATCGTCTGGATAGATTGCCGAGGATGCATCTTGAAAAGTGTATCCTGACTCCGTATCCAATAGATATCCTAAACACAAATTCAGTGTATGAGCCGCAAATTCTCTGGTTGCCGCCTCATTAGGGCGCAACGCCTCTCCGGCTTCCACATCCACCAGACCAAACTCTGTGGCCAACATAACATCATAATAGTCTTCAGAAGTCGCATCTATGTCCGAATAATAATTATCAGGGTAATTGTCCTCCTCCACCGACATTTGAAAAACATTAGTTAGGGCTTTCAGCCATTCCAGACGAGAGACTTCCTCGCCATCATCAAGTGCCATAAAAAACATCTCGTCAGAATCGCTAACCATAGGCATAAATTCTGTTGTTGCATCTGTTATCAATGCATCCGATTCTGTTTCAATTTCAGTTACCTCTGTTGTGGCTTCCACTGTTTCCGTTGCTGGTATATTAGATGCATCTTCTGCCGCCTCTGCTGTTTCTATTGCTTCTATTGCCTCTGTTGCATTCATAGTCTCTGCTATTGCTACTTCCGCTGCGGAAATATTCTGCAGTTCCCCCTGAGCCAATGTCTGGATAGATACCTGACTACAGAATAAAATTACTGCCAACACCCATGCAAATATCCGTCTAAATTTTCTCATTATCATTTCTGCTCCCATCTGTCCGCTTTCGCAGACACTCAAATCAAGGAGGCCGAAAACTTTTTTCAACCTTATCCCTTTCTTGTTTCTTTCCCTACAAGCCCACAATACTTTGTTATCTTTAACAATAAGGGACCGCCCCGTAAAAGAGCAGTCCCTTTGTCCTGTCATTCTCTACTTCTGGGATTGCTTTTTACGGCAAACAATCCATTCTACAGCAAAAGCCATGCCTGCCACTATAATAATTCCAAGCATCAATGACATCTGCCTTGCTTCCCCGGTCTTGGGCGAAACTGCCGGAGTTGTCTGTGCCACTGCGGAAGCTGGTGTTGCATCACTAGTGTCATCATCGTCCTCTGGAATTTCCCTCTTATAGCCACACAGATTACATATTTCATCTGAGTCATTATCATAGACATGATTTTCCGGATTTATGGGAGTCTCCACATCTTCCACTTCTATCTGGCAGTCTGCATCCCCATAGTATTTTCCCTGACACTTAACGCTGGCACAGGTCCAATACTCAATATTGCCCTTTTTTGTACAGGTCGCTGCAACCGCGCTATGTCTTTCAATACCGATATGCATATGGTCTAATTTCTCTATCACAGTATTTTCATTGCGCTTTACACCGCAGGCACACTCTTCATGCTTCAAGCCGGTTGTATCCTCCGTAGCAGCCAAATCCACCTTCCATGTATAACTGTGCGCGCTCTCGTCAAACTTAGTACCGCATACCTCACATATCTTCCAATGGCTGTCCGCATCATGACTTGTTTCCGTTCCTGCATGTCCTTTAGCCATCAGCACAACATTAGTGATTTCTGTTGTGCCTGCCGCATCTGTATACTTTTTATTGCACTTGCTGCAAGTATAATACTCTACATTACCGCTCTTAACACAATCAGGTGCTACTGCCTCTGTCTTTGTCATTGTATGGCTGCAATTTACCGTCACGGCGCAGGAGGCTGTCTTACCGCCATCCTTGGTGCTGGCTGTAATCTTTGCTGTACCTGCCTTTACCGCTGTCACGGTTCCGTCCGCAGCAACAGTAGCCACGGAAGTATTGTCGCTGCTCCATGTCACAGCTTTGTCATCCGCATCAGGAGGAGCAATGGTCGCAGTCAGCTTCGCAGTTTCTCCATCCGTTAAGGTAAGCGTTGTCCTATCTAAAGAAACGCCGGATACGGAAACTTTTGCCTTTTCCACCGTAAGTGTAGCCGGGGTCACTCTTACATCAAGCAAATTTACTAGCTTATCGATGCACTCCACTTCCTTCAATGTTACACTTTTTTCTCCCAAAGAAGCATCTGCATTCACAGTACAGGAGAACTGCAAGATACACAAACTGTCTCCGCTATAGAGATATACTTCGCCCGTATTTAATGCTTTAGGAGTCCACATTCCCAGCAGTTGTCCGCCTGCATAATCCGTTCTCGGGATGGTCAAATCATATTGTTTATCCCTCACCTCTTCATTAAACGCTTCCGATGTTTTAAAGCTGTTCGGAATGGGCGTTAAGCCCTCCGGAATGTCCAGCTCATATTGCAGTCCCCCTAATTCTTGGACTTTACCCAAGACAATGTCAAAATTAACAACATCTCCGGGATTCAGCGTTGTCCTGTCCGCCACAACAGACATTGTGGTGCTTTCCGTTGCGGCATAGGAGACTGTTGGCATCATCAGAAATGCCCATAGAACAGTCAAAAGTACTCCAAAAGTTTTTCTCATAGTTACTATTCCCTCCTAAAATTTTTTACTTCATTTAAGATAGCATATCTTCTTTTCCGTGTCAACTCTATAGAATATATTTTCCTATTCTATAGAATATGTATTATAAGATCAAATTCTAAATTTTAAACTCTATTGAATATTTTTCTCTATTCTATGGAATATAATTGGTATATATTTCCTTTGTTATACTTATTAAAAATCAAGAAGGTTGGTGATTTTATGGAACTTGACAAAGATTTTAACTTAATTGTCGGACTGCGAATCCGTGAAATTCGTGAGGTTTACCAAATGACACAGGCGGAATTCAGCGAACGCTGTGATATATCAGAAAGCTTTCTGGCTGCTGTGGAAAGTGGGCGAAAAGGCGTTACTGCCAAAACTTTATATAAAATCTGCACTGCGATGAATGTGTCCGCAGACTATCTTGTCCGAGGGAAGGACAATGGATTTGAAACCGATATGCTGCTGGAAATTTTAAGTTCCATGGATAAACGCTCCCGAGAAAGCGCTGTTCGCATTTTGCGGGAATTTGCGGATGTTACACATTATCTGCAGTATAGGCAGGATAAATAAATTGCAATATTAATATAATTATAAAAATTTCTATGCTCCCAAACAATCATTCCACAGGTACTGTCAATATCTCCCACGCCATATTCGCACATATATTTCTATACCGCAGTGATTTACGCTAAAAATGACTTCCCCGATTATTGCATCCAAATTCAACTCTATGGAATTATTGTGGTGGTTCTGTCGGAGATATTCTTATCGGATTGACCTTACAATCCGTTACACCAATAACATGATATCTCACTTAGCAGAACCTGTTGCAACTTATCAAGGACTTATTCATCATTTTTCATCACCTTTTCTTGTTTTGCCTTGTTTCCCATGTTCTAAATCATGGAGAATGACACATTTTAATCTGTCCTCTACACTTTGATTACAGGTATCAGAAAAATGTACCTCCTTTTGGGTGCAAAAAAGGCGCATGGTTTACATTTACTGTTCCATGCGCCTTTACGCTGTTAATAGATTACTCAATTTCTTATTATGCCATAACTGGTGTTGCTAACTCTTTAACTTCTTCAAGCGGTAACCCAGAATATAATGCAATTTTTTCTAATGACAATTCTCCGTCTTTAATCATGCAAAGAGCATTAGCTATTCTGACTTCTTTCTCTTTTTCATTCCTCATATCCTCCAGCATTTTGCACATGGCTTTTACTCCTTTCTCGTCCTGCTTGAAGTACCTCGCTTTTTTAGCAAGAGCCTCATAATTCATATCATCGGGATCGGTGCATGAAAAATCATGCATTAACTTACCAATTTCGTCATCGCCCCTATATTTACCATTGACATATATTATATGTGATCCGTCACCAAACAATACTTTCTTTTCCCCGATGGTAACATATCTCTCTACCGGATAAATTGGCTGGTTCCCTTTCATTACATCATTTTCGGTTATAAAAATAACGTAGCTGTCGGGAATGTTCTCCGTTTCTTCTCCAGGCTTTAATATATGTGCGTCCAATAAGCTGCTGTTATGCCTTGCCCTTTTTGCGCCTGCCCCTGAGTCTTTCCTCTGAATTTCAACGTCAAACTCTTTTTTGTCACTGTCCACCGCATGGACATCTAACGTAGCGGAGCGCCCCTGTAAGTTCTTCAACACCTCCTGCGTCCGAACCGATTTAATCTTTATGCCTTTTTTCTTTAAGACAATCCGCAGTATCAGTTCAATACCCTCAAAATTATCTGCAAGACAGGCGGTCATGAAATCATCATCCATATAGCGGAACAATCTCAGACGCTCTAAATCCTGCTGGTGTGTCTGCTCTGTCGTATTCAAAAATATCACCCTCTTTCATCACTTTTATTATACATCGGACAATGGCTTTTGAAAACTGGATTTTTCGGCCTCGACCGATTATATTGAGCGATTCTTTCACTGGCTGCAACTCCCGGCTCATCTGACAAGTGAGGAACTGGAACTACTGGCATTACAAAAAGAGATTCATGTACTTAGTTCCCACCGTTTCGCAATGCAGAACAAAAACAAATCATCTTATGTCAGAGTGTCTATTGCCTCACCTGCTTCTGGTTTCCATCCAATAGAGGAACTCCTATTTTTCAAGAAAAAAGCAAAAAACAGCAGACCACCTTTTCATGATTTGCTGCCTCCTGTTTTAACTGCTTGATATTTTCATAACGATTGTCTTTCGTCATCCAGCTCTTCCTCTTTCACAAGAAGTTTTCCATCAAACAGCAGTACATTTATGATATCCGCAAACACGTCATTGTAAGCTTCCAATGTCTTTTCGACAATATCTTTCTCTGCCATAGCATCACTCCTCCTATATTTTTCGTTTTTTACCCCCATAATGGGCATAAGGAAAAGCTTTCTTTCCCTTATTATATGTCAAAAAGACTATTTCCTCAATCAATTTTTTACCTGCCGCAGATATGTAATGACTTTTGTCAATTGGCAAAAAGGAAGTCACATCTGCTGAATAACCGCAGACATGACTTCCGATTTTTACAATTCTCCAACAAAATGATAAACAATCCGTACTTCCTGTCGGACTACCGCATCCGAGCCACGCACAAAACTGTCAAAAAGCCGATAGGTTATTTTTTCGTCACGGCTTTTTTCGGACTGCTCCAGTCGGAATAATATTTCTTTCCCGATACCGTCTTGTAAGTCCGAATCCGGACATAGTAGGTCTTTTTGGCTTTCAGGCCGGTAATCGTTTTCTTCACGGTGGACTGATTCTTGACAGTAACCGTCTTTACTGTATTCTTCGTAAAGTTTTTGCTGGTAGAATACTGGAGCTCATAGCCAGTGGCCTGGCTCTCCTTCTTCCATTTCACCGTCAGCTTCTTACTTCCCGCTGTCACGGAGCTTACCTTAGGCGCAGGAGGCGTTATCGTGAAGCTCAGGCTCTTTGTGCCGCTGTAACTCCCCTTAAAGGTAACGGTCACCTTGTATTTCCCGATATTTTTCCTGCCCTTTTCATATGTTACCGTGTAATTACTGCTGCCAATGGTTTTACCTGCTGCATCCTTTACGACAATCCCCGGCTTTTTCGCCTTGCCGTTATAGGTATAGGAGGTCTTTTTCAGAGTAATGCTCGCCGGACGGCTGATAACCTTCGTACTCTTCACCTTGCCGCAGACTGTACAGGCCGTGGTACTCTTGCCGTCCTTCTTCCGGGTCGCCTTAACCACAGTGGTTTTGTAGGTATGGTCGGCCTTAGGGATTTTCTCGGTCTTAGTCGCCCTGCAGACCGTACAGGTATAGGTCTTTACACCCTCTGCTTTACAGGTGGCAGCTTTCGTTACCTTTCCGGCATCATAGCTGTGCGCCGTCAGCTTCGCTATTTCCTCTGTTTTCGTTCCTCCGCAGACCGTGCAGGTATAGGTCTTTTCGCCTGCTTCCTTACAGGTGGCAGCTTTCGTTACCTTTCCGGCATCATAGCTGTGCGCCGTCAGCTTCGCTATTTCCTCTGTTTTCGTTCCTCCGCAGACCGTGCAGGTGTAGGTCTTTTCGCCTGCTTCCTTACAGGTGGCGGCCTTGGTTATCTTTCCGGCATCATAGCTGTGCGTCGTTAGCTTCGCTATTTCCTCTGTTTTCGTTCCTCCGCAGACCGTGCAGGTGTAGGTCTTTTCGCCTGCTTCCTTACAGGTGGCCGCCTTGGTTACCTTTCCGGCATCGTAGGTATGGGTATGAGGGGCAGGGTCTTGACCGACGGTTATCTTTAGGGTAAATTGCCCCCTTTTATCGCCGTTACTGCCGTCCACATCATAGGTATAGGTGACCTGCTCTACATCTGTATCGACCGTTAGAATGTTCTCCTCTACGCTGCCTCCCCACCAGTTGCTTGCTCTGGATACGTCAAAATTTCCAGGCAGCTCTGACAGGTCATAGGTATTGTCGGATGAACGGGGCATGGAATAAATATTATCGAAGCAGGACAAGTTCTTCAATGCCGGACAACCGCTCACATCAAGACTGCTCAGTTTGTTTCTATTACACATCAAGTCCTCCAATACCTCATTCCCACTCACGTCAAGGCTGCTCAGATTGTTGTCAGTGCAGGCTAAGTACATCAATGCCTGATTCCTGCTCACGTCAAGGCTACTCAACTCGTTTGAAGAGCAGTCCAAGTGTCTCAATGTCGAATAGCCGCTCACATCAAGGCTGTTCAGGTTATTCCCAGAGCAACTCAAGGCCTCCAATGCCAAGCATCCGCTCATGTCAAGTGTGTCCAGATTGTTTAAAGAGCAATTCAAGGACGTCAACTCCACGTTCTTACTCACGTCCAGGTTGCTCAGGTTGTTTGCATGGCAATCCAGAGATGTCAACTCCACGTTCTTGCTCACATCAAGGCTGCTCAGTTCGTTTCCATAGCAAGACAAGATACTTAATGCCACATTCCTGTCCACTTCCAGACCGCTCAGGTTGTTTTCCATGCAATACAAGCGCTCCAATGCCACGTTCTTGCTCACATCAAGGCTGCTCAGTTCGTTCCCATTGCACCCCAAGAATGTCAACCTCACATTTCCGCCCACGTCCAAGCTGCTCAGGTTGTTCCCAGAGCAGGACAAGAGCGTCAACTCCACGTTCTTGCTCACGTCCAGGCTGCTCAGATTGTTATCAGAGCAGGACAAGTCCGTCAACTCCACATTCTTGCTCACGTCCAGGCTACTTAGATTGTTGGAAGAGCAGTCCAAGATCTCCAATGCCGGACACCCGCTCACGTCCAGACTGCTCAGTTTGTTGGAATGGCAGACCAAACTATACAATGCCACATTACCACCCACATTCAAGCTATCCAGTTTGTTATAGTAGCAATACAATGTCGTCAACTCCACGTTCTTGCTCACATCAAGGCTGCTCAAATTGTTTCTACTACAGTCTAAGTTCCACAATGCCACATTCCCGCTCACGTCCAGAGTACACAGATTGTTGGAAAAGCAGTTCAATCGCCCCAGATTGGCAAAATATTCTATTCCCGTTAAATCCGATATCCCTTTACCGGAACAGTCTATTGATATTACCCCTTCCTGCTCTTCCCCGCTTAACTGTCCGTCTCCATCCGTATCAATCGCTTCCTCCACATACTTCCGGAAATTCTCATCCGGAAAATGGGACTCATCAATCGGGATTTCCTGGGCCAGGCTGTAGCGCTGTATTCGATTTCCCGAGACGCTCGCCTCCGATTCGTCCATGTCCTCCGCTGTTATGGCACTCCGGGCTGACCAGTCTGTCTGGGCCGCCCTGGCCTGCAGGGGAACTGCAGAAACTGCCATACAGGCCGACAACAGCCATGCCCACATGCTTCTTTTCATTCTGTTCATCCGTCTCTCCTCCTACTCATCTTTTTTGTTTGACATAAAAGGTAGAATTTGTCTGTATTTTATACCAGTTTTTAACATACTTATTATATACATTTAAAACTGGTATTGCAATGTACATTTGTTTTGATAATGATGCTGTTGGAGGAATATTATGAAACTCACTTATGACCGTCTGTCTGTCGGAGACCGCCTGCGTTTAAAACGTACCCTGTTAGGATTCACACAAGAGGAAGTGGCTGAAAAAATTGACCGGGCCACGAAATATTATGCTGATATCGAAAGAGGAAACTGTGGCATGAGCGTGGAAACTCTTATGGCGCTTTCTTTTACACTGGATATGTCCTTAGATTATATGATTTATGGTAAAACCTGCTCGGAACAGGAAGAGCGGCAGCACACCGACGAGGTAACCGCCATTATCGAAACCTTAAATTCCCTCCCGAGAAAACAGCATGACTATGCACTACGTTTATTGAAGCTTTTTCTCTGCGCTCAAGAAGGTTCAGACGAGAAGAATAACAGCTGCTCATAGCGCATAAATATGCATTGTATGCAATTTAATATACATTTGCATTACCTGTTTCCAGGCTTTTATATGTTTTTTAATTTAATTTATGCAATAATATACTTGCTTTTCCATGGGGAATGTTGTATAGTGGTTTCAGACTGAAAGAAACCATACATACCATAACAAATGGAGGAAATAACTGATGAAAGAAAAGGTAGTTTTAGCTTATTCCGGCGGTCTGGATACCACCGCCATCATTCCCTGGCTGAAGGAGAATTTTGATTATGAAGTCATTTGCGTCTGCGTTGACTGCGGCCAGGCGGAGGAGCTGGACGGCTTAGAGGAGCGTGCGAAGTTCTGCGGCGCATCTAAGCTCTACATTGAAAATGTGATTGACGAGTTCTGTGACGAGTACATTGTTCCCTGTGTACAGGCAAACGCCATCTATGAGAACAAATATCTCCTGGGCACCTCGATGGCCCGTCCTCTGATTGCGAAGAGGCTGGTGGAAATCGCCCGCAAGGAGGGCGCTACCGCTATCTGTCATGGCGCTACCGGCAAGGGCAACGACCAGATTCGTTTTGAGCTGGGCATCAAGGCTCTGGCTCCGGATATTAAAATTATTGCCGCCTGGAGAAATGATAAATGGACCATGGATTCCCGGGAGTCCGAGATTGCCTATTGTAAAGCGCATGGCATCGACCTGCCTTTCTCCGCGGATTCTTCCTACAGCCGCGACCGCAACATCTGGCATATCAGCCATGAGGGACTGGAGCTGGAGGACCCTGCAAACGAGCCTAATTTTGAGCATCTGTTAGTATTGGGTACCACCCCCGAGAAGGCCCCCGAAGAAGGCGAATACGTGACCATGACCTTTGAAAAGGGTGTGCCCACTTCTGTAAACGGCAAGGAGATGAAGGTTTCTGATATTATCCATACCTTGAATGAGCTGGGCGGCAAACACGGCATCGGTATTGTGGATATTGTAGAGAACCGCGTGGTAGGCATGAAGTCCCGGGGCGTTTATGAGACCCCTGGCGGCACTATTCTGATGGAAGCCCACCAGCAGCTGGAGGAATTAATTTTAGACCGTGACACCTATGCTATGAAAAAAGAAATCGGCAGCCGCTTTGCAAGCCTTGTCTACGAGGGCAAATGGTTTACCCCTCTCCGCGAAGCGGAACAGGCTTTCATTGAAAAGACCCAGGAGTATGTTACCGGCGAGGTGAAATTCAAGCTCTACAAGGGCAACATCATCAAGGCCGGCACCACCTCTCCCTACACGCTGTACAACGAGAGCATCGCTTCCTTCACCACCGGTGATTTATATGACCATCATGATGCGGAAGGCTTCATCAATCTGTTCGGATTGTCCAGCAAGGTAAGGGCAATGAAGATGAGCGAACAGGGCATTAAATTAATCTAAGGAAGCACTGATTAAATCAGCTCTTCCCTAGAGCCCCCGGCAGGATAGTGTATTACCTGCCGGGGGATTTTATCCGGTTGCGTCAAACAAAACTCCGGTGCCGGAATACTTAAACTACCTCCTTGGAAAGCCACAGCACGAGGTCGTCATCATTGCAGCAAGTCTCATATTGCCCACAGACAGAATTGTGAAACCACACGCCGCTGCCATCTGGAATATAACCCCTTTTAATATACATACGCTGTGCGCTGCCATACCCGGAATGCAGTCCCACGCCAAGGCACACCGTATCCGAGTATTCCGATGCAATCTGCTCCGCAACATCCATCAGCTTCGTACCAACTCCGTGGTTTCGGTATTTTATAAGTACTCCAAAATCTACGATTTCCGGATATCCTTTGTCCATAAACGCCCCGTCCAGCGCCTTCAAATAGATATTAATATATCCGGCCAGTTTTCCATTGTACTCCGCTACCAGCGACACGGCGCGTCCTTCCTCCTGATGTCTGAGCCGCATCTCATATTTATCTATCGTTGCCTCCCAACCCTGCGCAAGCTCCTCCCCGGTAATTACCGCTGCATCCGAAGGCTCCATATTGCGTATTGTAATCTCTTCCTCTGAATAATAAATCATTTCTCTATCCTCTCCTCTCCCATAGACATTTCTCTATGCCGCTACAGCCTTTTCCTGGAACTTATCCGAATCAATCTTACCAAAAAGAATCGTGTTTTTCAATTAACTGTCAGTATCTAAATTTCTAAAACCTATCTACTTTCGCCATCCCTCTTTTCTTGTGGAATGTTCCAAAGTATGTTATACTGTGAATCATCTGCCGGAAAGGAGTTTTATGGAATACTTTATCATAATCTATCTGATACTTGTAAACAGTATCGCTTTCGCCCTGATGGGCATAGATAAGCGCAGGGCCATCAGACATGCCTTTCGCATCTCGGAAGCCGCTCTGTTCGGATGGGCTCTGGCCGGCGGCAGCATCGGAGCCATCCTGGGCATGCAGACCTTCCGCCATAAGACCAGACACTGGTATTTCAAATACGGCATGCCGGCCATTCTAATCATACAGGCTGTCCTGCTACTCGTCTGCTGTAAAAAACTATCGCAGACCTTCTGAAATTGTGATACAATGTCCCCATAGGCAATGAATCCTGCAAAAGGGACAGACCCCGGGGTAAATTGCCAATAGGGATGCATACAGGAGAGTGACCATCATGCACATTGCAATCTGTGATGATAATATAGCCGACCGTAAACAAATGGAGCGGCTGCTAAAAAGAGAATCGGATAAGAGAGCCTCATCTACAGGCATCCTTTATGCGGACTCCTTTGGGAACGCCGAAGCCATGCTGGCCAATCCGAGGCAATATGACGTCTTTTATATTGATATCTGCAAAACCGAAAACATCACGGTATCCGAAATAGTCGCCTCCCTGACAGCCAAAGGCATTGAAGCGCCTATTATCCTGTGTTGCTCCGATATCGATTACCGCAGGCAGAGCTTTCCTGAAAATGTCACCTTTCTCGATAAACCCATCAGAACAGCTGAGTTGTCCGCCAGTCTGGATTATGCCCAGCAGCTTATAGGGCAGGCTCCCTCTCTGATTGAGCTTCGGGACGAAAACAATACCATCTATGTCAACGAGCAGGATATCCTTTACGCCGTGAGCAAAGGCCGCATAGTAGAGCTCACCCTGACAGAGGGCCGTATCTTTCAGATGCGCACAGAGATAGTCAATCTGTATTATCAATGGGAAAAACACGAAAGCTTTCTGGCTCCCAACGCAAAAACTATTATTAACTGTCGCTATCTGGAGAGCTTTCCTCTGGGAAGAGTCCGCATGTGCGACGGCAGAACCTTCTCTCTTTCCCGCAGCTGCGCCGCCTATGCCAAAGAAATGTACGCAAAATACCATACCTAAGGAAGCGCTGCTTCCATCAGCCCTTCCCTAGAGCCTCCGGCGGATGTATGCGCATACAGACCGCCATAAAAATAAATCCTGAAAGAAACGGGGCATATTATGTTAGCATTACAAATTACAGCCATGAAACCATTTATGAATCAGCTGCTTGCCGGCGATACCTTCGATATCTTTCTTCTGGAGGAAGCAACTGTCAGTACCGCCAATACTTACACGATTGACGGACATATCAATGCAGAATTTTATCCCATGGCAGAGCGCACCCCCGACAGACTTCCTTACGAACTGCAGCCCTGGAGCGAATTAAAGGGGCTGTGCTTCGACCTGATAAAAGGCAGACACACCCCCCTGTACTTCAAATTTGTATTCTTATTAAAACCGGAACAGACGAAGGCCTTACTGGAAAAAGAAAAGCTGAATCCCGCAGACATCCGGCTGAAATCTCTGGTACTCACCGTTAAATATGACGGCAGTAAAGCCATCCTGACCACAGGCTCCTCCTATGAAACCTTTGTCATGGACAAGACGGCAGACGTCATCTGGGACAGAAATCTGGCGAAATACCTGTCTATGAAAAATATACCTTACGAGATGCTGTAGCAGACAATCTGCCTTCCGATTCCTCATCCTTCTCTCAACGCTGCCCTTACATCTGCGTAGTAATCCTCCTCCAGCACATAAGCGCTGAACTGATAGCGCTGCTTCACTTCCGTTTTCAGTCGTTCCAGATAGCTCTCCTGCTCCTCCTTTGGCACAAGATAATTCCCCTCTGCATCCCTCAGCCAAATCGTTTCCTTTGTCTTACGCTTATAAATGCAGCCGTCACTCACGAAGCTACGGTCGTTAAAAATCACCAGTCCCTCCGTATCGGAAAAGATATCCCTTCCCGCATACATGCGGGAGTCAAAGTCAAAGCCGAACAGATTCAGAAGCGTGGGCACCAAATCCATGGAGCCGCAAGCCTTTGTCACATGTACCGGCTCCTCCATAGCGGCATTCCAAAGTATCAGATTATTTCGATACAAATCCATACCTCCCGACAAATCCCTGCCGGCCAGCTCCCGATACTGCTCAGAGGTCATGGCATAGGGATAATGGTCCGCGCTCAGACAGATAACCGTATGCTCCAGAATCCCCGCATTTTCAAGCTCCTCCAACAGATATTCCAATGCCTTATCCAATTCTATATTACAGGCAATATATGCTCTGGCATTTTCCGAAAGCTCTAAATCCGCTACCGCCTCCCGATTTTTGGCGGACATGGCATTCCCCGTAAAATTATAATTCATATGACCCGAAACCGTCATATAATACACATGAAAAGGCTCCTGCCCTATGTAATCTCCCGTCGTCGCCTGCAGCATCTCCAAATCCGAGGCAGGCCAGGCCTCCGGATGCTCCATCTCAAAGACAGCATCTCCCCATTCCTCCCGGCTTAACTTCCCCAGAGCGCTTCCCTTGAACAGGTAGCCCAGATTATTATGAGTCAGATATCTGCCATAATAAGACAGGCTGTTATTATGATAGGCCAGGCAGCGCGCTCCTTCCTTCTCAAAGAAGCGAGGCAGCGTAAATGCCATATCATTGTCGGCGCTTTCCCGCATACTGAACTGTCCGTCCGGAATCAAGCCTGTACAGTTGATATACTCTCCGTCGCTGGTGCTGGTTTGCCAAAGGGGTACATAATAATTGTCAAATACGAAGCCTGAATGAATCAGCCGATACAGAACAGGCGTTAAATCCTCTCTCACCGCATAGGGGGAAAATCCCTCCGCCGTAAGATAAATCAAATTATAACCCTCAAACGCGCCTGTGTATTCATTGACAGCTGTGGGCTCCTGTCTCTCTATATAATCGGCTAGCCATATCTGCTGCTTATTATCTGCCAGCGCATGAAGCGTCCCCCAATCAATATCCCATCCATTGCTTGTTTTCTCGGGCTTATCGGGAACCGCCTCCTGAGAGGCCTGTTCCCGGGAGCCCCTCGAAGCTTCCGGAGAAGCCGAAGCCTGGGATTCTGAGCCTTCCTCCGCCTCTACCGCTGTGCCCCTTACCGCCGTAAGCCTGTCTCTTTGCCGCTGTCCGGCCAATTCTCTGCCGCTTAGCTTATTCCACAGGCCGCCGGTCAGCTTCGCTGCGCTGTCCATGGTAGTTTGCCAAAACAGGGGCAGCACCCCCATCTCCTCCGCCACCGTCAAAGGGTCAAAATATTCATGAAGGTTTTCATAATAGTCCGCCTGAACATATTTCCCTACCTGCATTGTTGTAACGCTGCCCGCGATACAGACGCCCAGTATCAAAATCATCCGAAATACACGGATACCGTCAAAGGCGGCAAGCCTCCACTTCTTCCCCTGTATCCATACCGCCATCAGCACACCGGGCAAAAGCATCCATATCAGGACAGGGAGTACCTGCCAGACGCCCAGAAGCGCCTCCCGCCAGTAATTCGTCAGGGCATCCTGCCCGCCCTTCCATATTGCCTCACACATAAGCGGCTGTTTAAAAATATGCAGATAGACCTTCTGGGCACAGCTCCAAAGAATTGCTGTCCAGACAAAAAAGTAAAAGCACAGCTTCTTAGCTTTTCCCTTAAGCAAACCAATTATCAGGGCCTCCGCCGCTGTCCACGCTCCTATGAGCATCAGCGTATACACCGGATTGCTTCTCCACATTCCAAAGCTGCTGATGTGATACACCCATTCCAGATAAACCAAAAGTCCCGCGAGACTTCCCCACAAAACCAACATGGCACATTTCCTCTTCACGTAGCTTCCATTTCTATTTTTTCATTTTAGGCTTAAAAATAAGGCTTGCCAGATACCCGAAAATCAACGCTGACGCCGTTCCCACAGCTCCTGCCTTAAAGCCTCCTGCAAACAGGCCCAGAATCCCCTGCTGGTCCACCGCCTCTTTGACGCCCTTCATAAGCACATTGCCAAAGCCCAACAGCGGAACGCTTGCTCCCGCTCCCGCAAACTCCTGAAAGGGCTCATACCACCCAAACACGCTGATAACGGCGCCGGTCACTACCAGCAGCACCATAATGCGCCCGGGCATCATCTTCGTCTTTTCCATCAGAATCTGTACCAGCGCACAAATCAATCCGCCCACCCAAAAAGCATTCACATAATCCATATCCGTCTCCCTTCCTGTCAAAAAGCCCGAAATCCGGGCTGCGCCTTCCTTCTGCGCTATGACTGAAGCCTATAAAGGCAGCCACAGCCTTTGGAGACAGTGTTTGTAGAATCGGTTTAAAATATGTATTTTCTGTTTTAACCTTCCGCTATTTCCAACACAATCTGCCGCAGCGGCTTCTCATGGCAGTCTATCACCACATCCGCATACGCTTCATAGAGCGGGATTCTCTCCTCGTACAAATCCATAAGGCTCTGCCCCGGATGCAGCGTCACTCCTCTGGCGTTTAAATCCCCCAGCCTTTCCCTTATTTCCATATAGGGCAGCCTTAAATATACCACTCTGCCAATGCTTCTCAAATGCTCCATTGCCTTCTGTCCATAAATGGCGCTTCCCCCTGTAGCAATTACTGCTCTCTCCGGGTTCAAGGAGGCATTCACCTCATTTTCGATTTCCAGAAAGCCCTCCACGCCCTTCTCTTCAATTAACTCATGCAAAAGCCTTCCATATCGCTCCTGAATCACTAAATCCGAATCCACAAAGCAATACCCCAGCCTTTTGGCAAGTACCACTCCCACTGTGCTTTTGCCCACTCCAGGCATTCCGATTAAAACGATATTCTTCATATTCCTTCTCCGCTCTGCCTATAGCTTATAATCCGATTAGCATAAACCGGCCACACGGCAAAAAGCGCCGTTTTTCCACGGCGCTTTCCTGCCCATTCCATGCAAACCCGTGTACATCCGCCGGAGGCTCTAAGGAAGAGCTGATGGAAGCAATGCTTCCTTAGATTTCTGCAATGACCTCTACCTCGCATAATACATTCTTCGGCAGCGTCTTTACCGCCACGCAGCTCCTTGCAGGCTTCTCGGTAAAATATTGGGCATATATCTCATTAAAGGCGGCAAAATCATCCATGTCAGCCAAAAAGCAGGTAGTCTTTACCACCCTTGTAAAATCTGTTCCCGCAGCCTGAAGAAGCGCTTCGATATTCTTCATGACCTGTCTGGTCTGAGCCGTGATATCCTCTCCCTCAATCTCACCGGTTTGCGGCAAAAGGGCAATCTGACCCGATGCAAAAAACAAATTCCCTGTGATAATTCCCTGAGAATAAGGGCCTATCGCTGCAGGCGCCTTATCTGTTGCAATCTTTTTTAACATAGATTTTCCTCTTTTCCGTGCGCTTTTTCACACTGTGTATTTATCCTTTGGAGGTCAGGACTGTTCAGAATCCCGTTCTTTCCAATCATCCGGCGTTTACGGAAGCGCTGATTCAATCAGTCCTTCCCTTATAGAGCCTCCGGCTCGTCAAATTCCGCCATCACATAAAAGCCCCGGGGCTTTTCCACAATGTCGGCTACTACACCTTCCCTGCTCTGCAGACGATTGCGGAACGGGATATTGGCCGACATCGCCAGGGAAGGGTCAATCATATAATAATAATTGCTGGGAAGCACCCCCTCTGTCACCGTAATCTTCTGGCCAATCTCCAGAAGTCCGGGGCGTTCCATCTTAAATTCCATCCTGCGCATCCTTATCGCCTCCGTTATCATGTCCAAGGCTATTTTAACAATATGACTCGGACTTTTCAAGGGATATTTTCTCCAGCACCAGCGCATGAGCGATTCCCGGCACACTTTTTCCCTCGTTAAAGCTGGTTTTGGAAAGCAGCGCTCCTGTGGGCATAAACAACACGCGCTCCCAATTCCCCTCCTCCAGCTGCTTTAAAATATAAGCGGATAACGTAACTGCGCTACAGCCGCAGCCGCTGCCGCCTGCGTGGGTATCCTGCTCTCTGGCATCAAATATCTCAATTCCACAGTCCATATGCCGGGCGGATATATCATAGCCCTTTTCCCGCAACAAATCAAGCAACACCGTCTGTCCTACGCTGCCCAAATCTCCCGTGATAATCTTGTCATAATCCTCAGGCTTACGATTCCAGTCAATAAAGTGCTGCTCCAGCGTAGAGGCTGCAGCCGGCGCCATACAAGCTCCCATATTCATAGAATCTTTCAAACCAAAATCCACAATTTTACCTACGGTCATCCCTTGAATGCAGGCTCGCGGAGCCTTCCTCTCACTTGTGCAGCCTTCTCCGGCCTCCTCTCTTCCTCCCAGCACAAAGGCGCCGCTTCCGGTCACAGTCCAGGTGGCGGACAGCGGTCTCTGACTGCCGTATTCCAAGGGAAAACGGAATTCCTTTTCCGCACTGGCAAAATGACTGGAGGTAACACATACTACCTTATCCGCAAAACCGCCGGCAATGCTCATGGCCCCCAACGCCAGTGACTCGCCGCAGGTGGAACAGGCCCCATAAACGCCCAGGAGGGGAATCTGGTACGAAGCTATTCCAAAGGAGGTCGCTATGGACTGTCCCAGCAAATCTCCCGCAAAAATAAAGGAGACGTCCTCCGGCTTCAGTCCGGCCTTCCCCAAGGCCAAATATACCGCATCCTTCTGCAGATTACTCTCCGCCTCCTCCCAGGTGTTACAGCCGAACATATCCTCCTCACCGACCATATCAAACAGCTCCCCCAGAGGCCCCTGCCCTTCCTTCGTCCCCACAATACTGGCGCTGTCCAAAATGTATACCGGCTCCTCCAGCCTTACGCTGGCCTTTCCTAAGCTCTGCTTTCCCATATTTTACCTCGTTCCTTTCCAAGCCAAAATGTCATTTCATCTCTTTTTCTCATTTTGTGTCATTTTACCGTTTTTATGCGCCAATTCCCGGAACATTCCGTTGGAATTTCCTATTTAGTAAAAAAAGAAGAAGCATCCTCAAAATGCTTCTTCCGATAACCTCTATTCTTCCACATACTTAGCGCTCTGGGCCCTGATAAGCTCCTCATCCTCGAAATAGTTAATCCGCATGGCGCTCTTTACCTCGGAGAGCGTCCGAGCCGCCGTCTCCCTTGCGCTGTCGCTTCCCTTCTTCAGCACCTCATATACTCCGGGGATATCCTTTTCCAGTTCTTTTCTGCGATTTCTGATGGGCTCTAAAATTTCCTGCATCACTTGATTCAGGAATTTCTTCACCTTTACATCTCCCAGACCGCCTCTCTGATAATGAGCCTTCAGTTCATCCAGATTCGCATAATCCGGCAGATAACGCTCAAAATGCTCCTGCTTACAGAAGGCATCCAGATAAGTGAACACAGTGTTCCCCTCCAAATGCCCTGGGTCGCTTACCTGCAGATGCAGCGGATCCGTATACATGCTCATAATCTTCGCACGCACCTCATCGGCGGTATCCGCCAGATAAATACAGTTCCCAAGGGATTTGCTCATCTTCGCCTTACCGTCTATACCGGGCAGCCTTTGGCAGGCCTCATTCTCCGGCAGCAGCGCCGCAGGCTCCACCAATACCGGCGCATACACCGTGTTAAATTTATGAACGATTTCTCTGGTCTGCTCAATCATTGGGAGCTGGTCGCCTCCCACCGGTACGGTAGTGGCCTTAAACGCCGTAATATCCGCCGCCTGACTGATAGGATAGGTAAAAAAGCCTACCGGTATACTGGCCTCGAAATTGCGCATTTGAATCTCATTCTTTACCGTAGGATTTCTCTGGAGCCTGGCAACCGTCACTAAATCCATATAATAAAAAGTCAACTCACAAAGCTCCGAAATCTGAGACTGAATAAACAGCGTGGCCTTATCAGGGTCCAAACCGCAGGACATATAGTCCAGCGCCACCTCTATAATATTCTGACGCACCTTCTCGGGATTCTCAATATTGTCCGTGAGAGCCTGCGCATCCGCAATCATGATAAACGTCCTGCTGTATTCTCCCGAATTCTGCAGCTCCACCCGTCTGCGCAGGGAACCTACATAATGTCCCACATGTAATCTTCCGGTAGGTCTGTCACCGGTTAAAATAATCTTATCCATCGTACTCTACTCCATCTTCACGGCTCAGGCGGCGCCTGAGCCTATTTTTTATTAAATATTATCTGTATCATCATACCATTTTTTTCAGCGTTGGCAAATAGTTTTTACAGAAAAAAGCGCAAACAGCTCATGGGCCGCCAAGGGAACCGCCGCCAGACCGCTCAAAAACAGCCATTCTCTGCCCGACAGGGATGCGGTGCCGAAAGCCTTGACCAGAAAAGGAACCTCCGTAACGGCAAACTGTAACAGGAAACCGGACAGACAGGCCAGTATCATCAGCTTATTCTCTCCGTGCTTCATACGAAAAACCGATTTTTCCACATCTCTCATCCCCACCGCATGAAAGAGCTGAGACATGCCAAGCACCGTAAAGGCATAGGTCTGAGCCTTCGCCAGCACCAGCTCCTGTCCCAGTACCTTTGAAATCGTATCCAAATCGATGGCAGTTCCCGCCTTAGCAAGAAGCTGGCAGGGAATCAAAAGGAAGGCCGTCAGACTGATACAGGCAATCAATACGCCATAAAAACAGGTGCAGGTAAGGCCCCCTCTGGCAAACAGACTTTCGCCGCTTCCTCTGGGCTTATTTCTCATCAATGCCCTGCCATCGTTTTTATCTACCCCCAGCGCCAGCGCCGGCAGAGAATCCGTAATCAGATTAATCCACAAAATATGACTGGATTTCAGAGGAGATGCAAAGCCGCACAGAACTGCCGCAAACATGGTCATCAACTCCCCCAGATTCGAGGACAACAGAAAAATCACCGACTTTCGGATATTTTCATAAACTCCTCTGCCCTCCTCAATGGCCTTTTCAATGGTGGCAAAATTATCATCCACCAGTATCATATCCGAGGCCTGCTTTGCCACATCCGTCCCGGTCTTGCCCATGGCGATTCCGATATCCGCCATTTTCAGCGAGGGCGCGTCATTGACGCCGTCTCCCGTCATGGCCACAATTTCCCCAAGCTGCTGAAAGCCCTTAACAATCCGCACCTTCTGCAAAGGGGACACCCGGGCAAAAATTCGGGTATCCTTAAGCCTTTGCAAAAACTCCCCCTCTCCCAGCCGCTGCATTACTTCACCCGTCATGCACTGTTGCGGCTGCCCGACAATCCCGAGTATCTTGCCGATGGCATAAGCCGTATCCACATGGTCGCCGGTAATCATCACGGTACGCACTCCCGCGTCCTTAAATATTTCCACAGTCTTTGCCGCCTCCGGACGCACAGGGTCTCTCATACCGGCCAGGCCCACAAAGATAAGTCCTTCCTCTCTTGCGCTCCTGACATTTCTCTTCATGGCAATGCCCAGCGTCCTTAAAGCCTGTGACGACATCTCCTCCACCGCTTTTAATATCCGCTTTTTCCTCTCCTCTGTCAGCCTGATTATCTGCCCCTCCGACAGAATATCCGTACATTTCATCAGCACCCTGTCCGGCGCTCCCTTGGTATATTCTATCCATTCCCCCTGTACGGAATGATGGCAGGTAGTCATCATCTTACGCTCGGAATCAAAGGGCAGCTCTCCCACCCTGGGAAACTCCTGCTCCAACCGCTCCTTTTGGACACCGTATCTGTCCGCCAGCTCCAGCAGCGCCAGCTCCGTAGGGTCTCCCATCCGCTTATTCTGCTTCCAGACCCCGTCATTACACAGAACCATCCCCTGCAGAAAATCCCTGGGAGGATTCGCCCGGGTCTTTGTGACATCAAACAGCTTATTATCCCAGTAACAGCTCTCCACCGTCATTTTATTCTGGGTCAGCGTACCCGTCTTATCGGAGCAGACCACGCTCACAGCCCCCAGAGTCTCCACGGAGGGCAATCTCCGCACAATGGTATTGACCTTAACCATCCGGGTTACCGACAACGCCAGACAGATTGTGACCACCGCCGGAAGTCCCTCGGGTACTGCCGCTACCGCCAGTGAAATGGCCGTTATGAGCATTCCCATAATCTCCCTCTTTTGCAGAACTGCCAGACCAAAAAGGGCCGCGCACAGGCCCAGCGAAAGGACGCTCAAGACCTTTCCCAGTTCTCCCAATCTCTTTTGCAGGGGCGTCAGTTCTTCCTTCTCCTCACTGATAAGGCTTGCGATTTGGCCGATTTCCGTATGCATTCCCGTGGCCGTCACGATTCCCACGCCTCGTCCGTAAGTGACAATGGTAGACATATAGGCCATATTGCGCCTGTCGCCCAGAGGAGCCTCCACCCCCTTTCCCACCAGAAACAGCGCATCCTTCTCCGTGGGAAGAGCCTCCCCCGTCAGAGCCGATTCCTCTACCTTTAAATTCATCGTCTGCACCAGCCGCAAATCCGCCGGAATCTGGCAGCCGGTCTCCAGATATACCACATCTCCGGTCACCAGCTCCGCAGCCGGAAGCTCTATCGGCTTTCCCTCCCGCAGCGCCACGGCTCTGGGACAAGTCAGCTTCTTTAAGGCCTCCAGCGCTCTTCTGGCCTTTCCCTCCTGCAGCATACCCACTACAGCATTCAAAAGAACCACCACTCCGATAATGACGGCGTCGCTTACCTCTCCCAAAAGCGTAGATACCGCCGCCGCCGCTATAAGTACATATATCAGAGGGTCCTGCAGCTGCTCCAAAAATAACTGAAAGCCGGTCTTTTTACGCGCAGCCTTCATTTCATTTTTTCCGTTGGCAAGCAGTCTCCTTGCGGCCTCCGGGCAGCTTAAACCTCTCTTTTCATCCGTATCAAGTTTTTTTACTGTCTCCTGAATGCTGTATTTCTCAAACACGAAAAAATCCCCCTGTCGCATACTTGCATTCAAGTTTATGCGAACAGAGGGAAAAGTATGTCCTTAAGCTAACGCAGAAGCTGCCTGGTATAAGCCTCTCCCGGCTGTGAAAAAATCTGCTCCGTCTCACCGATTTCCACGATTCTTCCTTTCTGCATCACCATAATCCTGTCACTGACCTGGTAAATCACATTAATGTCGTGGGAGATAAACAAAAAAGAAAGCTTCATTTCCTGCTGCAGACTGCGTATCAGCTCCAGTATCTGCGCCTGAATCGTCACGTCCAAGGCCGATACCGGCTCGTCTGCAATTACCAGCCCGGGCCTGGTAATCAGCGCCTGTGCGATACTGATGCGCTGACGCTGCCCTCCGGAAAGCTCGGAAGGCCTGCGATAAAAATATTTTTCGGAAAGCCCTACCCGGCGCAGCATATCAAAGGCTGCCGCTTCTCTGTCCCCGGCCGACAGCTCCAGCCGCTTATCCAGCTTTCCTGCCGCCCGCAGCGGCTCCTGTAGAAGCCACCCGATAGTCTTTGAGGGATTCAGACTGCCGTACGGGTCCTGAAAAATCATCTGGGGACGCAGGGTACTGTGCTCTATCCTGCCATCCATTAATTGATTCATTCCTAAAACCGCCTTGGACAGAGAGGTTTTCCCGCAGCCGCTCTCCCCTACCAGCCCCAGGATTTCCCCTTTTTTTATCTCAAAGGATACCTGCTCCACCACACGATGTTTTCTGTTGGCTCCAATCAGGCTGTTGCTGCCGTCCTGATAATAGACATTCAAATCCCTGACCTTTAATATGATTTCGTTATCCTTTTTTTCCTTCTCCTCCTGCTTAACATTATCACGCCGATTCGGAAAAGACTTTCCTCCACTGTCTTTTGCCTGCCGGGAAAAAGCTTTCCTGACACGGCCGGGTACCGCTTCCATCAGCTTTTTGGTGTAAGGGTGCTTAGGATGCTCCAGAATCTCCTCTGCTCCGCCGCATTCCACTACCTCGCCATCCTTCATGACCGCCACGCGATGACACAGCCTCTTTGCCAGGTTCAAATCATGGGTAATGAAGAGCATGGCATTCTTCTGCTCCTCATTAATCCTTTTTAACAGGTCGATAATCTGGTTCTGGATAGTCACATCCAGAGCCGTAGTAGGCTCGTCCGCCACAAACAGCTCCGGGTGCAGGATAATGGCCATGGCAATCATCACTCTCTGGCGCATGCCTCCGGAGAGCTGATGAGGAAAGCTCCCATAAACCTTATCTGCTTCTCTTAAGCCCACTGATTGAAAGGCCTCCAGCACCCGCTCCCTTCGCTCCGCTCTTCCCAGCTCCCTCTTATGAAGCTTTAACAGCTCCTCTACCTGTCTGCCCACTCTCTGGGTAGGATTCAGAGACGTCATGGGCTCCTGAAAAACCATGGACATATGCTCCCCCAGATAGCTTTGATACAAAGCCTTATCCCGGGGACGGCCCGCCTCCAGAAGCACCTGACTGCCAAAGCATATTCTGCCGGAGGTTACCCGGGCGCTCTCTGCCGTCAGTCCCATCAAGGTCAGCGCCGTAACCGACTTTCCTGAACCGGACTCGCCCACAAGACCCAGAATTTCACCGTCCGCAATTTCCAGACTTACCTTCTTTACTACCTCCGGGCCGTCAAAGGCTACAGAGAGATTTTCAATCTTTATCACCGCAAGATTCCTCCTTTCACAGACATTTCCCTAAAGAAGCAAAACTCTGCCTGGACAAACTCTACTGGACAAACTCTACCTGGGCAAACTCTACTGGGCAAACTCTACCTGGGCAAACTCTACTGGGCAAACTCTACCTGGGCCGCCTGCACCGGGTATCTCCAAGCTGTCACATGCGCAGGCAAATGAGATTTTCTTAATGTTCCGGACACTCTCAGCAATTTCGGGACATGGATGTCCCGAAAAGCCCAACCTGAGCCAGGATGGCGAATGTTGGGCGGTTGCGTGGAAAGCCAAACTGTGTCGGAACATTTAGAAAAGCCCTTTGCCGAAGCAGACAGCATAAGATACCCGATGCGGGCTGCCCAGACAAATTTTTCTAGGCAGATTTTTACCTGCAAAATTTGTCCTGGCAGATTTTTCCTGGCAGATTTTTGGCTCCGCTTCCTCACAGAAAGCATACCCGCTCTCTACCCCTGCCTCCTTCGCAGCCCTTCGCCCAGCAGAGAAAAGCCCAGCACAATCCACACAATAGACAGGCCCGGAGCCAGAGCATACCAGGGCGCAGTCACAAGATAGCCCTGTGCGTCCGAGAGCATCTTACCCAGGCTTGCCTCCGGGGGCTGTACGCCGATTCCCAGATAACTCATGCCGGATTCCGCCAGAATAGCATTGTTAAACCCTATCATGACAGAAACCCAGAAAGTCGAAAAAATATTGGGCAGAATATGTATGAACAGAATCCGCAGCCTGCCCACCCCCATAAGTCTCGCCCGCTGTATATAATCCGCATCCCGCAGCCGGATAAACTCGCTGCGCACAATACGCACAAAGCTGGGCGTAAACACAATGCCCAGCGAAATAATCAGATTCTGCCGCCCGCTCCCCACTACGCTGATAACCACCAACGCCAGTAAGATACTTGGAAATCCGTTCACGGCATCCGTGATTCTCATAACAATCTCGTCCATAATGCCGCCAAAATAACCTGTCAACGCGCCGATTAAGATACCTGCCGCTCCCGAAAACAATACCACCAGCGTACTAATCATAACCGTGGTTCCCATGCCCTGCATCACCCTGGAAAAAATATCCCTTCCATAATTGTCCGTGCCGAAAATATGCCGAAACGAGGGAGCATGAAAACGCTCCGACGCCGACATGGCAGTCGTGCTGTAAGGCGTCCAGAACAGACTGACAACAGCCAGCGCCAATGCCAGTGTCGTCATAAACAATCCTGCCCGAAAGTACTTATTCTGTTTTCGAAACCATTTTAAAACCTTTTCCATACCTAACCTTCCCGGCACAAAATCCTCCCGAAATCAGGAACAAAGCGGATAAGTCCGCAGCCAACGCTAATCCTCCTGGTCCTTCGGCCCGCTGTTCGATAGCCCCGCACTATCTGCCGCTGATTCTCGGGTCAATCACGCGATACAGAATATCCACGAGAAAATAAACAAAGATTACCACAAAGGTAATATAAAGAATCAGAATCTCAACCACAGGAAAATCTCTTGTGGAAATAGAGCTGATTAACAGTCTCCCAATGCCGGGAAGCCCGAATACCTGTTCCACCACAATACTTCCCGCCACGATTTCCGCAATAATCATTCCCAGAAAGGTAACTACGGGCATCAGTGCATTCCGAAGCACATGTCCGTACATGACCCGATTATCGCTGCAGCCTTTACTGTAAGCCGTGCGCACATAATCCGCCTTCCTCTCCGTGAGCATGGAATTTCTGAGAAAACGCGCCGTCATGGCAATTTTCGGAATAGCCACCGAGAGCGCCGGAAAAAACAGATATCCCAAAAATCCCGTAAAATCCTTCTCATAGCTGATATATCCGCCGGGAGAAAACCATTTGAGCACAATACCGAACAGATAAGTCACCATAATCCCCAGAAAAAAGGAGGGGATTGCCATGGCAGTCTGCGTTGCCACGCCCAGTATGGCGTCCAGCACATGACTTTTGCTCTTCGCCCATACTACTCCCAGGGGAAAGGATACCAGAATAATCAAAAACAAAGACAGGACCGCCAGCCACAGCGTCACCGGAAGCTTGTCTCCAATCAGCTCCGCCACCGGCATCATCTGATTCATATTTTTAGAATAGCGGTAGCTCACTCCAAAATCTCCCCGCGCCACCGCCCCCACCCAGTTTAAATACCGCGTCACCGGAGGGTCGTTCAAGCCCAGCTCCTCCCGCAGCTGCTCCTCCCGCTCCGGGGTAGCCTCCGTTCCCAGAATGGAGGTTACCACGTCGCCGGGAATCATCTGAAAGGCAATAAATGCAGCCACTGAAACCAGAAACAATGTCATAATGAGAGTAAGCAACTTTTTAATCAGGTATTTCAAGGGCTGCACCTCCTTTCCCTGATAACCTTTTATTTCGCTTCCGTCCAATATACAGTGCTCATGTCCTGCACATAAATAGGATAGAATTTATAGCCCGCCAGCTTGGGGCTCATGGCAATGGTAATAGGAGGAACCTGAATAAAGGCAGTTCCCGCCTCGTCCGTGAGAATCTGCTGCAGCTGCTTATAATACTCTCCTTTTTGGGCAAGGTCTAAGCTCGCCGCCGCCTTTAAATAAACCTCATCATACTCTGCGCTGGCAAAATTAATAAAATTCTTACTGGATTCGGTCTGGAATCTGTTTAAGAGATATCCCGGTGTCATATCGCAGGTAATACCGCAGATGGTGCTCTGATAATTCCGTCCGTTATAAACCTCTTCCAGCCAGGTATTCCACTCCACCGGCAGAATCTCGGCATGAATGCCTGCTTCCTTCAGCTGCTCCGCAATAACCTCCGCTGTCTGCATGTGTACCTCATAGTTTGAGGGCACCGTAATCTCCAATTCCACCCCTTCAGGATATCCCGCCTCCCGAAGCAGCTCTTTCGCCTTCTCAATGTTGGCTGAAGTGCCGTAAACGTCGTTGAGCTCCTTATAATAATCCTTCATGGCAGGAAGCATTGCGGAGCCCACAAGCATACTGTTGCCACCGGTCACAAATTCATTAGCCATATCCTTGTCCATGGCATAACAGATTGCCTGACGCACTCTCACATCGCTAAGGGTAGAATCCCCATTGTTTAAAAACAAAGCCTGCACCACATTGGAGGGAGCCGCCAGTATCTGATAGTCGCTCCTAAGCTCATTTGCCTGGGAATCTGTCAGATACGGATAAATATCAATGGAGCCGCCCTTCAGATTCAGGAGCGCCGTATCAGGGCTGTTGACAATCTGAAAGGTCACCTCCTCCAGATAGGGCAGACCCTGCTGCCAGTATTCCCCGTTTTTCTTTAACACAATGCCCTCCTGGGGCTTATAAGAGACAAAAGAAAACGGCCCGGTGCCAATAGGAGTGCCTGACGCATCCTCCCCGCTTCCCGCAGGAATGATAGCCGTCGTAAAGCTGTATACCAGCTCTGTGTTGGCACTGTCTACTGTCACCTGAACCGTATGCTCATCCAAAATTTCAACACTCTTTAAAGGCTTTAAGCTTGAAATCAGTGCAGTGCCATCTAATAAACCGGAGGCCCTCTCCAAAGAATATTTCACATCCTCGGCGGTCACCACATTGCCGTTGTGGAACTTCACGTTCTCACGCAGGGTAAAGGTATATACCAGGCCATCATCCGATATCGAATAATCGCTGGCAACTGCATTCATCAAATTACCATTTTCGTCAGACTTCACCAAGCCTTCAAAAATGTTAAACAGAATTTCCTTAGTTCCTGCCGCTGTTGCTTTGTGTGGGTCAAGACTGTCAATATCCTGTTGCACGCCTACTACAACCGAACCGCCATATACCGGGCCCGTGCTGTCAGTCAGCTCCCGGGAAGGATTCTCCTGTACGTTTTCTTCTTCCGTGGGTTCTGCTGACGCATCCCGGCTCTCCGTACCGGGAACTGCAGAGGCAGAGGACTTATCCTCCGAAGACTCTCCTGTGCCGCCTGCGCATGCGCCCAGTGCAGCCATTAGCAGAAGCGCCATAAACAGAATTCCAAAATGCTTCTTCATCGTTATGTTCTTCCTTTCTTCGATAAAATAAATCTCTCACTATTAAATTGTCCCCATCATTGTACCATAATTATACAGGATTGCAAGTTTTTTATTATGCCGTAATACTGTTTCCCGTATACAGTTGATAATATTTACCCTGCTCCTCAATCAACTGGTCATGTGTGCCGCGCTCAATGATTCTTCCCTGCTCCAGCACCATAATACAGTCGCTGTTCTTCACGGTAGAGAGTCGGTGCGCAATCACAAAAGTAGTTCTGCCGCTCATCAGCTTATCCATGCCGTCCTGCACAATTTTCTCCGTGCGGGTATCGATAGAGCTGGTTGCCTCGTCCAGAATCAAGACGGGAGGGTCCGCCACGGCAGCTCTGGCAATGGAAAGGAGCTGTCTCTGTCCCTGGCTTAGGTTCGCTCCGTCGCCGGTCAGCACGGTGTCATAGCCCTCCGGCAGCTGGCGGATAAAGCCGTCTGCATTGGCCAGCTTCGCCGCCGCAATAACCTCCTCGTCGGTGGCGTCCAGCTTACCGAAACGGATATTCTCCCTTACCGTCGCCGTAAACAAATGCGTATCCTGAAGCACTATTCCCAGAGACCTCCTCAAATCCGCCTTCTTGATTTTATTTACATTGATTCCGTCATAGCGGATTTTGCCGTCCTGTATGTCATAGAAACGGTTAATCAGATTAGTAATCGTCGTCTTACCCGCGCCGGTAGAGCCTACAAAGGCAATCTTCTGACCGGGATGGGCAAACAAATCCACATTGTGCAGCACCATCTTTTCATCATTATAGCCGAAGTCCACATCATCGAATACCACCTCGCCCTTCAGCTCCACATAATCCACGCTGCCGTCCGCCTGATGCACATGCTTCCATGCCCACAGACCGGTGCGTTCCTCACATTCCGTAAGCTTCCCGTTTTCCCTTTTGGCGTGTACCAGCATGACATACCCCTCATCCGTCTCAGGCTTTTCATCCAGCAAATCAAAGATACGCTTTGCTCCTGCCATCGCCATAACGATACTGTTTAACTGCATACTCACCTGATTAATGGGCATATTAAAGCTCTTGTTAAAGGTCAGGAAGCTGGCCAGACCGCCAACCGTAAAGCCGCCTATATGGTTTAACGCCAGCAAACCGCCCAGACAGGCGCAGAGCACATAGCTTAAATTTCCCAACTGGGCATTGATGGGGCCCATGATATTGGCAAATTTGTTTGCCTTGTACGCACTGTCAAAGAGCCGGTCATTCATCCTGCGAAATTCCTCCAGGCTCTTATCCTCGTGACAGAACACCTTGACCACTTTCTGCCCTTCCATCATTTCCTCTATATAGCCGTTGACCTGACCGATATTCTTCTGCTGTTCCACAAAATATCTGCCGCTTAAGCCTGCAACCTTCCCTGCGGCAAACATCATCACTCCTACCATCACCAGCGTCAGTACCGTCAGCGGTATATTCAGAAGCAACATGCTGATAAATACGCTCACCACCGTAATCGCGCTGTTAAACATCTGCGGAATACTCTGGCTGATCATCTGGCGCAGCGTATCGATATCGTTCGTGTACAGGGACATGATATCTCCGTGTGCATGGGTATCAAAGTATTTGATGGGAAGCTTCTCCATATGGGCAAACATATCGTCCCGCATACGCTTCATCGTACCCTGCGTCACCACAAGCATAATACGGCTCTGCAGATAGGTGCAGATAACGCCAATCCCATAAAATACCGCCACACGAAGAATCGCCCTGAGCAGACCGCTAAAATCCGGGGAGTCCGTAAGCAGCAACGGCTTAATATAATCATCAATCAGAGTCTGGATAAACATCGTTCCCTGTACATTGGCCAGAACGCTCACCACGATACATACGGCCACTATCACACAATGTATCCCGTAATGCGCTCCCACATATTGAATCAGTCTTGCAAAAACCTTTCCCGCATTTTCCACCCGGGGGCCTTTGACTCCCCTGGGCGCTCTTCCCATAGGGCCCTTAACTATTTTTGCCTGTCTTTCCTCTGCCATCAGTCCTGCCCTCCATTCTCATCAAAGTCACCGCTGCCGCCGGTCTGCGCCTCGTATACCTCTCTGTAAATCTCATTGCCCGCAAGCAGCTCCTCATGGGTGCCCACCGCATTCATCCGGCCTTCATGCATCACAATGATGCGGTCAGCCTGTTCGATACTGGAGATACGCTGGGCTATAATCAGCTTCGTGGTTCCCGGAATTTCCTCCGCAAACGCCTTGCGGATTCTTGCGTCGGTAGCGGTATCCACGGCACTGGTGCTGTCGTCCAGAATCAGTACTTTCGGTTTTTTCAGCAGCGCCCTGGCAATACACAGCCTCTGCTTCTGTCCGCCCGACACATTGCTGCCTCCCTGCTCAATATAAGTATCATAGCCCTCCGGCATCTTTTCTATAAACTCATCGGCACAGGCCAGCCGGCAGGCCTTGCGGCACTCCTCCTCGCTGGCGTTCTCATTCCCCCAGCGAAGGTTCTCCAGAACAGTGCCCGAGAACAGCACATTTTTCTGCAGCACCACAGAGACCGCATTACGCAGAGCTTCCAAATCATATTCTCTCACATCTCTGCCGCCTACCATTACGCTTCCCTCCGACGCATCGTAAAGACGGCTGATTAAATTCACCAGGCTGGTCTTAGAGCTTCCCGTACCGCCCAGTATCCCTATGGTTTCACCGGAGGCAATCTTTAAGTTAATATGCTCCAGCACAGGCTTCTCACTGTTCTTGCTGTAACGAAAGGTCACATTTTCAAAGCAGATGCTTCCGTCAGCCACCTCATATACAGGAGCCTCGGGATTCCTGATATCCGCCTTCTCATTCAATACCTCGCAGATACGTCTGGCACTGGCCATGCTCATGGTAATCATTACAAATACCATGGACAACATCATCAGGCTCATAAGAATATTCATACAATAAGACAGGAGCGTGGTCAGATTACCGGTGCTGAGCTCGCTGCCCACAATCATCTTCGCACCCATCCAGCTGATTAACAGGATACAGGTATAAACGGTAAACTGCATAATGGGAGAGTTCAGTATCACAATTTTCTCCGCGCGCATTCCCAGCTTATATACATTATCACTGGCCTCATGGAATTTCTTCGTCTCATAATCCTCGCGCACATAGGCCTTAACCACGCGCTCTGCGGCAATATTCTCCTGTACGCTGGCATTCAACGCGTCATACTTTTCAAACAGCTGACTGAAATACTTCATGGCAAATTTTACAATAACCATAAGAATACAGCCCAATATCAATACGGCTACCAGATAAATCGTCGCAATCCTCACATTGATAAAAAAGGACAGTACCATAGCGCAGATTAAGCTGAAGGGCGCTCTGATACACATGCGCAGAATCATCTGATAAGCGTTCTGCAGATTGGTCACATCCGTGGTCATACGCGTCACCAGACCGGCCGTGGAAAACTTATCAATATTGGCAAAGGAAAAGGTCTGTATATTTCCGTACATAGCTTCCCTGAGATTTCGTGCAAAGCCTGTGGAAGCTCTGGCTCCATACTTTCCTCCCATAATGCCCGCATACAGCCCGATGACTGCCAGTACCAGCATGATACCTCCCATCAGATAAATATGCTGCATATTCTCTTTTCCCACACCGTCATCGATAATGGAGCCCATCAGTAACGGTATCAGCGTCTCCATAATGACCTCCAATATCATAAAACAGGGGGTCTTAATCGAATCCGCTTTAAACTCCTTGATTTGTCTTGCTAAAGTTTTAATCATTTTGTCTGTAATCCTTCCTTACTAAAATTTGTCTGTGACATCCGCTCGTACCCACCATTACAGCCCGCTCAGATTTTCCTGCAGCTTATCCAGTATACAAAACAACGCTTCTCTTTCCGCCGGGGATATCCCGGCCTCCAGCTCTCCGTTAAAGATATCCAGCTGCTCCTTAATCCTTTGGTGGCACTGCACCGCTTTATCTGTCAACAATATCTTCTTCATCCTGCCGTCATGGCTCACGGCCACTCTGGTAATCATACCCTTCTGCTCCAGATTCTGCAGAAGCACTGTTGCCGTAGAACGCTGAATACTGAACTCCTGCTCAATATCCTTTTGAAAGATATCCCTTTTTCGGCTGTGTTGATATATGAATCCAACCACCGGCCCCTGTATGCCCGACAAATCCCCTATCCCGGCCTGGGCAAATCGTACGTCCAGCTTTCTTCTAATCAGATTATTCACGGACTTAATACGAAAGCAAATCATTGGCTCCTCCTCACGCTCCATGACTCCTCCTTTCCTTCTTCCTGTCATGTCACCCTAACCTCCAGGATTCCTCTTTGCGGCGCAAATCCGGTGCGGGTACTGACAATTTTCTATAGCCCTCCCCCGGTTCGACAGTTCTGGTCTGACAATTCAAATCTGAACTGCCAAGCCTGAACTTCCTATTACGCAAAAAAATGTTAGATAACTAACATCTTTTGTTAGCTATCTAACATTATAATCACAATCAATAGATTTGCAATAGGTATTTCCAAAAGTTTACAGTTATTTTATGATTACTGATTCCATATTTCTATTCCCTGTTTCTGTCCTGAATTTCTCTATGCCTGCCTGCAGCCGCTTCAGTCCCGCTTCCAGGCGCGTCCGGGGACAGGCCAGGTTGAAGCGCAGAAAGGCTCCCTGGCTGCGGTACTCCTCGCCTGCGCACAGATAAAGTCCCGTTTCCCTGCGAATAAATTCCGCCAGCGCTTCTCCGGAATCGGAAAGCTGTGTGCAATCCAGCCACATTAAATAGGTGGCATGAGCCCCGACTGCCTTGATACCGGGAATCCTGTCACGGATAAACGCTTCCGCCGCCCTGCGGTTCTCCCAAAGATACGCCCGCAAGCTGTCCAGCCAGGGCTCTCCCCCGGTAAAGGCCGCCACGGCCGCATCCACCGCAAAGGCATTGGGTTCCGCCACCTCGTCGGTATTTAAGGCCCGCCACACCTTATGCCGCAAAAAGGGATTGGGGACTGCTACAGCCGCCGTCTGAAGCCCCGCCAGATTAAATGCCTTGGTAGGCGCAATACAGGTGATGCTGTTCTCCCGACAAAGCTCTGATACCGACGCAAAGGGAATATACTGATACCCCGGCTCCACAATATCACAATGTATCTCATCGGACAACACCGTCACATGATACTTCGCGCACAGCTCTCCGATGCGGGCCAATGTCTCTCTGTCCCAGAGCCTTCCCACAGGATTGTGGGGATTACACAATATCATCAGACTGGTCTGGGGCTCCGAAAGCTTCCGCTCCAAATCCTCAAAATCCATTTTCCAGACCTCCCCGTCATAGAGAAGCCTGTTCTCCAGCACATTCCTTCCGTTATTTAACACAGAGTTAAAAAAAATATTATAAACCGGCGTCTGTACCAGCACATTCTCCCCCGGCGTCGTCAGCTTCCGCACGATACTGGAAATCGCCGGAACCACACCGGTGCAGAAAACCAGCCAATCCTCCTCCAGCTTAAACTGATGCCGTCTCTCCCACCAGCCGCTTACGGCTCCGTACCATTCCGGTGTCACCACCGCATAGCCGAAAATACCGTGGGCCGCCCTCTTCTCCAAACTTTCCCTGATTTCAGGAGCCGTGGGAAAATCCATATCGGCCACCCACATGGGAAGCTCCTGTTCCTCCACATCCCATTTTAAGGAGCCGGTTCCCCTGCGCTCCACCAATTCATCAAACCGATACTCCATCCCCTGTCTCCTCCGCTCTGCTCTCCGTACAGATAATCCTCGTCTTATCCGTATCAACCTTATCCTTCTCCAGAATCAGCCGGTCTATATACTTTGCAGTGATGGTTCCTGAGGTGGGATTCAGCACGCTGTCTATTTTACTGTCTATCTGCGCATCCACCGTAGAATACTCAAAAGCCAGCGTCGTGTTAATCAGCTTACAGTTTTTCATTACCAGATTGTCTATATAACACATGCCCTGGAGACTCTCGACAGTGCAGTTAATCAGCGTCAGATTCTTTGCGTTCCAGCCCAGGTATTCTCCCGTAATGAAGGAATCGTACACCGTTATATTCTCAGAATTCCAGAAGGCATCCTTAGAGAGCATTTTCGCATTGCGTATCTCAATATTCTTACAGCCATCAAAGGTATAATTGCCCAGGAGCTGAAAATGATTGATTTTCATATTTCGGCTGTTCATAGCGAAATAATCACCCTGAGAGACAAACACCTCCTCCATCGTCACATTATCGCAATGCCACAGGGTTTCCGACGCATTGGGAAAAGTTACCTTCCTCAGATTTACATCCCTGCATCTTCTGAAATTCTTAGGCGCTTCTATCACCGTGTCACTGACGGAAATTGCTTTCGTATACCAGATGCCCGCCCGGGCCATCTCAAACAGCGTACAATCCGATACCTGTATCTTTTCGCTGTACCAGAGCGGATATTTCCACTTAAACATGCTGTGATACAATTCTATGTTTCTGCTCTCCTTAAGGGGAGATTCTCCGTTTTCAAATATGGTATCATATATTTTTAAATCTCTTCCCTGAAAAAGAGCCCTTTCACCGGTCAGGATTTCCTGTCTGATTTCTTTCATAGTCTGTATTTCTTTCCTTTCCTCATTTATCTATCATAATCCTTTTTTTCCGTTTCGTTCCTGATGGCGGCTCCGTTATCTGCAGATACCGGGTCAGCTTTTTGTAAATTCAAAAGCTCATTCATACTGCCCTGCCTGTAACCTCCTAAATCCAGGGAAACATAGGTAAAGCCCAACTCCCGAAAATACTCATATATCCGCCTTCTCGTCTCCTCCTGCACCAGACGGAACAGTTCGTCGGGAAGCACCTCTATTCTCGCGAGCGCTCCATGAATCCTCACCCTGACCTGATGAAAACCCAGCTCCAGCAAAAGCGCCTCCGCTCTGTCCACCATATGAAGCTTCTCCTCACTGATTCTCTCTCCATAAGCAAAACGGGTAGCCAGACAGGCAAAGGATTGTTTATCCCAGGTAGGCAGCTTAAGCTCTCTGGAAAGCATACGAATCTCCGATTTGGTAAATCCGATTTCCCGCAAAGGGCTTTTCACCCCCAACTGTGCTACTGCGGCCATTCCCGGCCTGTAATCTCTATTGTCATCCAGATTAGAGCCCTCCGCCACCTGACTCATTCCATTTTCTCCGGCAATCCTGCAAATCTCTTTGAACAATTCCCTCTTGCATAAATAGCATCTGTCGGGGGGATTGTCCCGAAAGCCCTCTATGGCCAGCTCTTCAAAGCAAAATACCTGCTGCCGTATGCCGTTGCTGCTGCAAAAATCCCTGGCCTCATTCAGCTCCCGCACCGGGAAGGAAAGGGAATCCGCAGTTACCGCCATCATTCGCCCGCCCAGGGCCTCATAGGCCGCCCAGAGAAGGAAGGTAGAATCCACGCCGCCGGAAAACGCTACCGCCACACTACCCAGGCTGTTCAGATATTGTTTCAGTTGTTCGTATTTTTCCTGTAATCGCTCCAAGCTTCCTCCTCCGCCGAATACCGGAGTCTTAAAGCATTTAAGCCTCCGATGCCTCCCATCCTGTCAAATCCCTGACGACCTCTCCCGCAATCATCAATCCCGCCACAGCGGGAACAAAGGCTATGCTTCCGGGAACTCTCCTCTTTCCGGCCGGCTGCTGTTTTGTCTCCTGCGTAAGCTTTCCCGATATCGGCGGTTCCGGGGAATACACCACCTTCAGCGCCTCCACACCGCGCTTTTTCAGCTCCCTGCGCATAATCCTTGCCAGGGGGCATACGGAAGTCCGGTAAATATCCGCCACCCGAAACTGTGCGGGATCCATTTTGTTACCGGCTCCCATACTGCTAATCACAGGCACGCCCGCCTCTCTGGCGCGCATGATAATATCTATTTTTGCCGTAACCGTATCCACAGCGTCCACCACATAGGAATATCTGCCAAAATCAAACTCAGAAGCTGTCTCCGGCAGATAAAAACAATTATGCACCGTCACCTGGGCTTGGGGATGAATCGTCAAAATCCGCTCCCGCATCACCTCTGTCTTATATTTTCCTATCGTCAGCCAGGTTGCAATAATCTGTCTGTTGAGATTGCTGGGACTTACGATATCGTTATCAATCAAATCAAAATGTCCAACGCCGCTTCGGGCCAGCGCCTCCACAACATAACCGCCCACGCCGCCTATTCCAAAGACCGCAACGGTAGCGTCCTGAAGCGTTTCAACGCCCTCTTTCCCTATTAATAACTCTGTTCTGGAAAATTGTTCCGACATCCTCTACCTCTGCTATGGCAACTCTTTTGTTCAAAATTATCTTACTTCCTTTTTTACGGCAAGTCAATAGAAACTGCCACAAGCAAACCGACAGGCAAAATATTAGGAGCGGCTCTACGCCGCTCCCATACATTTCAGCACCCAATAGCCGATTCCCAATACCCAGCTGGTAAAAATACCATAAAGTATGACCGGCCCTGCAATGGTAAAAATTTTACAGCCAATACCGAATACCTGCCCCTCCTTTTGAAACTCAATGGCAGGAGCCGCCACAGAGTTTGCAAAGCCCGTGATGGGCACCAACGCCCCCGCGCCGCCCCATTTTACAATACTCGGATAGATATTAAAGCCCGTAAGTATCACGGACGCCAGCACCAGTATCAGACTGCACCAGCTGCCTGCGGTCTGCTTATCCAGCCCCAGACTGCCGGCATAATTTAAGATACCCTGACCAACGGTACAGATGATTCCGCCCACCAGAAACGCCTTACACATCTGCAGCGCCAGATTATGCGTAGGCGTCACCTTTTTTACATACTGTTCATATTCCTGTTTTTCCTGCTTGGATTTTGTCTCTTCCATAAGGGAACTCCTTCCTTTCAGACTTCAGCGTCCCGCCGAAAACGGCGGACATATCAGTTTTCGTCTTACCAGGTAACATTCCCAAAAATACATCGAAAAATACCCCCTCCGGCCAAATACCCTTCCGATGATTCTATACGGTTCTGTGAAGTCCCGTCAGAAAATAAAAAAGGGAGCCGCACAGCTTTCCCAGCGCTATGCTAAGTACAGCAAATCCCAGCCCATGACGAAAAGAAATCCTGCGGGCAAAGATGGGAATACTGTCCAGCATCTCCGCAATGGCAAGGGCAAGACAGCCTACAAACATGCCGCCAAACAACCCGAACAGAAGCATGACAAAATTACCCAGCGTATTCCACAGACCTGTCATGGCAGGCAGGCTTTCCTGTAAAAACGCCCCCAACTGACAATAGCGGGAAAAAATGCTGATAAAGCCTCCTGCCAGTGTGCCAAAAACCACCATTTCCTCATATAAAATCACTTTGCCGGCCGTATGTGTTTTTCCTGCAAAGCGGGGTACCAGCCCCACCGCTACCAGCACGGTAAACACCCCTGCAGACGCCAGAAGTCCGAAGCTCAGTCCCGAAATCGCTAAGAATACCTGTTTTACTATCATCCGGCATTGTCCTCCCGTCCCTCGCGATTAGCTGTCTCTATCAGCGCGTTATCCACATCCTGCTCATAATTGCGCATTGCCACCTCAATGGGAGTAGGGTCCTTCGTCAGCCTTCGCCCTCCGATATGATTGAAAAAGACTATAATTCCCAATGCCAGACCAATAGAATAAGAAACCTCCAGAATATTCAATCCCTGAGGTTCCCGATTCATCAGCATACGATAAATCTCCGTAAACACTTCATGAATGCCAATATCATTATGATAAGCCATGATGGTAAAGGCCGTTCCGAAAAAGCTGACCAGACAGACCAGCGCCGCCTTCCACCCCTGCTGCCAGCCCTTGTGCTTGTCCACGCTGACCCATTCCACCAGTACATCCGGCTCGCCGATAATCTGTACACTGACGCCCGGACAGATCTCTTCTATCAGCTCCACCAGCTTAAGCGTGCTAATCACACAGCGTTTCGGCTCTTTCTTGCCAAAATGATGTACCTTTAAAGCCTTGAGCTTCGCACTGACTGCCTTATCCTCACAGCGCAGCTCCCCCAAGTCCTTCATGTGAACATCCTCTGTCTGAATCTCCACATTGCGCTCACATTTAATATATACGGTCAAATTGGGCATTTCCATTCGTTCCTTTCTGTTTATCTGTACTTATTCTGTACAGAAAACAGAAAAATTAATCCTCCCAGGGCACAAAACTGATATTCAAATCCACTTCACCCTCGATACCATTCACCGTTCCCTTGTCCGTATACTGCCACATCGTATATTCGTATGGATAATACAGCTCGGGATTATAATAGGCAAACCATTTGTCATACTCCTTTAGCTGCGTCAAATCCAACATCAGCAGAGCCATTTCCATATTATGGTAAATCATCGGCCGATAACCTGCCTCCTTCATGGTCTCGCAGAAAAGCTTTGTGAGCCTGGTGCGCTCCTCCACCGACAGACTGTTCATCCTCCCGTCGCCAGCGGTCTTCTCCACATCATATACCACAGGCCCGGTTATTTCATAGGGCGCAATCTTTTCCAAAACCAGCTGCGCCTCCTCCATCAGCTCCTCCTCGTTGAGCGCCTGAGAATAAAAATATACGCCTGTTCGAATACCGGCCGCCAAAGCGCCCTTTATATTAGCCTCAAAGGTTTCGTCCTCAGCCAATGTGCCGTTTTCACCATAGCCTCGATAGCCCACCCGGATAATGGCAAATTCCACTCCGTCAGCCGCTACCTTGTCCCAGTCAATCCTTCCCTGGAATTTGGAGACATCAATGCCCTTATGGGAAACCACTTCTTCCTTTTCCACATACTCCAGTTCTCCGTTCTCCAAAAGCCTCAGATTCTCTTCGATATAGCTGTTATGGGACAAATCCGTACGAATCGGCAAAAAGTAATACTTCCCGCTGCTGGCCAGCACAAGCCTGTCCGTAAAGCATCCCCTCAAAGCCTCCACTACAGTGGAACCATTTTCCAGACTAATCTGAAGCTCGGTCACCAGCGCCTCTCTGGCGGCAACGCCCGCTTCCTCTCTGGCTTGGGCTATCATCAAATTGACTTCCTCTTCCGAATACAGCTCCTCCTTGCTGTCCTGCTCCAGGGGAAGCTCCTCTTCGTCATGTTCTGTCTCAGCTTCGGATTCTAATTCCGTCCCCATTGCTTCTCCCTGAATATGCAAGGCCGCAAGCGCCTGCTGATTCTCCCTGTCCGCCTCGGAAAGCCAGCTATAGAGCACATGCCCCAGACACATCGCCAGACTCAGTACGGCCAGACATCCAAACACCGCCAGAATATATCCTGTCTTTCTCCCCTTTTGTTTCCTGCCATTTTCTTCTATCATAAGTACCTTTCCTTTCTACACCTTTTTATCATAACTTAAAAAAGCCAAAAAGGAAAGCACCTTTCTCCATTACACTAAAATTTACCAACCTGTTCCCTGAGACGCAGCAGTATCTTTTTTTCCAGACGGCTGACCTGAACCTGACTGATACCCAGTATTCCGGCAATCTCCACCTGAGTCCGGTTCTGGAAATACCGCATATAGATGAGTCTGCGCTCTCCTTCCTCCAGGCTGTCCATCAGCTGCTCCAAAAGCATGTGGTCCAGAAGCTTCTCCTTCTCCTGATCCTGACAATATCCCCCTGTTCCCTGACTTGCGCCGGCAGCGCCTTGACTGTCCAGCATGACCCTGTCCACCAGATACATGGCGCTTCCGTCCTCCTGATAGACCGCGCTGTAGATGGATTCCACCTCTGCGCCCGCCTCCATGGCAAGCACAATATCCTCCTCGGATAATCCCGATTCCGCCGCCAGCTCCTGCATGGTAGGCTCCCGCTTCAGCTGAAGCTGTAACGCCTGCCTGCTCCTGCTCACCTTCAGCGCATTCTCCTTGATGGTACGGGAAACCTTGACGATTCCGTCATCCCGCAGAAACCTCTTGATTTCTCCCGTTATCATAGGTACGGCATAAGTGGAGAATCTAAGGCCCAGCGACAAGTCAAATTTATCAATGGATTTCATAAGGCCGATACATCCGATTTGAAACAAATCCTCCGGCTCATAGCCTCTTCCCAGAAAGCGCCGGACTATGGTATGTACCAGTCCCAGATTATTCTCAATCAGTACTTCTCTTGCGGCTTTATCCCCTGCCTGTGACCTGGCAATCAGCACTGATGTTTCTTCCATAGGCTATTCCTCATCGCCAATCCAGGCGCCGCTGTTCAGTTTCTTCTTCATATGTACAATGGTACCCTTTCCGGGCTCACTCTCCACCTGCAGCTCGTCCATAAAGGCCTCCATAAAGGCAAAACCCATTCCCGAGCGCTCCAGCTCCGGTCTGGTGGTAAAAAGCGGCTCCATTGCCTGCGAAATATTCTCTATGCCCTTCCCCTTATCCTCCACATCAATATGTAAAATCCCCTGTTCCAGAAGACAATATAACCGAACCTTTCCCGGATGAAGCTGCAGATACGAAGGTCTTACCTCGCCATGCCTGCCATACCCGTAAAAATTTTCATAGCCGTGGATGACCGCATTGGTTACAGCCTCCGATACGGCTGTTTTAATATCCGCCATCTCCTCCAGCGTAGGATTCAGCTGAGTGATAAATGCCGCCACCGCTACCCTGGCAAAGCTTTCATTGTTGGAAATTGCATCAAATATGATTTCCATCTCGTTTTTCATGTACGCTCCCATCTACGCAATCCTGCGTTCCTTCCTGATTCTGATAAATTTGTTTTAGGACAATACCTCCACTATCCTTTCCATGCCGGACAGATTCAGTATCCTTGCAATCTGCCTGTCCACATGAATGGCGTAAACCTTGCCGCCAAAGCAGGCAATCCGCTTATACCTTCCCATAATAATGCCGATTCCGGAGGAATCCATGAATTTGGTATTTTCAAAATCAAATACCACATGGCTCACTCCTTCGTTCAACAGATACCAGTCTGCCTGCTCGCAGATATAGCCTGCACGATGATGGTCCACTTCCTCCGGAAGTCGAATCATCAGACAGTTGTCAATAATCTGAAATTCCTCCATCTTCTTCCTCTCATTCTGCCGTCCCAAGCGGCTCTGAATCCATCAAAAAAAGAACCTGCCGCTTTGCTTATGCAAGTTCTTTTCTTTCGTAGCTTTCCTTTCAGATTCTATGGTATTTTGCGCAGACTGTATCTGCCTCTATTCTGTGTATCCTGTATGGTTCTGCGTTATTCTCCGTTCTCTATCATCTGATTCTTATACTGAGTGGCCTTTCTGGCCCATTCGGTATCAGGGAACAGCTCCAGCACCTTATCATAGGTAGCCAGGGCCTCCTGGGTATTTTGGTTCCTCCGATAAGCGTTTCCCAAATCAAAGAGGGCTTCTCCATTGGCAGCGTCATAATAAACCGCCCGGGAAAGACTTTCAATGGCCTGCGGGTAATCCTCATTGCGGAAAGCCGTATAACCTTCCTCTCTGTAAGTTTCAGAGAGCTGCGGCCCTATGGAAGCCAATATCGTCTGATACAGCCTGCGAAAGGCCTCTGAGGTCTCCTCCACATTGACGCTCTGGGCGATAGCCTCCAGATTGACAGCAGTCTGCTGCAAATCCTCTGTCTCCAGATAGGTGGCGGCTGCGGTCAGCAGACTGTCTATGGTCTGCAGGGTGCCGCCGGCGCCCTCATATCCGTTTAATTCATCGGCCAGATTGGCATTCTGCCCCTGCAGATTGGCTATCTGCGTCTCTAAATCCTTTATTTGGGAGGTTTTGCTGTCCAGTTGATTTCCCAGGCTCACCACTTCCTCCTGGGCTTTGTTGCGGGCCTCCGTCCGGGCTGCGGGAACTGCCAGAAAATACATGGCTGCGGCGCCTATCACCAATCCGATTCCGATATTGATAATGGTGCCTATCCCGGAGCTTTTTGTCTCCCGCACATTCAGCGGCTGTATAATGACCTCGTTGTCATTCTGATAACGTATGACGTCCTCGTTTTTGCCCTTGCGCTTCCCTGACTGCCTGTCCGCCTCCTCAGGAGCCAGCATCATCTCTACCTCTTGCAGATAGCGCAGGCTCAACGTGTTATTGCGGTCAATACGGATACATCTTGTGAGCTCTCTTCTTGCCCTCTCCCACTGTTCCGAATCCATATACAGAAGCGCCAGCAGCTGATGCGCACGGATAAATTTCGGATTCAGGGACAACACCTTCTTCAGCTGTATAATGGCCAAATCCTTGCTGTCCTGTATACAATAGGCATATGCCTGATTATACTTTTTGATAGTCTGATTGATGGAATCCAACCTGGCCGCATTGGACTGTACCATCTCAATATAGTTGTCCGCGATATTTTTGTCCGGCCGCAGGTTCTTGCTGATAACCCACTCGCTCAGAGCCGCCACTACCTCTCCCATCTCAAAATAAACCAGTCCCAGAAGATTCCTGGCCTCAATATTATTCTTATTAAACTTCAAGCTCTGCCGCAGACTGTTCACAGCCCCTGATAAATCCCGTACCTGAGCTTTTTCCAGCCCCATATTATAGAAGGTATTGGAAACCCTTATAATCCGTTTGTAAAGAGACACATCCACGCCGCAGGCAGTACAAAAATCATGTTCCGACAAATGGCAGCCGCAATTATAACAAAACATGCCTAACCTCCTATTGTTGAATGTCCTCTCCCTGTTCCGCTTCCTTTATCATCTTCACCAGTAAATCCGCCATATCCGTCAAATCCTGGTTGTAAATCGCTTCCTCTGCATCCTCCACCTCAAGGCTGGGATGAAATTTCTTTAGTTCCTCTTCAAAATTAATCATATTTAACCAATTCCTTTACTTCTCCTACCAAATAAAGACTGCCTGCAATATAAATTCGCTGATTCTTCTGTTGACGCCCAATCAAATCCTCCAGAGCGTCCCTTACCCTTCTGTAGCTCGCACAGCCCGTCTTAGCCGCCTCGCCACTCTCAAAACAATGTATCATGATACGATACAGCTCCTCCACTCCAAGTCCCCGGCCGATTTCCGGCGATACCAGGGCAATATGCTGAAACAATCCGGAGTCCGCCAGCTGTGCCGCCATATTCCGATAATCTTTATCCTTTACCACACCGAACAGCAATATCCTCTCCCCCTGCCAGCCATCCTGTGCCACTGTCTCTATAAAGGCTCTGACGCCGTCTGCATTGTGCGCACCGTCCACATAAACCTCCGGCAGAATCTCCTCCATTCTGCCCTGCCAGAAGCATTTGCCAATTCCACTCTTAAGCCGGTCAGCCGAAATCCCCCTCTCCGGATTCAATACCTCAACGGCCCGTACGGCCAACGCCGCATTCTCCATCTGATAACGCGCCTGCGTATGCAAAGTAAGCCTAATATATCCATAATACTCAGAGTGCAAAGAAAAATCAATGCTTTTATTATTAAAATTTAAGAAAGCATAGTCCTTTTTCGACACAGGATATGCTCTTACGCCAAGATGCTTTGCCCGTCTGCAAAAAACGTCACTGATTCCCCTGTCAAAATCCGTAAAGATTACCGGCGCCCCCTGCTTCATGATGCCCGCCTTTTCCCCGGCAATCTGCTCCAGCGTATCTCCCAGATATTCCGTATGATCTTGGCCAATCCGGGTTATGACGGCAAGCTCCTTTTTTGACACCGCATTCGTGGCGTCCAGCCTGCCTCCCAGACCGGTTTCCAGAATACAATAATCCGGGTTTGCACCGACAAATAACAGCATTGCCATAAAAAACAGATACTCAAAAAAGCTGGGATGATATCCGTTCTCCTCAAGCATATCGGATACCTGCCAAAAGGCATCCAGAAAGGCCTCCCGGGACACCCATTCCCCCTTTATCAGAAAACGCTCCCGGATATCCACAAGATGGGGCGAGGTAAAAACGGCTGTGGTGTATCCCGCCTCCTCCAGTATATACCGCAGATAGGCGCAGACGCTCCCCTTGCCGTTTGTGCCCGCCACATGAATAATCCGCAGCTTCTTATCGGGATTCCCCAGCTTCTGCAAAAAAGCTTTGGTGTCCTCCATGGTATTTTTACCGTTAAAGCGTGGAATATCCAAAAGATATTCCACCGCTTCCTCATAATTTGTAATCTCAGTCCGATGCTTCATACTACCGCCTCAATTAGCCTGTCTTTGAATCCCCTGTTTAACTAAGCTGAGCAAGTCTTGTGTGTACCTGCTCCATCATGCGGGTATACTTTTCCAGTTTTCCCTTCTCCTCGGCAATTTTGCTCTCGGGGGCCTTGGAGATAAAACGCTCATTGGAAAGCATGCCGTTTACTCTGGCAAGCTCGTCCTCCAGGCGTTTCTGCTCCTTCTTAAGTCTTTCGATTTCCTGAGCGATATCCACCAGCTCCGCAAAGGGAATATAGAGCGTAGCGCCGGGAATCACCACCGATACCGCATCCCGGGCAATACCGGTCTTATCGCGCTGCATTGTCACCTCATTTGCATAAGCCAGAGAGGCAAAGAACAGTCTGCCCTCCTCAAAGGTATTTAAAATATCCTCATCCTCGCTTACCACAAAGACACTGGCCCTGCGGCTGGGAGCTACGTTCATCTCGCTTCTCACATTACGAATCCCGCGGACAGCCTCCTTGATAATCTCAATATCTTTCTCCTGTTTCGCAAAGCTGCGTTCTTTTTTGTATACCGGCCAGCTGCTTATCATAATAGACTCTTCTTCGCTCTGAAGCGTACAGAAAATCTCCTCCGTAATAAATGGCATATAGGGATGCAGCAGCTTCAGGGCATCCGTAAGCACCGTTTTTAAGGTCCAAAGGGCCGCATTCTGGCTGGAGGCATCGTCCGTATTATACAGTCTGGGCTTTACCATCTCGATATACCAGTCGCAGAATTCATCCCAGATAAAATCATACACCTTCTGCACCGCAATCCCCAGTTCAAAATGCTCCATATTATCGGTGACATCCTGAACCAATGTGTTCAGCCTGGATAAAATCCACTTATCCACAGGCTGCAGTTCCTTCACGTCAGGCTCGGCAATACCCCTTCCTGTCTTTTCCAGAGCCGCCTCCCTATTCATCATAATGAATCGGGAAGCATTCCACACCTTATTCGCAAAATTGCGGCTGTTCTCCACACGCTCATAATAGAAGCGCATATCGTTTCCCGGAGCATTGCCGGTAATCAGCGTAAGCCTCAGCGCATCTGCGCCATAATGCTCGATAATCTCCAACGGATCAATGCCATTGCCCAGAGACTTGGACATCTTGCGTCCCTGAGCGTCCCTCACAAGACCATGGAACAGCACCGTCTGAAAGGGCTTTTCTCCCATCTGCTCAAAGCCCGAGAAAATCATACGAATGACCCAGAAAAAGATAATGTCATAGCCGGTCACCAGCACATCCGTAGGATAGAAATATTTCAAATCCTCGGTCTGATCCGGCCATCCCAGCGTCTCAAAGGGCCAAAGTGCGGAAGAGAACCAGGTATCCAGCGTATCCGGGTCCTGACTTAAGCGCTCACAGCCGCATTTCGGACACATTTTCGGCATCTCCGAGGCCACAGTCACCTCATTGCATTTATCGCAGTAATAGGCAGGAATCCTGTGTCCCCACCACAGCTGCCGACTGATGCACCAGTCGCGGATATTGTCCGTCCAGTTATAATAGGTTTTTTCCATGCGTTCGGGTATCAGCTTAATATCTCCTTTTTTTACGGCCTCCACAGCCGGCTTAATCAGCTCCTCCATCTTCACAAACCACTGTTCCTTTACCAGGGGCTCAATGGTGGTCTTACAGCGGTCATGGGTGCCTACGTTATGAGAATAGTCCTCAATCTTCACAAGCAGTCCCAGCTTATCCAGGTCCTCAACAATTTCCCTGCGGGCCTCATAACGCTCCATCCCCGCGTATCTGCCGCCGTTTTCATTGATGGTGGCATCGTCATTCATCACATTGATAACCGGCAGATTATGGCGTCTGCCCACCTCAAAGTCATTGGGGTCATGCGCCGGCGTAATTTTTACCACGCCCGTACCGAATTCTCTGTCCACATAAGTATCCGTGACAATGGGAATCTCTCTGTTCATCAGGGGCAGCATAACCTTTCTGCCGATGAGATGCTGATAACGCTCATCCTCAGGATGGATTGCCACAGCCGTATCGCCCAGCATCGTCTCGGGACGGGTAGTGGCAAAGGTAAGAAACTCCGTAGTGCTGACGCTGCCATCCTCCTCTATCAAGGGATACTTGATATGCCAGAAATGACCCGCCTGCTCCTGGTATTCCACCTCCGCGTCGGAAATGGAGGTATTACATAC
>JAMOZS010000079.1 GCA_023667765.1 Roseburia sp. | reverse complement strand
ATGCGGTGGAGAAGCCTTTGGAGCTTACGGGCGAGTATATCAGGCGCTGTAAGCTGGATAAGATACGGCTGTCGGACGGGGTGATTCCTGTTTCACTGGATGTGGATGAAGCATATTATTACAGAATGCTCACGGAGCTTGTGGGTGAGCAGGTGGAGGATGAATATCAGCTGATTAACAAGCTGAAGGAATTTGCGACCATGAAGCAGGAGTATCATAAGGTGCTTCAGGCGGTAAGCGCGGTACGCATGAAGGGTTACGGGGTGGTGACGCCCGATAAGGAGGAGATTGTGCTGGATAAGCCGGAGCTGATAAAGCATGGCAATAAATTCGGTGTAAAAATTAAGGCAGTCAGTCCCTCCATCCATATGATACGGGCGAATATCGAGACGGAGATAGCGCCTATCGTAGGCACGAAAGAGCAGGCGGAGGATTTGGTTACTTACATAAATGAGGCGGATAATGAAAATGGCATTTGGGATACCAATATTTTTGGAAAGACGGTGGAACAGCTGGTTGGTGACGGAATTACTGCAAAAATAGCGGGAATTGGCGAGGAAAGCCAGCAAAAGCTGCAGGATACAATGCAAAAAATAGTAAATGATTCAAATGGCGGAATGGTGTGTATCATCATTTAGGGGAATGAAAAAAGGACAAAGGAAGAATTTTCTGTTAGAGCAACTGAATCGGTTGAGCCTGAGTAAAAAGCTGTTAATCATGCAGATTTTCTGTATTATTTTACCGCTTTTTATAACAGACGGCATCATTATCGGCATTATGGTTCAGGCGGATAGACAGGCGGGTATTCAGGAGATGAATAATGTCGCCGATTCTGTGAAATATACCCTCAGTGATTCCGTTGAATCGGCGGTTGTTATGATGCAGAATATCTATCGGAATCGCTTTGTCAATGAATTTATAGAAGAGAAATTTGAGAATCCCCTGGATTATTATTCCAAGCATGTGGAGTTTATCCGGGATTCTCTGTATACGGTGAGCATGAACAGCGATATGTATCATCTGGTCATCTATGGGGATAATCCCGGTATTGTGGATGGAGGATACTTTCAGAGAGTACAGAATGCGGAGCAGGAGGAGTGGTATTTACAGCTGCAGCAGAGTAAAGAAGAGACGCTGGCCTTTACGGATTTTGAAAAAGTGAACTGGCAGAGACAGCGCAGTATTTATCTGGTGCGGAGGATGGATTATTACCATATGGGCGCGGGAAAGTCGGTTATGAAGCTGGAGCTGAATTACAGCAGGCTGCTGCGTGGCATTATCAATACTAAATACTCCTGCCTGCTCTATGTCTGTGACGACAACAGGATTTTGTTTTCAAATGACGGAAGAGGGGGACCTTATGTAGATTTTGACCTTATGGGGACAGAGGAGCGGCACAGGGCAGGGGTTCACACAATGATGAATGTGTACGGCAGAAACTGGGATATTTATGTGATGCCTCCAAAGATGAATTATCTGGACACGGTGGTGCGCAATTGGCCGATTTTACTGTTTATGGTAGCTTTGAATCTGTTGCTGCCCTTTGCTCTTATGAATCTCATAAACCTGTCCTTTACCCGGAGATTGAAGGAGCTGGAGCAGGTTTTTGCCAACGGAGGTAAGAATGAATTGTATCCGGTTTCTGAGGTGAGCGGCAGGGATGAAATCAGCGAATTGATGGAAAGCTATAATAATATGGCGGAGCGAATCAATGAGCTGATTGAGACGGAGTATAAAAACCGTTTAAAAAGGCAGGAGATGAATATTGCCAGACAGAAGGCGGAGCTTTTGGCGCTTCACAGTCAGATTAATCCTCATTTTCTGTTTAATGCGTTAGAGAGTATACGGATGCACAGCGTCATAAAAAGGGAATATGAGACCGCAGACATGGTGGAAAAGCTGGCCCTGATGCAGCGTCAGAATGTGGAATGGGGAAACGATTCCGTTAAAATCAGGGATGAGATACGTTTTATTGAGGCCTATCTGGAGCTTCAGAAATATCGTTTTGGGGACAGGCTCAGATATGAGATCCATGTGGCGCAGGACTGTGAGGATTACAGGCTTCCGAAGCTTACGCTGGTCACCTTTGTGGAGAATGCATGTGTCCATGGAATAGAAAATAAGGCGACTCCGGGCTGGGTATTCGTACGGATATCCAGGGACGAGGAGGCTCTTATTCTGGAGGTGGAGGATACGGGAAACGGCATGTCGGAGCAGAAGTGCCGGAAGTTTCTGCAGGAAATGAATCAGGTAAAGATAGAGAAGCTGCAGGAAAACCGCAGAATCGGTATTCTGAATGCGGCTCTTCGACTGAAAATGTACAGTGAGGAGCAGGTTCGTTTCGAACTGGAAAGCGAGCGGGGAGTTGGCACGCTGGTAACCATAGTGATTCCGCTTGCGGCGGCGGAACAGATGAAGCTTCGTTAAAGGTCGGATTTAAAATGGAGAAGAGGATATGCTGAAAGTATTACTGGTGGATGATGAGCCATTTATATTGCAGGGCCTGGCAATGATGATTGACTGGGAGGGAGAAGGCTTTGAAATCGTAGGCAAGGTATCGAATGCGAGGGAAGCTCTGAAGGTTTTAAAGAGGGAGCAGCCCCATCTGGTCATTGCGGATATAAAAATGCCTCAGATGACGGGACTGGAATTTCTGGAGAAGGTTCGCAGGGAAAAGCTCTCCGATGCTTATTTTGTGATTCTTTCCGGTTACAGTGACTTTGATTATGTGCGTACGGCGCTTTTGAACGAATGTCTGGACTATATGCTCAAGCCCGTGGACAGAGACGAGCTGCTGATGATTCTTGGGCGGGTGAGAAAGATGCACGAGCAGAGTGAAAAGAAAAAGCTGGATGACTCTTTGAAGGAAAAAGAAGTTTTTTCCCGGAATATCATACCGGTGATTTTCGGAAAGTATGACGAGGACAATATAGCTTATGTCAAACAGTATCTGGGGGAATGTCATGGCTGCCGCTATATCTGCGTGGAGCTGAATCCCCAGGGGAAGGATATTCGGGAACTATCCGAGCCGGACAAGCGTAAGAATCAGAGAGAGCTGTATCAGGAATGCCTCAGACTGTTTCCGGGAGAGGAATACCGGTGTATCTTCGATGTGTCTTTAAAGGAGGGAAGCTATGATGTGGGCATCATCTACAGCGAAGAACTGCTGGATGCGGCGGAAGGCCTCTCGGAGCAGGAATACCTGGTGCGGCTGAAAAACGGGCTGGTGGGGAGCGTGGGCTTTTCCATACAGGTGACGGTGGGCAATAAAGTAGCGTCTCTGGAAAAGCTTTCCGAATCAGGAAAGACGGTGCTGATGGAGCGCTCTTTTCAGGGCTTTGAAATTCGCAGCGAGGAAAACAGGAACTGGAGCTTTACCGATAAAAAGGTAAAAAAACATAAGATAGACGAGCTGATTCATGCCATTGCGGTAAATGAGAAGGCGGAAATAGAGGAGGGGACAAGACAGATTCTGGAGGAGCTGAAGCAGACGGACGAGCAGGTCATCAATATGGTGGTGAATTATCTGATGTTTGAGCTCATCCATCTGGCCTCGGAGCAGGACGAGAATGTGAATCAGCAGGAGGTTTTCCGCTTTATCGGTGAGAATACCTTTGAACAGCTGAATCTGGAAGAGGGTAAGAATATGATTCGGCTATTGCTGGAGTATGGGGATTATCTGGCGCAGCTTCGCGGGAATCAGAGCAAAGGGATGCTGGGAAAGATAGAGGCAGATTTAAAGGAGAATTTCAGAGAGAATCTGACCTTAAAGGATTTGGGTAAAAAGTATTTTGTGAATGCCGCTTATCTGGGACAGATTTTTAAAAAGCAGTATGGAGAATCCTTCAAGGATTATCTGAACCGGATTCGAATCGAGGAAGCGGCAGGACTTTTGCTTAAGACAGACAAGAAGGTATATGAGATTGCGGAGGAGGTAGGATACAGGGACATTGACTATTTTATTAATAAATTTATCGGTTTGAAGGGCTGTACTCCGGCAAAATTCCGAAAGCAGACAAAATAATATTGGCAAAATGACGAAAAAAGCCCGACAAATTATAGAAAACATTGTGCAACTATAATTTGTCGGGCTTTTTTCTATGCTTTGTCAGGTTGTAAATTTATGAAACTCATATAAAATAAAGGGGTAAGCAATCTATACATTGCTGCAAAATATATAAAGGAGGATAAAAAATGAAAAAGAAAGTAGCATCATTACTGCTTGCTTCCGCTATGGTGTTGTCGGTATTTGCCGGCTGCGGCGGAAACGGTGGTGAGAGCAGCGAAGCTTCTGCTCCCGCATCCAGCGATGGTGGCAGCGAAAGCACCAGCCAGGCTGCTTCTAACGAGGGAGGAGAGGAGAACCAGGGAAGCGAACCCGTGGAAGTGACCGATTTTACCATGTTCATTACCATGCCCGGTTCTGAAATCAATGACGATAACGAAATCGCTCAGATGATTGCAGAGAAATGGGGCGTAAAGATTAAGGAGACCTGGCTTACCGGCCAGACCGCAGCTGAGGCAACCGGTACTCTGATTGCAGGCGGCGAGTATCCTGACTACATCGACAGTGATGATATGGCTCTTCTGGTGGATGCAGGCGCTCTGATACCTTTGGATGACTACATTGACCAGTATCCTGAGTTCAAGGAGACCTGGTTTACCGCTGACGAGTGGGAGAAGTTCCGCCAGCCCGACGGTCATATCTACTGGATTAATCCTTTCGGAAACACCCTGGGCAAGAGCATGGACACTACTCATAATGATGAGTGCTTCTGGATTCAGGCAAGAGTTCTTGAGTGGGCCGGTTATCCGGATATCCAGACCATGGATGATTACTTCAAGGTACTGGAGGATTACATGGCTGCCAATCCTACCATGGAGGACGGTACTGCAAATATTGCATACACCATTCTGTGTGAGGACTGGAGATATTTCTGTCTGGAGAATGCAGGTCAGTTCCTGGCCGGTTATCCCAATGACGGTTCCGTGCTTGTTGACAAGGCAACTTTGACCATCGGCGATTACAACACTTCCGAGGATACCAAGAAGTATCTGCAGAAGCTGAACGAAGAGTACAACAAGGGCTTCGTAGATCCCGAGAGCTTTACTCAGACCTATGATGAGTATATTGCAAAGCTGTCTACCGGCCGTGTACTTGGTATGGTTGACCAGTGGTGGGATTTCGCTTATACCGTAAATGATGTATTCAAGCAGCAGGGTCTGGATGTTAAGGGTTGCAACTATGTGCCTCTTGGACTGACCACGGAAGCTGGCATGGATAACAGATGGCATACTTATGATGACACTGTAAACCAGGCATCCGGTGTTGCTATTACGGTTGACTGCGCAGACCCTGACAAGGCTTTCAAGTTCCTTGTTGACTGTGCTATGGATCAGGAGCTTCATGATTTGAGATTCTGGGGCGTTAAGGATGTGGACTACTCTGTAGATGACAGCGGTCTGTTCTATCGTACCGACGAGCAGAGAATGAACTGGTCCGATACTTCTTATCAGGCGTCTCATCGTTGCCAGTATTCCTATATGCTTCAGTGGAAGGGTACCAGCCGCGACGGCAAGAACGCTAACAAGCCTGAGGAGCAGCCTTCTGAGTTCCAGTTGGATATGGCTCAGCCTTTGAAGGATTGTTTTGCAGCTTATGGCGCAAACAACTATCCTGATATGATTGGTTCTGTAGTTGAGACAAATGGCCCTTGGTTCCCGATGTACAGCTATTCCAACAACTTTACTACCGAGACTCCCGGTGGTGTTGCCTGGGCAAAGATGGGTGAAATTAAGCATGAGTACCTGCCTAAGGTAGTTATGGCTTCCGATTTCGATGCTGCATGGGAAGAGTACATGGGCGTTTACAGCGCTTGTAAGCCTGAGGATTTCCTTGCTGAGATGCAGGCAATTCTGGATACTTATAAGTAAGCTTCAGAAACGGAAACTGTGAAGTTCTAAAATATTTGCACGAGAAAGGCAGCAATAGGTATTCCATAACGAAGACTGTTGCTGCCTTCTTTAACGGCAAGATAGGAGTGGTGCAATGGCTCAGGAAGTTGTAAAAGTGAAAAAAGATAAAAAAATTACATGGAAAGAGATAAAAAGACAGAAAACATTGTTGATTATTTCTCTCTTTGTGACAATTTATGGCGTTATATTTTACTATTGGCCCCTGACCGGCTGGATAATGGCTTTTCAGAATTACAAGCCGAAGAACGGTTTGCTTCATTCTCAGTTTGTGGGGCTGGCTAAATTTAAGTTTTTGTTTGAGGATGCAACCTTTATCAGAGTTATCAGAAATACCTTCTGTATGGGTGCATTGAATCTGTTGACAACTACAGTTATGGCGATTTTATTCGCGGTTCTGTTAAATGAAATCCGTTCGACAATTGCCAAGAAGACGGTGCAGACGATATCCTATCTGCCCCACTTCCTTTCCTGGATTATTGTAACGGGTATTTTGCATGATGCTTTGTCAAGCACGGGTATCATCAATGATTTATTATTAAGAGCGCATATTATTGACCAGGCAATCAATTTCTTTGCATTTCCTAAATATTTCTGGCCCATTGTGGCATTTGCCAACTGCTGGAAGGAGACCGGTTGGAATGCAATTATCTATTTGTCTGCGATTACTGCAATAGACCCCAGCCTGTATGAGGCCGCATCTATCGATGGTGCCAGCAGACTGCAGAAAATCCGTTACATAACCCTTCCGGGTATAAAGCCCACGATTATGATTTTGCTTCTGATGAATATCGGTAATGTGTTGAATGCCGGTTTTGAGGTGCAGTATCTGTTGGGTAACGGTTTGGTAAAGAGCGTGTCCGATACCATTGATATTTACGTTTTGAGATGGGGTATCAGTCAGAACGACTTCTCTCTTGGTACTGCGGCGGGTATCTTTAAGAGCGCCGTAAGTATCGCGTTGATTGTGGTGAGTAACGCACTGGCGAAACGTGCCGGTGAAGAGCGACTGTTCTAGGAGGTGAAGGAAAATGAACAAAAAGAAAGTAAAAAGCTCTACAGGGAGTAAGGTATTTACCATACTAAATTCTCTGTTTATGATTGCCTTCGTCATTGTTACATTGTATCCGGTGCTGAATACAGTTGCTATTTCCTTTAACGATGGTATTGATGCAGTGCGCGGTGGAATTTATCTGTGGCCCCGGAAGTTTGCCATTAAGAACTATCAGACAGTGTTTGGCATGCAGAATTTGATTACCGGCGCTAAAATTACTGTAGCAAGAACCATTATCGGTACGGCTTCGGCGCTGGTGGTAAATGCGTTGTTGGCTTATGTGGTCAGCCGTAAGCGTTTCCTGTTTAAATCCCAGCTTTCTTTGTTCTGGGTAATTACCATGTATGTGAACGGCGGTATGATTCCGGTTTTCCTGTTGTATAGAAATCTGGGCTTGACCGGTACCTTCTGGGTGTATGTGGTTCCCGGAATGATTAGCGCATGGAATATGCTGGTGCTGCGTACCTATATGCTGGGTCTGCCGGATAGCCTGGAGGAATCCGCACAGCTGGACGGCGCGGGATATATGACTATTTTTATGAGAATTATTTCTCCCCTGTGTAAGCCGGTATATGCAACGGTGGTATTGTTTGTGGCGGTAGGCCAGTGGAACTCCTGGTTTGACGCAATGTTGTATAATCGTTTAAAGACGGAATATACGACATTGCAGTATGAGCTGATGAAGTTGTTATCTTCCGTTATGCAGCAGAGCGGCAGCGCCGCTTCCGCAAGTGAGGCAGGGGCAGCCAATGCGGCCATTACACCGGTTACCATTCGTTCCGCAGCTACGGTGGTTACCATGTTGCCGATTATCTGTCTGTATCCTTTCTTACAGAGATATTTCGTAACCGGTCTGACCATTGGTGGCGTTAAGGAATAAGCTTTGGCTATGGTGCGATAGGATTGGCCTCGTAGTAGGGATAGGCATATCCGAAAATCGTTACAAAAAGTGAAAGAATGATGAGAAGAATCAGTATGAAACTTAAGCCTGTGAGGATCTTCGATGACCTCACAGGTTTTTTTGCACAGAAGGACAAAAACAGCTTTTCGAAACCGCGGGTACAGTAATAGCAGAAGGGAATCAACATGGGAAGGAGATAGCGTCCCTGAGGCTGATAGTCTGTGCTGTAGGAATAGTAAATGCTTAACAGGATAGGCATAAGGATGCAAAATATCATATTTGCATGGACAAAGGCTCTGTAAACCGGGCGATGATGTTTTTCCCCTGATAGGGCGGCTTTTTTCCCTCCGGCTGTCCGGAAGGAGGCAGGCCAAAGAACAGAGAGCAACAGGCCGGAAATAAAAAACAGCTTGTAAAAGCGGTAAATCCAGATGGATGTGACGATTGTCATGGGCCCGTAGATACCGATAAAGCTTAAGGTGGACAGGCTGATAAAGTCTGACTGAACAAGCATTTCCCATATGGAAAAGCCCTGGCTTTCCCAGGTGATTCGCGTATCGGGGTGAAACTGGGGCAGGGCGTAAAGAGCCGCACATTTATCTCGGGCGGTGAGTCCCAGAATATCACCGTCATACAATAAGGCGCTTCTGATAAACCACCAACTGATTCCCGCCAATACGAGAAGACTGATAAAGCCTCCTTTTTTGAGAAGGCTTTGCCATTCGACGACATAGGCGCTGCCGCCCTTGGCGGAGGAAGCCGGAGTAGGTCTGGCCTTTATGAAATATGCCGTGAATAACAGAATGCTGCTTAAGATAAAGCCGTATGCATTATAATAGGAAAGAGCGCAGAAGATAATTCCTATGGACAGCAGGATACAGCTTCTATAGCTGAAATGTTCTTTTATGCCCAGAGTCAGACCATAGAGCATGATGGCAATGGACATCATACAGCAGGAGTCCGTATTCACATAGGTGTGTACAAAAATGCTTTGGGGCATCAAAGTTACCAGAAAACAAAACAAATACTGCAGCCGCTTATCCCTAAACCACTGTCTTGACAACAGCAGGACAAATAGAGCCATAACCAGGCCGAAAAGCAGATTTACAAGCCTTGCGGTCAGAAGTAAAGCGGCGTCGGAAGGCTGAAACAGACTGATGAGTCTCATGCAATACCCCTGAATCATATAGGGCAGAATAGGTTGAAAAGCGTATGAGAAGCCATAACCGCCGATACGGATGGCTTCGTCATAACCGTTGGGCAGCGTTCCATGCCGGGCAATATATTGAGGGATGAGATATCGGTTGTATTCATCGGGAGGATTACCGAAGGGCTGCTTTAATACCAGAGAGAGGGCAGCTGTCAGATAAAGCAGGAAATAGAAAACAACAATGATATATTCTGTTTTGGAACCGGAGGCCTGAGCTTTCCTGGATGAATCCTTCATTGATATGATGGGCAGGCATGTATCGCCTGCGTACTCCTTTTTTTGTTCTTTATTCCTGTGAGTAGGAACAGTAATTATATCTTAACACAGGATGGGCGCATATAAAACAAATAAATTGCTTTTTGTCCCTATTTTCTGTATAATGCAAATAGGAAAGGAAAGGATATTTATGGCAGAAACAGTGAGAAAATATAGCAGCCGCATGATGGTAATGGGGTTGTTTGTTTTTTTGGTTCATGGCTCGAAGCTGAATTCCGGTATTATCGGCATTGATACGGAAAATATGATAAATATGGGGGAGGGATTTTACCGTGGCTGGCTGGAAACGGGGAGGCAGGGACTTGTGGGACTGAAGTGGCTGTTGGGAACGATATCCTTTAATCCCTATTATGCAGGACTGATGACATTGGTTTGCCTGGTGATGGCGGCAGGAGCCTTTTTATTTCTGTGGGAGCAGGCTTCGGGAGGGGAAAGGCTCTGCATGACAGGCTTTCTTCTGGCGGCGGCAGTATGGTTCAGCCATCCGGTGACAACAGAACAGCTGTATTTTTCCCTTCAGAGCATGGAAATCTGTGTG